>CAZGGF010000174.1:0-5760 GCA_964524715.1 uncultured Verrucomicrobiota bacterium | reverse complement strand
AATGGAACAGTTCACCACTATTTGGCCCATCCACGGCGGACGGGTCGCCCTCGCTCGACAACGCCCTTGGCGCATCGCTCCGCAACCAGTCCCTTGTTGGCCGAATTGGCACCACCGGGAAGCCCTTCCAACTCGGCTGCGACCGGATATTTGCCAGTCCTGCCAGCGGCCGTCTCTTCATGCAGGTCAACTCCGTCAGACTCGACGGCTACAAAGGCGTGATGGAGGTCTGGTTTCTGCCTGCGGATGGCACACCGCAACGTTAAACCGAAGGCGTCACTAAAATCGCCTGCGGCTGGATTTCGCGCTTGCTCCTTTCCGGCAAACCCATAGGCTGGCCGCCGTGACTAACGCTGACGCCACACCTTCCCGGTCCTCGTGGCTGCCACTTTACGCCGGCACGATCTTCCTGAGCGCGTTCCTGCTCTTCCTCGTGCAACCGATCATCGCCAAGCAGATTCTTCCGTGGTTCGGCGGCTCGGCAGCTGTGTGGGCAACATGCATGGTTTTCTTTCAAATGGCGCTTCTGGCGGGCTACGCCTACGCGGACTGGACGACGCGCCGACTGTCGCCACAACGGCAGGCAATACTCCATGCCGTCCTGCTCGTCGGCAGCCTCTTCTTGTTGCCAATCATCCCCAGCGCGTCATGGAAGCCAACGGGTGCGGAGAATCCAAGCTGGCAAATCCTCGGTCTCCTCGCAGCCACCATCGGTCTGCCATATCTGCTGCTCTCAACAACCACGCCGCTGGTGCAGGCGTGGTTTGCGCGCCGGCATCATCACGCCATGCCCTACAGGCTCTTCGCGCTCTCCAACCTCGCATCGCTACTGGCGCTGCTCGCATATCCGTTTGCCATCGAGCCGTGGGTGAGCGCGCGCATGCAGTCGCTCGTGTGGTCAGCCTGCTATCTCTTGTTTGCGGCGCTTTGCGTCTGGGCTGCCGCAATCGGCACGCAATCCAGCGGTGAACCGGCGGAGAAAGCCGTGCCCGACCTGCCCGCAGCCGCAAAACCAGGCATCGGTCTGCAACTGGAATGGCTGGCGCTGGCGGCAATGGGGTCGTTCATGCTGCTGGCGGTGACCAACCACCTCTGTCAGAACGTTGCCTCGGTGCCATTCCTATGGATCGCGCCACTCTCCATCTATCTGGCGAGCTTCATCTTCTGTTTCGATCATTCGCGCTGGTATCAGCGCCTCGTGTTTTTGCCGCTGGCGGCGGTGGCCCTGCCGCTGATGGCCCGTTACACGAGTTCGCTGGAGATGAAAGAAGTCGTGGCGGTTTTTGCCGGCGGCCTGTTTGTGTGCTGCATGTGCTGCCACGGCGAACTGGCGCGAAGCAAGCCCGCACCGCAGTTTCTGACGACGTTCTACCTCATGATAAGCCTCGGCGGGGCGCTCGGCGGGCTGCTGGTGGGGTTTGCCGCGCCGTATCTGCTGCGAGGCTTTTTCGAAATCAGTATCGGTCTGGTTGTTTGCAGCGTCTTGCTCACGATACGAATGCTGATGTGCCGGTTTTCTCGCGACGCTGAGTTCACTCCCGATAAATCAAGTTCGCGCATGGCAGAGTGGCTGTGTATTGCGGCCTTTCTCTTCGTTGTTTTTGTTTTGGAGTTCATGCGTTGGCGGCCGGTGCACCTGCCGTGGTCGCCCACGTGGCTGACACTTGAGGGGATTGAGATCTTCGTGCTGGCTTGCGCGCTCCTGCTGGCTCTGCAGACGAGAACAGGCAAGTGGGCAATCATGATCAGCTTGATCATGATCGGCGTAACGGCGCGAGAGTCCACCAAGGCAGTGCGGCACCAGATTTCTGACGCGCGCGTGATGCGCCGCAATTTCTACGGCGCCATTCGCACGACCGACTCCGCCCCCCCGCAACCTTTTCGATCGCTGATGCACGGAGACATCCTGCACGGCGGACAGTTCCTCGATCCTGATGAGCGATTTTTGCCCAACACCTACTTTGCGCCTACGAGCGGCTTCGGGCGGTTGTTCACAAGCCTGCCGGCTGCGCCGCGCAAGGTCGGCGTTGTTGGCCTGGGCGCGGGCTCCATTATCGCCTATGCGCGCAAGGGCGATGAGTTCCGATTCTACGAGATCAATCCACAGGTGGTGGAACTGGCGCGAACCGAGTTCACATTCCTGACCCAAGGCCCGGCCAGAACAGAAGTGGTGCTCGGTGACGGGCGGCTGAGCCTCGAACGCGAGCCATCGCAGCAATTCGACGTGCTGGTGCTCGACGCCTTCTCTGGCGACGCCATCCCGCTGCATTTGCTGACGCGCGAGGCGATGGCCATCTACCTAAAACACCTCAAACCCGGCGGCGCGATGATCTTCCAAGCAACCAACCGCTACGTGGATATCGGCCCCGTTGTCGCGGGGCTTGCCGCGGAAGCTGGACTGACCGCCGTGATGGTCAGTGACGAACCGGACGAGATGGAAACGTGGTTCTATGACACCGACCAGATTATTGTCACCGCCAACAAAGCCCTGCTGAACGCGCCTCAGATACGCAACGGGGGCAAGGCGATCAAACCCCAACTCCAATTCCCCCCTTGGACCGACAACTACAATAACCTCTTCCGCGTCCTCAAGTTCTGAACCCCAGTCCTACAACAAGCGGGGGATTTCATTACGACCTCGCTGTTGCGCGTTGATTCTGTAGTGCCATCGAACAGCGCGATCCAGGAGAGCCGGAAACACCGCACACAACCAGCTCATGCAGCGAAGCCACCACGGGACATAAACCTCCGCACGCCTGTTGCGAACCGCACGCGCAATCGCCTGCGCAACACGCCCAACCGGCAATCGTGACGAGCCATGATCAGGATAATTCGCGGGCAGGCGGGAACGATCCACGTTGCGCGGCATGTCCGTGTCAATCACGCCCGGATACACTGTTGTGAAACGAATGTTCTCCGGTGCAAGTTCCACGCGCAATCCCTCGGTCAAACCGGCAAGCGCCCATTTCGTCGCAGCGTAAACCGTCATGTAGGGCAGACCCCGCCGGCTGGCCGCAGAGGCGATGTTGATGATGTGCCCGCCACCCTGGCGCGCCATGAGCGGCGCGGCGGCCCTGACGGAGTGGATTACCGCCCAGAAGTTCGTGTTCATCTGATGCTCCATCTCGTCCAACGGCATCGCAAGCAGCGGTGCCATGCGGAGCAAACCGGCATTGTTGATGAGCACGTCCAAACGGCCGAAGTGTCGGATGACTGATTCCATCATCGTGCGGACCTGTTCCGGATCCTGCACATCGGCAGCGCAAACGAAGACATCGGTGCCGTACTGCGTCTTCAACTCCTGTGCCAGTTCTTCCAGTCGCTCCCTGCGCCGCGCCGCCAGCGCGAGCCGGCAGCCCGCCCGCGCCAGTTCAGACGCCGTGGCTGCGCCGATCCCCGCCGACGCCCCCGTGATAAGAACAACAAGTGAAGACAGCTCTGCGCTCATGTTTCACACTCCAGCATAACCGCTGTCCGTCCTCAAGGACGCGTTGACATTGGCGGGCGCTTTCACTCCCCAGGCATGCGTTCAACACGCTGCAAGCAGTACGTTATTTGTGACCGGCCGACCGGCCGGCAATACATCGGTCGAGAATCACAAATTGGATTCAGCGTGTCTGGGCAGCGCGAAGTAGAACGTGGCCCCTTCGTTGACTTTTCCTTCCGCCCACACGCGTCCGCCGTGCCTCAGAACCACTCGCTGGACCAGCGCCAATCCCACCCCTGTCCCTTCAAACTCCTCCATGGAATGCAGCCGCTGAAAAACACCAAAAAGTTTCTTCACATGGCGCATGTCAAACCCGGCGCCATTGTCTTTCACGTGGTAGAAAAGACTTCCGTTTTCCACACGTCCGCCAACCTCAATAACCGTCACGCCCTTTCGCTTTGTGTATTTTAGGGCGTTCGAAATGAGATTGGTCCACACCTCGCGCAGCAAACTGATGTCGCCCTGTGCCGGCGGCAACGGATGCAGTTTGAATCGGATGTCACGACCCGATGCTTGCGCCGCGCACTCGTCAAAGGCCGATTGCACCAGCGCGCTCATGTCCACCGCTGCCGGCTGAATCTTCTGGCGGCCTGTCCTGGAAAACGCGAGCAGATCGTCAATCAACTTGTCCATGCGTTCGATTTCGGCACGGATGCCACCCACAGCGCGCTGGCCTTCCGCGTTGAGATGTTTCGCGTGGTCTTCTGCCAGAATGCCAGCAAACCCGCCAATGGCCCGCAGCGGCGCGCGCAAATCATGGGACACCGAGTAGGCAAACGCTTCGAGTTCCTTGTTGGCAGATTCCAATTGGGCGGTACGCTCAGCAACGCGCCGTTCCCGCTCCTCGTTGAGCTTCTGAATCATCTCTGCCATCCGCTTGCGTTCAGTCACGTCGCGGAAGAAGCCAACCACGCAGGCTCTACCTTCCAGTTGAACAGGAAATGAGTTGATATCCGCGTAAAAAAGGCTGCCGTCCTGCCTCTTCACAGGGATACACTGGGCCACCTTGATCTCACGCCGCTCCAGCTTGTCAAATGCCTCCTTGACGACAGCGAGATCCTCCTGCGGGTGCATATCACTGACCGCCAGCGTCATCAGTTCCTTGGGCGTGCAGCCAAGCATTTGGTGGATCATCGGGTTGCCGAACAGGACTTTCTGGCTGACCGCGTCCACAATGAGTATCCCATCGTTGGTGTTGTTGACGATGGACCGGAAACGTTCCTCGCTTTGCCGCAGCACTTCCTCCACCCATTTGCGTTCCGTGATGTCGCTGGCTTCAGCGATCAGGAAAGCCACATGGCCGGCGTCATTCGTTACGGGTTTGAGTGAAAAGTCTATGTGATGCAGACGGCCATCGGCTGCAGGGTGAATGGATTCGAAACGAACATGATTCCCTTTCGCAGCCGCCTTGATGCCTTTGCGCAGTTCCTCCTGAAGCTCCTTCGAGTGGCCCCACCACGGCATGCTCCCGAAAGGTTTGCCCAAGACATCTGGTTCTTTTGCTCCCACGAAATCCAGCGCTGTTTTATTGGCTTCAAGGAGTGTCCCGTCAAGCGTCAGCAAAGCCATCATCTGGAACGATTGGTCAAAAATGGCACGGAGCTTTCTTTGACTCTGCCGCAGCGCTTGCTCCACTTGCTCACGCCGTCGGCGCTCGCCGGTTTCGTTCATCGCACGCTCCACCACCTGCGTGAGCCGCGACAGACTGCTTTTCAACAGGAAATCCTCAGCGCCGGCCCTGATGATCGCGGCAGCCATCTCATCGCCAATGAAGCCGGAAACCATGATAAAGGGGATGCTGGATCCATTCTCCCGGAGCAGTTGCAGAGCCGCCAACCCATTGAAGAACGGCATCTTGTAATCCGAGATGACAACGTCCCACGGCCCGCGGTTGAGTGCCGCTCGCATGGCCCCGGCCGTCTTCACGCGTTCCGACACAAGGGCGTAACCACCCGCCCTTAATATCTTCGCATACAACAGCGCGTGTTCGTCGGAATCCTCAACGATCAAGAGGCGGAGTGTCTTGCTGCGATTTGTACACCGGATAGGATGACCATCACGGCTTTTATCTATCATATGCGCTAACGATCATACATCATATACTTCTCACTCTGGCTTGACTAGAAAATTCGTTCAAAACGCGCGTTTCCCGTAATGAAATCACCGAATGAAGGACCAGTTCTCTACCCGCTTCTAGGTATGCCAAGCTGGAGATTAAGGACAAACAAGAAGCAAAAGGGCTCGATCAAGGGAAAGCAGATTGCTGCTTGTCG
>CAZGGF010000173.1:0-17911 GCA_964524715.1 uncultured Verrucomicrobiota bacterium | reverse complement strand
TTGATCGTCACCTTGACGGCCCCACTCTTCACCATGGCGAACAAATCCCGCGCCGCTGCAACCAAACCCTCGCGCCGGGCGGTGTAATCAAACAGCGTCGGGCGCGTCAGGAAGAGAGAGCCTTTCTGAGAGAGAATCACGGGATTGAACGGCGGCACCGGCCCGGAGGCGTTGCCGAAGCTGACCATGAGGCCGAGCGGCGCGAGGCAGTCGAGTGAATCCATGAAGGTGTCCCTGCCGACTCCGTCATAGACCACCGGCACGCCAGCGCCCCGGGTGATTTCCCTGACCCGTTCGACAATTTTCTCCCGAGCCGTAACGATGATGTGCTGGCAGCCAGCCTTTTTCGCCAACGCGGCCTTCTCGTCGCTGCCGACGGTGCCGATGACGGTCGCGCCGAGACGGGTGGCCCACTGGCAAAGAATCTGGCCGACACCGCCTGCCGCCGCATGCATGAGAAGCGTGTCGCCTTTGCGGACCTTGTAGGTGCGCCGGATCAGATACCACGCGGTCATGCCCTTGAGCATGATGGCGGCGGCGATCTTGTCATCAACGCCGGCAGGGATTTTGATCAGCCGTGCCGCCGGACGCAGGAGCCGCTCGGCGTAAGCGCCGATCGGGTTCGCGTAGGCGACGCGATCGCCGGCCTTGAATCCCCTCACGCCCGGACCGACGGCTTCGACGACGCCGGCGCCTTCCATGCCAAGCGTGGCCGGCAGCGGCACCGGATAGAGGCCGGAACGATGATAGGTGTCTATGAAGTTGAGGCCGACGGCGGTGTTGCGCACGAGCACTTCTTCCGGGCCGGGGCTGGCAACATGGACTTCTTCCCAGCGCATTTTGTCCGGGCCACCGGTTTCATGAATTCGCACCGCGTGAGGCATATCGTTTCTCCTTCGGATGACTGGCCTCATGCCAGTCGCCAAACACCCAAAGGTAGCGAATGCAGCGGAAAGGGCAAGGCGTGTCCTGAATGTAGGAGGGGCCTCAGTGCCCCGATTCGCCTTGCCGGCAAAACGCGACAGTGGCGGCGTGTGTTAAACGGCGTGCAAGCGGCGACCGGTGTGATAGATTGGCGTCGTGAAGAACGAACTGGACATCGTTCGGGATATTTCGCAGCGGTTCTCCGAAGCTCGCATCGCATGCATGCTGACGGGCTCGATGGCGATGAACTACTACGCGCAGCCCCGCATGACACGCGACATTGACGTGGTCGTCGCGATCGAACCCAAGGACGTTGAAACCGTCGTGCGGCTGTTCACGCCGGATTACTATGTGGCGCGGGAAATGGTGAGCGATTCCGTGGCCCGCGAGTCCATGTTCAACTTGATCCATCTGGAGAGTGTCATCAAGGTGGACTGCATCGTGCGCAAGAACAGCGTCTATCGACGGCTGGAATTCGAGCGACGCCAGCCCATCAAGATTCAGGACTTCACGATCTGCATCGTGAGCAAAGAAGACCTGATCATCTCAAAACTGTTCTGGGCCAAGGACTCGCATTCGGAAATGCAGTTGCGCGACGTGCGCAACCTGCTGTCCACCGGCTGCGACACGGATTATCTGGCGCACTGGACGCGCGAACTCGGTCTGGATAAGCTCTGGCAGGAAGCAATGCATGACTGACACGCCGGCCAACGTGGAACGCATGGTGCGTGAGAAACTAATGGCTCGCTCCGGCGAGGAGCGATTCGTCATGGGCGCGCTGATGTTCGACGCCGCCCGCGAGATGATCCTCGCCTCGTTCCCACCCGGCCTGACTGAGCCGGAACTGAAGCGAAGGTTGTACGAGCGGCTTTACAGCGCCGACAGTGTTGCGTCGAAATTGTTCCGGGAACATCTGACAACCTAAGGGTCATTCGCCACTTATGAAAACATCCTTCCACCTTCCCACCCTGCTGTCGCTGCTGCTGCTCGTCTCTCCCGCGTTCGCCCAGGGCGACGTCGAGTTCACACGCACCGAAGACGTGATCTATGGACGCAAGTTCGGCGTCGCGCTCACGTTTGACGTGGTGCAACCAGCGAAAAATGGCAACGGTCACGCCATCATCTTCATGGTCAGCGGCGGTTGGTTCTCCAGCCACCAGTCCATCAACCCGAAATACTACGCGCCGTTCCTGAATCGTGGCTACACGGTCTTCGCGGTGGTGCATGGCTCGCAACCGAAGTTCACCATCCCCGAGATCACGCAGGACATCCATCGCGCCGTGCGATTCATCCGCCACAACGCCGCCAAGTGGGGCGTGAACCCGGATCGTTTCGGCATCACCGGTGGCAGCGCGGGCGGCCATCTCTCCGTGACGATGGGCACGAAGGGCGGGCCGGGCGATCCCAAGGCCAAGGACCCGATTGACCGCGAAAGCAGCGCCGTGCAGGCCGTGGCGTGTTTCTTCCCTCCAACCGATTTCCTGAACTACGGCACCGCCGGCGAGGATGCGGTCGGTGTTGGCATTTTGAAGAACTACAAACCCGCGTTTGGGCCGGAGGCCGACACGCCTGAGGGCCGCCAGAAACTCGGCAAGGAAATCTCACCCATCTATTTCATCACCGCCAAAATGCCGCCGACGCTCATCATCCACGGCGATGCCGACAAGCTCGTGCCCATCCAGCAGGCGGAGAGTTTCGTGAAGCGCGCCACCGAAGCCGGCGCCAAGGCCAGGCTTATCGTCAAACCCGGCGCCGCTCACGGCTGGAAAGACCGCGAGCCGGACCTCGCAGCCATGGCCGATTGGTTCGACGAGCACCTGCGCGGCACGAAGAAGCAAGCGAACTGATCACACCAAAACACATCCCACCCATGTCAGCACTACAAGTCCGCCAGATGACGCACGCCGACATCCCATTCGGGATGGAGTTGAAAACACTCGCCGGCTGGAACCAGACCGAAGCCGACTGGCGTGCGTTGCTTGGCTACACGCCTGAAGGTTGTTTCGTGGCAGAATGGGAAGGCCGCCCCGTGGGTACAGCCACCACCACCATTCATGACGGCAAGGTCGCATGGATTGGCATGGTGCTGGTCCATCCGGAGTTTCGGCGGCTTGGCATCGGCAAGTCCCTGTTAAAGCACTGCATCGCCTGGCTCCAACAACGCGGCGTGCCCTGCATCAAGCTCGACGCCACTCCCGCAGGAAAAACCGTCTATGTGCCGCTCGGTTTCCGCGACGAGTACGAACTGGAGCGCGTCGAGACCGTGGCAAGAGTCAATGGCGCAACGCGCATCCCGGGTTGCCAGGTTCAAGCGGCCGAGTGCGACACAGAGGCGATTCTCGCCCTGGATGGCGAGGCGTTCGGCGTTTCGCGCCGCCCCGTCCTGCAACGTCTCCTGGGCGAGCATCCAGACCTCTGCTGGACAGTCCGTCCTCCCTCTTTCGTCCTGCGTCCCTTGGAGGGTTTTCTCCTTGCCCGGCCCGGTGCAAACGCGTGGCATCTTGGCCCGTGGGTGTCACGCTCACCCGAAGCTGCCGAAGCGTTGCTGTGCGCCTGCCTCGCGCGATTGGCTGGACAACGGATTTATGCCGACGTGCTGGTGAACCATCCCGCCCGGCAACTGATGGCGCTCTACGGTTTTGCGCCACAGCGTCCGTTGACGCGGATGTACCTCGGCTGCAACGACTGGTGCGGCGCCCCCGAACTCAAATATGCAGTGGCCGACCCCGCCAAGGGTTAACCCTGCGGTGGCGGTGTTGGCGGCACGGCCTCGTCTGGAGGCTGATTCTCCGCCGCAGCAATTGCGGCGGCGTTTGCCTCCTGCTCGACGGCGGCCAGGGCCTGTTCCACGGGTGTGGGCGCGGGTGGCGGGGCGAGCAACGCGGAAACCTCGGTCTGCACGGCCTCGAGCTGGTCCAACCGGAGACGCGGGTCAGGCACAAGGAACGTCTCGCCGGTGCGGGCGTGTTCGTAGATGAGAATCTTCTGGCCGTCCTGCTCGGTGGTGTCGCGATGTCTCAGCGTGCGCTTGCGCTCCAGCATGATGGCGAGGATGTAGCGGACGTTGGCGTGACCGGGGTCTTTCGAGTCAATGAACTTCCGCAACAGTGACTCGGCATCTTCCCTCTTGAGTGCCTCCGGCTTCGGCGGCGGCGGCATCTGAAACGTGCCCTGCCAGTAGCTGATGGCGGTGCTGTGCCCGGTCGCGCCCCAGCAAGCCTGGCACAGATCGCGCCGTTGGTAACCTTCCGACGTAAGCGACAAGGCCGTGTGATAATCTTCCTTGTCCTCAAAAGCCTTCTGACAGCCGTTACACAGCGACGACCGTGCCTGCAAATGATCCCATTCTTCGATTGCCATAAAGTGCGAGGATTATAGGGACGCGCCGCCGCCTTGCAAGCCGGTGGAAGAAAAAGAAGAATGCCCCAAAAACACCCGGGTACATGAGCCTTCCAGCAGATATTCGCCCCTTTGCCCTCCTGTGGACCCGGATCGAAGGAAGTGGGCGTCGGTGGGGCGAGGCGTCCCGCCGAGCCGCGCTGCCTCTCTCGTAAGAAACGCCCCGGCTCACCGGGACGGTTCGCCTCACCTCGGAAGCCCGTTGCAGATCCCTCCCCTTTTACTTGCGCCGCGCGCGTCTGACGGGATCGGCAAAGTAGGACAGGCATCCTGCCTGTCCAGTAATGGATAATGGGACAGGCGGGACGCCTGTCCTACTCTGTTGACCTCGCCTCGCGCATACGCCCAGGAACCGTTACCCGCAAACCCACCGCACTGCGTGCAGCACACCGCAGGTGTAGAGCGCCGCGACGACGTCATCGGCCGTGATGCCCCATCCGCCGGGCCAGCGCTGCACCCAATTCGCCGGCTGGGGTTTCACCACGTCGAACAGGCGAAAGAGAACGAACGCCGCGGCAATCCACACAAGCGAGACCGGCAGACCGAGCATTGCCAGCGGGAAACACATCATCTCGTCCACAACCACCTGGGACGGGTCTTTGCGCCCGAAGTGCCGTTCGCCGACTCCCGCGGCGGCGACGCTGAGCCCCAGACCAACGAGGATACCCGGCACAAGCCAGTTCAGTTTCCAGAGCGCCAGAAACCACAGGACGCCGACGAGGCTACCCCAAGTACCGGGCGCGAGCGGCAGACAGCCGGAGCCAAAGCCGGTCGCGATCACGAGCGCCAGCCGCTCAGATATCTTGCGTGTAGAGTCGGTGGCCACGGATGAGATAGGAAACTCCGCTGATCACGGTCAGCAGCACCGTCAGCATCATCAGCCAAAAGCACACAAAGGGGAACCACCTCTCGAAGACCGGCATGTACTCGCCCAACAAGCGCGGCCAGTCCTCGATGAGCATCAGGCCGAGCAGGATGAAGTTGATGCTGACCATCTGCGAAATCGTCTTTTGTTTGCCAAGCAGGTCCGCCGGCAATATCACGCCCTTCTGGGCCGCCATCAGGCGAAGGCCGTTGATGACAAACTCGCGTCCAATGATGATCACCGCCATCCACGCCTGCACGAGATTGTGCTGGCCCGGCGGCAGGCCCGGCGCATCGATTTCCACCAGACAAACGAACGCCGCGCACGTCAGAATCTTGTCAGCCAGCGGGTCGAGCATGACGCCGAAAGCGGTGGTAATCTTGTTGCGCCGCGCCAGCCAGCCGTCCCACCAATCCGTGATGCTCGCAATGATGAATAATACGAACGCCAAGGTCTTGCCGTATGGGAAACGCGGCAACAGCAGTGCCATGACGAAAAACACCGCCATCACGATGCGCGAGAGTGTCAGTTTGTTTGGCAGGTTCATCCGTTCAGTGCAACTCGTGATACGTCATGCAATGTTAAATGTCTATGATCTCCTGGCGGTCACATCGTATTCGCTGTGGCCGGTCACAGTCACGTCCAGAAACTTGCCGGGCTGAAATTTTCTGCCGGCAAGATAAACCCTGCCGTCAATGTCCGGCGCGTCCGCTTCACTGCGTGCAACCCCGGCATATCCCTTTTTCGTGCCGGGTCCGTCCACCAACACACGCAGCCGTCGGCCAACCAGCGTGGCATTTCGTTCCCGGCTGAGGCGTTGCTGCAACGCCATTGCGCGGGCGTATCGCTCGCGTTTCACCTTCTCCGGCAACTGCCCCGGCAGTGCCGCAGCCCGGCTTCCCTCCTCCTGCGAATACAAGAACACACCGAGCCGCTCGAATCGCATCTCGCGGATAAAATCGAGTAGATGGTTAAAATGCTTCTCTGTCTCGCCGGGGAAACCAACGATGAACGCGGTGCGAATCGCAATGCCGGGAAGCCGGCTGCGGATGCGCGCAACCAATCCGCGAACCCATGCCTCGCTGGTCTCACGCTGCATTGCAGCGAGCATCTCCGGGTGGATGTGCTGGAGCGGCAGGTCCACGTAGCGAACGACCTTCTTCGACGCAGCGATGGTTTCGATAAGCTCGTCGCTCCAATGCGCCGGGTGCGTGTAAAGCAGGCGAATCCAGAAGTCACCGGGAATGGCATCAAGCTCGCGGAGCAGTGTGCAAAGCGTGGGAAGATTTGAAGACCTGGACCCTGTTCTCCGGACCGGCAGGAGCGACGACTGTGTGAAGTTCCGGCTTTGCGTGTGGTCGAACGGCCGTTGGTCACGGGCGCTGGCAGGCCAGAGGTCGAGACCATAGTAGGTCGTGTCCTGCGAAATCAGGTTCAGTTCCTTCACTCCATCAGCCACAAGCCGGCGAGCCTCAGTGACGATGCTCTCGACCGGACGGCTGCGATGCCGTCCGCGAATCTGCGGGATGACGCAAAAGGTGCATGGGTGGTTGCAGCCCTCGGCGATTTTCACAAACGCGAAATGTTTCGGCGTGAGACGGAAACGCGGTGCATCGTGGTCGGCGATGTAGGTGGCACGGCGGGAAACGAGTTTGAGCGGCGCAACAACACGGGAAGCGTGGGCGATTGTCCCGGACGACCGGCCTGGCTGGATTGCCGTCCGGCTCTTTCGCATTCCGGCGGACTTTCGGTGCGCGATGGCCTGGCGGACGATGCTGGCCACTTTCGGCACTTCGTTCAGTCCCATGATCGCATCGATCTCCGGCATCTCCTTCCGCAAGGCGTCCGGGAATCGCTGCGCCATGCAACCACTGACAATCAACGCCTGATCGGGCCGTAAACGGCGACGCACTTCATCGGCCTGAAAAACCGCGTTGACGCTTTCCTCCTTGGCGGGATCGATGAAGGTGCATGTGTTGACAATCACCGCGTCAGCATGGCTGGCGTCGTTAACGATCGTCATGCCGGCTTGGAGCAGATGGCCGAGCATGGTCTCGGCATCCACGAGGTTCTTTGCGCAACCGAGGTTGATAAGGCCGACTTGGATCATGAGGAAGCGTAATGCGTATCGTGTGATTCGCAATCCGTGATGGGAATCTCCCGCCACGGATCATCCAGCGTCAGTCACGTTGCTAGAATTGCTTGTCAACCGGTTCACGGCGGCGGCCAACCTTGCCAAGGTCTTTCTGATCATACCAGGCATGGATGGCATTGCCGTCATTGACCTTGATCCGGATAGTGCGGCTGGCGTCGAACTTGCGCACCTCGTTGCGCGGCATGCTGCCCCGGAACAACACGGCCCCGTCCACTGTCACCGTGACCTCGCACGGTTCGTCCGCCCGGATGGTCAGCGTATGCACCGGTTTGCGCGGCGTCTCAATGATCAACGCGGGACCGACTCCCTTGGGTTTCAGATAAGATGATTCCGCCGCGGGCTTGGACGGCGCGTCACTTGCGGCAGGCTGGTCCTTGGGTTTGGGTTCGCCCTTGGGCTGCCCCGAGCTGCCAATCATCGCCCAGACACCCCAGATCACCATGAGCACGGCAATGACAACGCCCAGCAACATAAGCAGCAACACCGGCGACAGTGGCGTTTGGGGTTCAGGAAGCGCGGCGGTCGAAGTCTTGCCAATAGGCCGATGGATGATCGGCTTGGAGGGTTCGACAGGCGCGGCAGGCTCGACCGATCTCAGGTTGGCAAACTGGTTCACGAGCGGTTTCGGATCGAGCCCAAGGTATTGACCGTAGATGCGGAGAAATCCCCTGACGTAAACCGGCGCCTCAATCCGATCAAACTGGTCAGCTTCCAGCGCGGTGAGGTATTCGGCCTTGATCTTCGTTCCCAGCGCAGCAGCCTCGATCGATATCTTCTTGCGCTCGCGAGCCTCGCGTAATTGCTGACCAATCGTTTCCATGAAACCTGTTCCTAAAAAACTATTCGCCGTTGTTGGACGGGATTTCTCCGTCCAGATCAATCAAGATGTCGCGCGGCTCCGCGCCTTTGTGTGGACCCACGATGCCGCGTTCTTCGATAATATCCATGATACGCGCGGCCCGCGTATAGCCGATTCGCAACCGCCGCTGCAAGATGGAAACGGAGGCTCGTTTGCTTTGGCGGATGACTTCAATGCACTGCTCCACCAACTCCTCGTCTTCTTCAGCGTCACCATCCACCGAACCAGCAGGCGTTTCGGCGGTGAGTTTTTCGGTAATGCCACGCTCAAAACTCGGCGGCGCTTGTTTGCCGAGGAACTCGGCAACGGCCCGGATCTCCTCGTCCTGCACATAGACGCCCTGCGCGCGAATCAGCTTCGCGCTGCCGGGCGGCAGGTAGAGCATGTCACCCTTGCCGAGCAGTTTGTCAGCGCCGTTGGCATCCAGGATGACGCGGCTGTCCTGTTTGCTGGCGACCTGGAAAGCGATGCGCGCAGGCACGTTCGCCTTGATGACGCCGGTGATGACGTTCACGCTCGGCCGTTGCGTCGCCAGGATCATGTGGATGCCGGTGGCGCGCGCCAGTTGCGCAAGCCGCGTGATAGACATCTCCACGTCCGCCGGCGCGGTCATCATCAAGTCGGCCAGCTCGTCCACCACCAGCACGATGTAGGGCAGCTTGTCGGGAATCTTCAGTTCAAAATCACGCGGCACCGTCAGTTCCATCTGTTGATCCGCGCCGGCCTTCTCCGCGGGCGCGCGCTGCGGATCGCGTTTGCGGTCACGCGTATTGAAACCGTTAATGTTGCGGACACCCACCTTTGCAAAGACCTGGTAGCGCCGCTCCATCTCGTTGATCAGCCAGCGCAGCGCGAGCAGCACCTTCTTTGGATCTGTGACGATCGGCAGCGCCAGATGCGGCAACGCGCTCAGCATCTGCATCTCGACGATCTTCGGGTCCACGAAGACGAACTTGAGTTCCTCCGGCGACATGCGGAACAGCAAAGCGGAGATGACCGCGTTGATGCATACGGTCTTGCCTGAACCGGTCGCCCCGGCCACCAGCAGGTGCGGCATGTCGGCCAGGTCGCCGACGATGACGTTGCCGCCAATGTCCTTGCCCAGCGCCAACGGCAGGCGGGCCTTGGTGTTCTTCCACGCGTCCGACTCCAGCACATCGCGCAGGAACACGACCGTGGTCGTGTGGTTGGGCACTTCGATGCCAACAGCGGCCTTGCCGGGAATCGGCGCGAGGATGCGCACGCTGGCGGCCTTCATCGCCAGCGCGATGTTGTTGTGCAACGTGGTGATTTTTTCAACCTTCACGCCAGGTGCCGGGAGAATCTCGTAGCGCGTGATGACAGGCCCCTTCATCACTTCGCCGATGCGGACGTCGAGGCCGAAATCAGCCAGTGTCGCCTGGAGAACGGCGGCGCTCTGTTTCAAGTCCTCGACAACCTGCGCGGCGGGATTGTCCGGCGTGGGCCGCACCAGGACATCGTGACCCGGCAGCTGCCAGTTCTTGTAGGAAACCGGCGCGGGCGGCGGTACCGCGGGTGCCGCGGCGGGTTTGCGCTCCGCAGCCGGGCGAGGCGCAGGTTTCGGCACGCTCACCGCAAGCGCCTCTTCGGTTTCAGGGCTCTCGAAAGACACGGGTGGCGGCACAGCCTTCGGTTTGGGTTCAGGCTTGGGTTCGGGCTTCGGCTTCGGTTCAACCCTCGGCTTCGCCTCGACCTTTGGCTCTGGCTCGGGTTCCGGCTCCGGTTTGGGCTCGACCCTCACCGGTAATGGCGAGGCAGCGGCGGCAAAAGCCTTCGCTGCGGCCTTTTCGCCGACGGGCGTGGCCGTGGGAATGACAGCCTGTTTGACGGTCGGCGTGGGCAACGAGTGATCCCGGATGGTGATGTTCTGCGGCGGCAATACCTTCTCTTCTTCTTCCTCCGGCTCGGGCTCCTCGGCCTTGGATCGTTTGCCGTTCTTCTCCAGCTCGCGCATCTGACGCTCCACATCGCGCTGCTTGCGCACCAGATCTGCACGCAAGTCAGGGCGCGACGGAGCCGACGCCTGCTCGCGTTTCACCGCCCACGCTTCCTGAAGTTTCATCAGCAAAAGCGCCCCGGTATGAATCGGCCTGAAACCCGTCAACATGACGATGCTGATCAACCAGATCGTCGGCAGGATGATATAGGGTCCAGCCGGCGCGACCGGCGCAAGCAACGTGCCCGCGATGAAACTCCCCAGGAAACCGCCCGGACCATGTCCGCACTGCGCCAGCGTCGAATCCATGGATATCTGGAGTTTGTCGGCCAACCCGCAGCCCGACAGCAGCATCAGCGCCGTCCAATACACCTGCCGCCAGCCCATCTGCTCGCTTGCAAACAAGAACGCGAGGCCGAAACCGAGCGCCAGTGCAAACAGCAGCCATACGCAGTTCCCGAACGGCAGTGCCAGCAAATAGGCCACCCATGCCCCAAGCGGCCCGACGAAATTCTGCGCTGGTGAGTTCGGCGGCTCTTTAAGCGCCGAGATGTCTCCCGGCACAAAAGAAACGAAGCTCAGGAAGAGCACTACGCTCATCCCAAGCAACAAAATAGCGTTCACTTCCCACAAGTGGGCGGAACTGCGTGGTCGTGCGTTACTGGCCATGGGTAAGGCGTCATTATAGTCACCCCTCGGGACGAACACAATTCAATCCTCAGTATCACGACCCATTTCTTTTGCGGTCCGTGTTCCCGCGGTCAGTCGCGTCGTGCAAGCGTAATCCTTGCGTCGCTTCCGGTGTTGCCCTAAAATTGCATCTGGAATGGCTGCAAACCGAAACACTGTTTCGACCCAACCGCCCAACGGTAATGTTCCGGGACCGAAGGTGCTGTTCATTGACCATGCCGGAGTGCTTGGCGGCGGTCAGTACTCGTTGCTGGACATCGCCCGCCACTTTGCAGGTTCATGCAAAGTCCTGCTGTTCGCGGACGGCCCCTTCCGGGAACGATTGCAGCAGTATGGCGTGTCCGTCGAGGTGCTGCCTGCCCCGCGCAAGGTCAGCGGAGTTTCCCGGCAGGCGACGCTTCTCCAGGACCTGCGCGCCGTCGCCGGGGTGATTCATTTGGCGCGGTCGGTGGCCAAACATGCTCGTGATTACGATCTCATCTACGCGAACGGACAGAAACCCATGGTGGTGTCGGCGTTCGTGGCGTGGCTTGCGAACAAACCACTCATCTGGCATCTGCGCGACACGTTGACGGTGCAGTTTGAGAGCCGTCTTCATCTCTGGCTGGCCACCACGCTCGCCAACTGGTTCGTTGCCCGCGTGATCGCAAATTCGAAAGCAACCGCAGAGGCATTTGTCCAAAGCGGGGGCCGCGCCGATCTGGTGCAAACGGTTTACAATGGAATCGATGCGGCGTCCTTCCGCGCTGTGACCCCCGAACAGATGGCGTCGGTTCGGCAGCAATTGGGGCTCGGTTCGGTGCCTGTGATTGGGGCCTTTGGCCGTCTCGCGCCATGGAAAGGCCAGCATGTGTTGTTGGAAGCCATGGCACAGTTGCCGAAAATCCATGTGCTGTTTGTGGGAGATGCCATTTTTGGCGAAGATGCCTACGCCAAGAAACTACGCGAGCAGGCGGCCGCGTTAGGTGTGACCGACCGCGCCCACTTTCTCGGGTTTCGGCAGGATATCCCGTTGCTGATGAGCGCGGTGGACATGGTGGTGCACACCGCTGTGGAGGCGGAACCATTTGGCCGCGTGCTGGTTGAAGGAATGCTTGCCCGCAAGCCCGTGGTGGCCACGCGCGGGGGCGGCACACCCGAGATCATCGAAACCGGCGTATCCGGCCTGCTGGTGCCGCCAAGCGATGTGAAAGCCCTTGTCGCAGCCATGGGCGGCCTGCTGGCAGACCCTGCCTCTGCACAGAAACTGGCAGAAGCGGGCCATGCGGTTGCGTTAAGACGCTTTTCTTTGGAAGCTCTCCTGACGGGGGTCAAGAACCAGATTAATGACGTCCTCGCCCGGCATCGCTAAACCTGCTGGTGACAAGTGGTTCCTGATGGCAACGCCCCCGTGATCGCTTTGTGCGGAGTCTCTGAACCCTGACGCTTGCGGATAAGATCGTGGGCACGCACAGCGCACACAGCCGACAACACCCAGAACGTCACCGCTCCCGGCGTCCGTGCCGGCATGTTGTGGAAGAGGCTTGAAACGATGAACATCAGCAGCATCGCTGTTGTGCCATGGAGAAGCCACATCGCCTCCGACTTGATGGTCGCCGCCCGCACCAGCAACCAGAAAAGTTGCGCCACCAGCGCACCCCAGAGCACCACGCCGATGAGTCCATGGTTAACCATCACCAGGAGGTAAAAATTATCCACGGGGTTGTAAGCAAACACTCCCGCCCGGTCCCCTTTGCCTTGCTGGGTGCCACCCACAGCGCCTGTCCCGAGGCCGAAGACGAGATCAACAGGCGTTCGCAACCGGTTCCAGGACTCCTGCCAGTATTCCTGGCGTGAGGCAAGGCTTCCCGAGGCCATATACGCCGATTGCTCCGGGGCCTGCGCAGTCGCCTTGCGAAACTCCGACAATGCGAATGGCGCCGTCATGCTGCCGACCACCAACAGCAACGCCAGCACGACGCGAAACGCGACCCCATGTATCGGTTGCAGGCGGACAATCAACAGGTAAACCGCCCCAACCATGGCACCAAGAATGGAAGTGCGAATGGTGGAAGTATAAACGCCAACGGCTGCCACAAAAAAGATCACCCAATAAATCAGGCGCGCCCGATGGTGAAATAACAGATAGGCGAGCGCCAACATGGTCATGATTGTGCAAAAATCACCATACATGAATGGCGACCCGAATGTTCCAAATGGCCGGAACACGTATTTGATCTCGCGGATGGCCAGCGAGCCTTCTTCCGCAGCTCGGGCGATCCATGGATGCATCTCCCACGCCTTGGGACTGAGCGACTGCGACAAACCGGCTGCCACGACAATGATCGTGACCCAGCCAAGACTGTGAAGGACCCGCATCTCCCATTGGGGCGGCAACGGCCAGGAGGACATCACAATGATCCCGAACATCATCGCGGGCAGATAGACGCGCCTCAACGCGATCAACGACTGCCATGGCTCCGCCGAGCCCCGCGCCTGGCAAACCAACCACTCGATGCATCCCATCCCAATGATCAGTACCCAGGTCGCAATCAGCGCCCGCGGCGCCGCCAACCGCACCCCTCCCTGCCTGAATACCGCCATCGCGGAGAGCGCCACCAGGAACACCAGCGCAATTTCCTTCCAGAGGGCAAAGACCGGCGCGATCACCACCGGCACCTGGAATCGCAACACCGTTGCCACACCGTCAAACTGCACCGCTATGAGGAAAAGCAGGAGCAGTCGTGCTGTCATAGGATGCGGCCGTGAGGGCACAGCCTCGTTTCAGGTCAGTTCTGCCTTGACGCCGGCCAATTCCGCTTTCTTTGCGGGAACAGCAGGCGTGGCGAGGTTCAGACGGCAGAAGGCGCCAACCACCCACAGGAATATCGTCGCCACGCCGGCGATGAACATGTTCAGGCCGATACGCGGTTTGCATTTCCGGTCCGGCACCAAGGGACGGTCCACGACGCGGGCCATGTATTGGTTGTACGTGGTCTGCAACTCCATGTTCATCCGCTCCAGCTCATCCAAGTAACACTGGACCATCGCCGCAGCCCGCTTGGGTTCACGATCCTCCACGCTGATGGAGAGGATGCCCTGCGCGGTCACGCGAATGTCGGTGCGATCTTGAAGCTCATCAACGATGTCCGAGAGAAGAGGCCCCTCATGTTTCTCCTGCCATGGCATGGGCGGCAGTTTGATCAACCTCTCGTCCCAGTAGACGCGCATGAGGTCGAACTTCTCGATCACCGCCAGCGCCAGACGCCGGCTGTTCAACAACCCCACGATTACGTCCGTGGCAGTGGTGTTGGGACGAATGGCGCCTCCCACGGCGGCCGCTCCGAAACGGGTTTTCAGGCCATCCGGCGTGGGCCACGCCTGATCCACCTCCGGCGACACCAACGTGGCCGTGGCACGGTAGATTTTGGGCATCTGCAGCGACACGACCAGGGTAATCGCCATGACCAGAAGCGCCACGATCATCATCCACCATTTCTGGCGCCACAATGCACGAATCAGATCCCGTAATTGAATATCCTCTTCCATATGCTTCCGCCTTGGCTGATCGCTGACGGCACGGTCATGGCCCTTGTCCGTCTCTTGCTTCTGTGCACCCTAGCACCCGTCTCCATCCGACTCAAATGCAAAAAGGCAACAGGCGGCGGACGGGCACTTCCACACCTCGCGCACAGTGCTTGACTGAACGCCCGACAGGGACTTCACTATTGGCATGCTTCGCTTCCGTCTGTATGCAGTGTTGGCGGCAATTGTGGCAGTTCGCGCGGTCGCTGGAGAACCGATCCGAGCCAGTGGCTTGTTGACACCGTTGCTGGAAATCGAGGTTGGCAGCGAGCTGCGCGGCACCATTGTCTGGCTGGCCGCCGAAGGGGATCTCGTGCCCAAGGGCCAGCCGCTGGTCAAACTGCGGGACTCGATCGAACGATTCACGGTCGAGTTGCGCAAAGCCCAAGTGGATGCCGCCAAACACGCATTGGACCGCTACAAGAAGGACTACGAGGCGGGCAAGGCGCTGCAGGCCAAGAATATTCTCAACGCCGAAGACTTGCGCACCCGGGAGTTCAACTACCTGAACGCCCAGAGCCAGTTCGACCAGGCGGTCGCCAATCACAAGCTCGCGCTCGAAGACGTCGCCTTGCGGACAGTGTACGCGCCCATCAGTTGCGTCGTCGTCCGGCAACTGAAGAAGATCGGCGAGACGCTGGTGGTCAGCGCAGGTGTCGAGAACATCCTGCGCGTGGTCCATATTGACTCGCTTTACTTCGTGGCATACCCCGAAGCGAAGTTCGCTGGCCAGATCAAGGTGGGACAAAAAGCGGAAGTCTGGATTCCGCTTCGAGGCCAGGAAAAGTTGAGTGGAGAGATCGTGTTTGTGGACCCGGAGGTGGATTCAAGAAGCGGCGCGTTTCGCGTCAAAGTGCAGATAAGCAACCCCGATCACAAGATCAAACCCGGATTGCACGGCGTTGCCACATTCCTGACAGCCAAGTGAAGCAGTGCCGTCTTCTTCCAGGAAGACCAGCCCCCTCATACTCAAACTGACGCCATGAACGACAAGCCAAATGGGAAGTATCGGCTTAAGTAAAAAAACGCATTCTGAAACTCCGAAAATCAATCCGTCATCGACCACCGGTTCTTGCCCGTTTGACCTTGGCCTTCGCCCTTTCGCTGGTGCTAACCACGAAAGAGGCGCTTGTTCTGCCATCATCCGCAGCGACGTTGTCCGTTCGCCCAACGTCGCTCGTTTCGAAGGACGGTCGACAGCGAGTGGAGCTCGATGTGACGTGCTCGGCCGTCCATGACGGCTGCGCGTTGGAGGCGTGGAATGGTGGCGAACTCCTTGCGTCCGCCACGGTTGGCACCCTCGCCACCGGGAAGAACAGATGCCACGTGATGCTGCCCGAACGTGATGATTCGCCTGAATGCCGCTGGGTCTTCAAGGACGGCGGCGGACGCGTCATCGCGCGAAGCGAAGGCGTTTGGAGGCAGCCCCGCCATTGGACGATCTACGTGCTCTCGTCCTCGCACTGCGACATCGGGCTCCATGAACCGCAGTATGTCCAGGCGCTCATGGCCGACAGGTTCATGAAGGAGGCCCGCAGGCTGGTCGAGGAGCAGCCGGATCCAACGGATCCGGCTGCGTACCGTTATGTCGTCGAAGGGACATGGCTCTTCGACCAGTTCATGCGCTATTCGGGGAACAAGTCCGTGAAGGCTTTCGTCCGTGATTGCGTTGTTCCGGGCCGCATCGGCATCGGCGCGACCTGCGCTGGCAACGTCACGCCGGTTTACGGGATGGAGGAGCTTTGCAGAAGCGCCTATTCGAAAAGATGGCTCCGCGAGACCTTCGGTGTCACTAGCGACAGCATGATGATGACTGATTTCCCCGGGCTCAGCTGGGGACTGGTCGAGCCTTATGTGGGTGCCGGAATCAAAAACGTCCTCTGGTTGCCGAACGGCTATGTGCCGTGTCCGAAAGGGTATAGCGGCCCTCAGTATCCTGGTGCCGGACGGCGTCTTTTCTGGTGGGAGGGTCCGGACTCCGCAAGCAGGATGCTCGTCTTAGTCAATCCCGGTTATTTGGGAGGGGCCTTCGGCCTTCCTGATGAGAGATCCATAAACGGGGCAGGCTTCGTTTCCCGCACGCCCGCGGAAGTGACGCCGGAATCCATCGTCCCGGGCATGGTGAAGTCCCTCGCTGACCTCGAGGCACGCTATCCGCTCGATGTCTGGCTGGCCCCGTCTTTCGACGACAACGAAATGCCGAACGCGCGTCTTTCCGCGATATGCCGGCACTGGAACGGCGACTTCAAGTGGCCGTGCCTGAAAACGACCGGCAGCCTTTCCGAGCCCTTCAACATCATTCGGGCGAGGTTCGCCGACAAAATACCAGTGATCCGCGGTGACATCACCGCGATTTGGTCGCTGATGAACGCAAGCACGCCGCAGCTGGCCGCCCGCAAGGCGGCGGCCGACGCCGCTCTCGCGGACGGCGAGGCGATGGCGACGCTGGCCTCATGGCTTTCGCCCGCGTTCGTGCTGGACAGGGAGGAAATCGTGCGCGCGTGGTGGGCCCTGATATGTAACGACGAACATTCCTACGGCGTAAGCGGCTACACGGGGCGGCGCGTCTGCGAAACCTGGATGCAGCACCGCGACTGGATCGAAACCGCGGAGGCCGTGGCCGATCGCGCCGCGTCCTCGGCGTTGGAAGCGCTCTTCGCGCGGAACGGAAAGGATCCGCGGCATCTGGCCTTTTTCAATCCCACCCTCACGCCACGCCGCGAAATCGTCGAAATCGGCGCGGACGGCGGACGCAGGCGCGCCCTGTCGCCGACCGTGCCGTCCTTCGGCCAAACGGTGGTGGGCGGTGGATCGCTTTCCACGCTCCCGGCGTTGTCATTCGGTGCGGCCACGGTGCGTCCGCCGGAAGTCTCAAACCGCTTTTACAAGGTCCGGTTCTCGCCGGACGGGGGCATCGAATCGATTTTCGATAACGCGCTCGGCAGGGAGATCCTCGACACCTCCTCCCCGTATCGCTGCAACCAGTTCGTCTATACGAGGGACTTCTACAAGACCTTCACGAGTCCCAACAACGCGCGTTTCTCGGTGGCGGCCGACGCTCTGGGAACGACGGTGAGGATCGTGATGGACCATGAGCCCTCCGGCGCGCGGATCGAGCAGACGGTGTCGCTTCCCGCGCACGAAAAACGCATCGACATCGAGGACGCCTTCTTCCACGTCACCGACCTCTACGACCGCGACCGCAACGTCCGGTTCATGAAATACGGCTACTTCGCCTTCCCGTTCGTGGTTCCGGGCGGGCGCTTTCATGCGCAGCTTAACGGTCCGGTTGCCACGCCGAAAGACGACCAGCCCGGTTTCGTGCCCGATGGCTGGATGGCGGCACGCGGCTGGAGCGCGGTGGAGAACGACACCTTCGGCTTGGCGCTGATTCTGCCGGATGCCGCGGATCCTTTCCGTTCCGCGCGATGAGCGCTTCAAACGCCGCGGACGCGGCGCGATCGGCCACTGCCTCCGCGGGTTCTATTCAGTCGCGGC
>CAZGGF010000172.1:0-3023 GCA_964524715.1 uncultured Verrucomicrobiota bacterium | reverse complement strand
CCTTTTGAGCATACGGATAACTGGCGCTGTACAGCATCACCAATCCGAGGCCCAATAAGAACAAAACGCTAACTAGAATCGCCGCAAAACTTCTCTTCACCTAGTTTGGGTTTCACTGTTGCCGGGAGACCTCCCCAGCCGCCGATCTGGTCTGGGGAAGTCTCCCGCGATTTCATGAACTCGTTGTGTTATCTGTTTACATCTGTGACGGAGCCGGAGTGCTCGGAGCCGAAGGCGGCGCCGCGGGAATGGACGGCGTGGCGGGCGGCTGTTCCGGCAAAGACGGCGACGTGACCGTCGGAGCAGGCACAGGCGCGGCAGCCGGCATAGTGCCGGCAGGAGCGGCGGCTCCAGCAGGGGCAGCAGCCGCACCAGCGCCCGGCACATTCAACTTCTGGCCGATCTGGAGTTTCTTCGGATCAAGGCCCGGATTGGCATCAACCAGCTCCTGGGTCTTGATGCCCAGTTTCTTGGCGATGGTCACGGGAATAGCGCCCTTCTCAACAACATACGGGCCACCGGCGCCAGCGGCAACGGCTTCGGCGCTCGCCTTCTTCGACGCGGCGGGCTTCTTCTTGTGAACCGTCTTGCTGCGCGGCGTGGCGGCCACCTTCTGTCCGCTTTCCTGCGGCGACGGAATCGTCAGCTTCTGGCCGATGCGAATGGTGTCGCTGCTGAGGTTGTTGGCCTGCTTCAGGGCGGTCACTGTGGTGCCGCTCTTGTGCGCGATGCCGGAGAGCGTATCACCCTTGGCGACCACGTAGTTCGACGTGGCGGCCTTGGCCGCAGACGCAACGACCGGCTTCGTTTCAATGGCAGGCGCAGTCGCAATCGGAGTCACCGGCACGGGCGGCGGAGGCACTTCTGTCGGCACCACTGCGGCCGCGGGCGCGCTTGGCGGCATCACCGCAGCAGCGGGCGCGCCTGGAGGCGGCGCCACCATGGGCGCCTGCGTCTTGCGCGTCGGCTTGCAGCTTTCGAACAACAACAGGCCTCCGATCACCGCGACATGCATCCCGGCAATCAGTATGATCTTTGACGTCTTCGAGTTCATGTGTACGTTTCCTCCGGTCCTTCTGCGCTACTTCACTACGGGTTTGAGTTAATGTTTGGCTCGCGAAATTTTTTGGCCGGACGCGAGTGTCCGGACAATCTGCTTAAACTGATTTCCTCGGTCTTCATAGCTCCGAAACATATCAAAGCTTGAGCACGCTGGCGACAAAAGAACGATATCACCACGCTGTGCGTTTTGCTGCGCCAACTCCACCGCTGCTTTCAGCGTGTCAGCCTTGACGCAACGCACTGCCGGCGACCAACTTAACGCGATCTTCTCGCGCGTCTCACCAATCAACACTGCCAGCTTCACTTTCCGACGCAGCATCTCATTCAGTGCTGCAAAATCAAAACCTTTATCTTTGCCGCCGGCAATCAACACCACCGGCCGGTCATAGCCCGCCAGCGCTTTTTCCACCGCGTCCGTGTTGGTCGCCTTGGAGTCGTTGACGTAGCTGACGCCGTCAATCTCCGCAACCCACTCGCATCGATGCGGCAGCGGACGATATGACATGATCGCCTGGCGCGCCACATCCAACGGCACGCGGAACGCCTCGCCAACCGCCAGCGCCGACATGATGTTCTCGGCGTTGTGCGGACCGCGCAAATGCGTGGCTGCCATGTCGAGCAGCTCACCGCTTTGCGCACTGAAAATCTTCGTGCCTTCCAGCCACAGCTCACAACCTTCGCGCCGTCCACGCGCACTAAACACCACTTGCCGCGGCGCGCCCGGCCGCCGCAACGAGGCGAAGTCGCCCAGACAATCGGCGTTCACCACCGCGAGGTCATCCGGCTGCTGGTTCATGAACACCCGTTCCTTCGCCGCCGCGTAATCGCGCATCGAATCGTAACGATCCAGATGATCGGGCGTCACGTTCAACATCACGCTGACCTTCGGCCGAAATTGTTCGATTCGTTCCAATTGAAAAGAACTGACTTCCAACACCACCGCGTCGAGCCGAGCCGCATCCGTGCTCTTCGCGTCACCACGCCGAAACAGGTCGCAAAACGCGCGGCCAATGTTTCCCGCCGCGGGCGCAATCATGCCGGCGGCTTGCAGCACGGCCGAACACAACTCGGTCGTTGTCGTCTTGCCGTTGGTGCCAGTGATTGCAGCAACCGGACATGAACAAAAGCGAAATCCAAGCTCCAGTTCGCTGATCACCGGCACACCAGCGCTCGGCATTCTGGCTTACGTGGCGGACCAGCCGAAGCTCGCGGCATATCTGCATATTCCGCAGTTGAAGAACGCGGGCGAACTGACGGTGTTCTGCTCGGCGTTGTTCGGCGCTGGCATTGGTTTCCTCTGGTTCAACTGCCACCCGGCGCAAGTGTTCATGGGCGACACCGGCTCGCTGGCCATTGGCGGCGTGCTTGGCGTGGTTGCGGTGGTGATTCAACAGCCGTTTACGCTGGTCATCATCGGTGGCATTTTCGTGGTCGAGGCGCTGAGCGTCATCATTCAGGTCACTTGTTTCAAATGGACCCGGCACCGCTATGGCGAAGGCCGGCGGGTGTTTCTGATGACGCCGTTGCATCATCATTTTCAACTGAAAGGCTGGAGCGAAACCCAGGTGGTCGTTCGGTTCTGGATTCTGGCGCTGCTGTTTGCGCTGGTTGGCCTCGGGACGCTCAAATTGCGATGAATCTCAAGGTGCAGGACAAGACGGTGTTGGTGTTGGGTTTGGGCCGCAGCGGTGTGTCAGCGGCGCGGTTGCTGGCCGAGCGCGGCGCGCGAGTTATCGGTGTTGACAATGCCAAGAACGAAGCCCTACAAACTGCGGCCACGGCGTTGCAGGCGCAGGGCGTGGAGACACGGCTCGGCGTCGGGCAACTGGGGTCGGTCGCCGCAGATCTGGCGGTGCTTAGTCCCGGTTTCTCGTCGAAGAACGAGCTGCTTCGCGCAGTCGAGAGCGCTGGTGTGCCGGTGATCAGCGAACTGGAGCTTGGATTTCGCTTTTGTTCATGTC
>CAZGGF010000171.1:0-3367 GCA_964524715.1 uncultured Verrucomicrobiota bacterium | reverse complement strand
AACGTAGACAAGCACGCCAAGGCTGATGATCGCACCGATCGTCAAGCCGACATTGTCCTTGAGCCAGGAGAGCAGGTTCTTCCTAGCGAAATCGGCGCCTTCAATCGCACTGTGATGTTGAAGGTAAAGTTGATGTCACCTTCCTTGGGCGTCGGTCCCTTGGTGATGCTCGTAGCCTTCTCGTCAAAGAGGGGACTCTTGCGCAGTTCGGTCAGATAGTCCGTCGGCTTCTGCAGCCGTCGCGGCTCGCTCGGCTTGTAAATGCTGCCAGCTACGATCAACAATTCGGTAATCTGCTGCTCTTTGCGCACGCCCCCCCTCTGCGCATCGGGCGGGCCACCCGGCGGCTGAATCTCCACCGGCGCCGTCGGCAACTCCACGCCACCCGTGATGGGCCCAACAGCCACTCCCGCAGATGCCGGTTGAAGCTGTATGATCCACGTGTCCGCCGGCAAACGCTGTGAAAGCTCTTCGATGATCTGATGCCAGCGCACGCGCGCTTCGGCCAGTTTTTTGATCTGGTCCTTGATCAGGTTGTAACGCTCCACGTTCCTCTGTTGGCGGGTGATCTGGCCTTCGAACTGGCTTAACGTGCGGCTAAGGCCTCGCACCGTGTCCTTGGCGGGCGCGCCGTTGTCTCCCAGAATCCCCTGCTCGACCCCTGCGCGCTGATCGTAATAGTAGCCCCAACTTGCGCCGACCAACGCCATGCCGACTGCGCAACCGAGGAAGTAAACTTTCTTCTTGTTGAACTCGCGCCGCTCAGTGACGTAAGGCGGCAACAGGTTCACCTCAATGGGACACTCGCCCGCCACCAACCGCAATCCCAGCCCGACTGCGCCACCGTAGCCACAGGCTTCCGCCGCCAGCTTCTCGCGGTCGATATTCGGCGCGAGCGCGATGTTGCGGAACGGATTGAAGAACTCGACGGGAATTTGCAGCTTCTCGTTGAAGAAATGATCCGTGTAGGGCAGTGCCACCGAGCCGCCCGTCAGCAGCAGCCTGCTCGGCTGCTGGCCGCCCTGTTGCGTACGGTAAAAAATAACCGATCGCGTCACGTCGGCGTGGATGCGCGTCATGACGTTGCGAATGACCTTGCAGAGCCGCGCCGTCAACGGGTCTTCAGGTTCCTCGTAGGCGCCGCCCAATCCGACGAAGCCCTTCCGGCGCTTCAACTCCTCGGCTTGGGCAAAGTTGATCTTCTGGTCCTCGAATTCACGCACGATTTCCTGCGTGATCGTGTTGCCGCCAATCGGCACGGCGCGCGTGAAAATCTTCTCTTTTTCGATGAAAATCAGGTTGGTCGTCTTGGCGCCAATGTCCGCCACCAGCGTGCAGCCATCTTCGACCTCGTAGTTGTAACGAACGGCGTTGTAGAGGGCCAGCGAACTGACGTCCACCAGCTCGACGTGCAGGCCGGCGGTATCCACGGCCTTGGCCAGCGACTCGATGATCTCGCTCTTGATGGCGACCAGCACCACCTCGTACTCGCCCTTTTCCGACGCGCCGCCGATAAGTTGATAGCCCCACACCACCTCGGACATCGGGAATGGCACGTTTTGCTGTGCCTCGAAACCCACCATGCGCTCGATGTTCTCCGGCGTTGCCGCAGGCAGTTTCACAAAGCGGGTGAACACTGACTGGCCCGCCACCGAGATGACCGCGCGGCTCTTGCGCACGCCCTGCTCACGCATCATCTGCTTGATCGTGGCAGTGATGATTCCACCGCGTTCGGCTTCCTGACCGGAGTCTCCGGGCAGATCCGCGACACCGTACTTGAGCAACTTCACACCGCCAGACTTCTCACGCTCCAGCACCGCCAGTTTGACTGACGCTGCGCCGATGTCCAGTCCTAGAACTCGATTTGCTTTCAAGGCGATTTGAAAATTGGCTGACTGGTTTAAACCTGCCACCGGCCGGCCTGTTCGCGCCGCTGCCGGTTGCCGCAATGGTTATTGTTTCTTGCTGGTCGTAAACTTCGACCACTCGTAGTCGGCGTAGAGCGTCGTCATGAACGGCGACTCGTCAACGCGCATCAACAACCCGGCCTGCGGCGTGAACTGCTGCCACCACTGCTTGCGGGTGTGTTTGGTGTCGTCAAAACTCCACAGCCGGCCCTGCACCCATATCTCCACACCCACGTCCAGGCTGGCCTGGCTGGTCGTGCCCATCCACCGCTCCATCACCAGGGGATGCATCAACATCGCCGCCACGTGCCGGCGGCCTCTCTTCACATAAACGTAGATGTCAGTGCCGGTGGCCAGTGTCTGTTGTCTGCCGGCCATCAGCACATACCATCTAACCTCAACTTCGTCCGCCCACTCCGGCTGGCTGTCAAATTCCCACTCGAACAATTTCCACGGCACACGTCCCGCCTCCGAGCCGCCGCGACCGCTCTCACCGCCGCCGCTTCTCGGATTGTATGCCCGGGTCTCAATCCGCTTGATCTGAAAATCCAGTTTCGCGGCGCGTGGCTGCGCTTGCGCGAAGGCTTCACTGGCGCCTGAGACCAGTAACGCCATAATCGCTGGCGTCAACCATCGTAGTGACTCCGAATAAATTTTCATTCCGATCTCCTTTTCCTTACCCGTCGAGATTCTGCCACCATCTGCTCCTACGGAAAATTCCAACCGTTCTCGCACCTTACTGAAAACGCCACACACGGTCAACAAGAACAATTTCACCAATCAGAGACTGCCCGCCAGTATCTCGCGCAGTTCAGTCTGGCTGAGCAAAATCGGGTTGCCTTTCATGCTGCTGGCGGCAGCGGCTTTTTCCACAATCGCAGGGAAATGAGTGGGTCTGACTCCACAAGCGCCCAAGGGCGCAATCTCCAGCGATTCGCACAATTCGTCCACCCAGGAAACTCCATCGTCCGCCGTTGCACGCGAATTGCCGGTGAGAAGCTGCGCCACCTCGTCGTAACGCCGCAGTGTCTCACTGCCGGGGCGGCGTCCGCGCAATGCCCGGATATTCACCTCCATCACACGCGGCAACAGCCTCGCGCAAACCGCCCCGTGCGGCGCCGCAAACATCCCGCCCAGGGGCGCAGCAAAACCATGCACCGCACCAAGACCGGCGTTGGCCAGTGACAAACCGCCGAGCAGGCTGGCCAACGACATGTCTTCGCGCGCTGCCGCGTCCTTGCCATCCTCACAGGCGCGGCGCAACGAGCATGCCACCCGCTGCATGCCCGAGCGGCAAAATGCGTCGGTCATGGGATTGGCTTTCACCGACACGAACGGCTCAATGAGCTGGCTGAGCGCGTCGAGGCCGGAATTGGCGGTCGCATGGCGCGGCAGGCAGTGCGTGAGAGTCGGGTCCACGATGGCGACACGAGGCAGCATCAACGGACTGCGAAGGCTGA
>CAZGGF010000170.1:0-3093 GCA_964524715.1 uncultured Verrucomicrobiota bacterium | reverse complement strand
ACGCAGTGTAACTTCCTGTCTCGAAGTATAGTAGACGAGACGCTGTAACCACGCATTAGACCCGGCGTCGAGCTTGGGGAGAATCGAATACAGGTAGTCCGCCGCAATCGCTTCCGCGACCACGCCCCCATACTGCGCGCCTTTGGGACGGAGTCCGACCACATACTGGACTTGCTCCTTCGTGACGTAAAGTCTGGGAACACAAAAGTTGGAGCCGAAATTGTCGTCGTGACCGATAAAGCTGCTAACCCACGCCTCGCTCGGCAGGTATTTCGTATCCTCACCCACGTGAAAATATGCCGCCTCCGCGTGGGGCACCCAAGTGTCAGCATTGAACGTATGGCCGTGAAAAGGGATGATGTGTTTCTCGTTTCTCGCGCCGGAGCCGGCAAACTTAAAGCCGAGCAAAGCGCCACCTCCAGATTCCATGCCTGCATAGAGGAACTTCTGGTAAGGATATGCCGTGCGAACCTCCGGCGGCGACGCTTCGTAATCAATATCGTCGTAGCCAAGATCAAAGCCGCGGAGCACAGCCCGGATTTGGGTGGAGTTCAAACCCTTCGCCGGATCGAAATCCGCACCGCTTGCTTCTGACGCCAGTTCATGGATGCGACGATAGGTCACCAAGTCTTCATCGAGATGCTGGACGCAAAGGCTGCGTAGGGCAACCTGTGCACACGCCTTGTTCAGGCCATTCTGCTGGCAATACATCACTCCATGAACAGTGAAAACATTCGATCCATCCTTGCCTACGCGCACACGAAACATCTTCGCCCCCGGCACATAGTTGTGGGAGTGAGGATACTTAACAAAGACTGATTCGAAGACATGCCAGCCATCGCGCCCGGCTTGTTTGGCGTTTGCTGGCAAGTGATCATGCTTGAGGATCGCGTAACCGAGCAGGTGCCGAGTGTTCGTGTTCGATAGTTCTCTTTCGGAACGGATGACCCTCGCCCAAAAGGTAAGCCGTTTCAGTCCTCGCATCTCGTAATGGGAATAGCGCGCGCGAATATCTTCATTTTCTGAAGCCACAGATCCCACAGCGGGAACATCTTCGATTAGCAGCGTCTTGCCTCCAAAAGCACGGGATTGAGAGAAAAGCCTGCGAATCGCGGGGAAATCACCCAAACGACGCTCTACGAAACAGAAGTTGGAAAACGGCTGCCTGAGATCCACACACTCAAACGACGTAGAGGAAGCAAGCAGCAATGCGGACATTGGCTTGGCCTAGCACTTACATTCAGTCAAACTGCAAACAATGCCGCGCCGTCAATTTGCGCACCTCCTCGAGTTTCTGGATGAACTTCGGCACGTCCTTCGTGTCACGCATCGTAACACGGACTTGCGGGAGGTTCCGGCCAAAGGTCTTGGCCAAAGCCTTTACGATCTTTGGACTGGCATAGTTTCCACTTCCGGTAGCCATAATCAATCTCCGGCCTCTGTACGGCTTAAGCGTAATCCAACTTAACGTTCATTGCTCCCATTTACTCGGTTCGATTAGCATCGAACGCCACTACTTTAGCTGAACCTGTTCGTCCCACAAGCCAAATAACGTCCAAAACCAACGCTTCCCAGGCGGCGATGGCAGCGGTAGGATGCAGCCGTGGCTTACCGAATCACCGATTTGCCGTTGTCCGAGCGTCCGCGCGAGAAACTGCACGCGCTCGGCGCTGAACGGCTCGATACCGCCGAGCTGATTGCCATTTTGCTGCGCACCGGCACCGGCGGACGTTCCGCCATTGAGATCGGCCGCGACCTCCTGGCGCGGTTCCAGAGCATCGAACGACTGGCTGCGGCGGCAGTCGAGGAACTGAGCGCCGTCAAAGGCGTCGGTCTTGCGAAGGCCGTGCAACTCAAAGCCGCGTTTGAACTGGCGGCACGGCTGCCGAAGTCACGCGCTGCACGTCCCTTGCTCCGCACGCCACGCGACGTGGCCGACCAGTTGCGGGAGGAAATGCAGCACTTCGAAGTGGAGGAGTTTCACACCCTGCTGCTGGACAGCAAGAACCGCCTTATCCGCGACATCAAGGTCAGCAAGGGCACGCTTAACGCCAGCCTCGTGCATCCGCGCGAGGTTTTTCGCGAAGCCGTCCGCGCAGGCGCCGCCAGCGTCATCCTCGTCCACAACCACCCCAGCGGCGACCCTACGCCATCGAGCGACGACATCAAGATCACGCGCGAACTGGTCGAGGCAGGTCGGTTGTTGAAAATCGGCGTGATTGACCACATTATTGTCGGCAAACGCGACACAGGTCGCACGGAAGATTTCGTCAGCTTGAAAGAAATGGGTTTGATCGAATGAGTATTCACCCGACTGCCATTGTTTCGCCGAAGGCCGAGCTTGACCCGACGGTCGAGGTCGGCCCCTGCGCCGTTATTGAAGAGCACGTCCGCATCGGGCCGCGCACCAAGGTTGGCCCGCATGCGTATATCACCGGATGGACCGACATTGGCCCCGACAACGTCATTCATTTTGGCGCGGTCATCGGCGACTACCCGCAGGATCTTGGTTACGACGGCAGCGAAGCATTCCTGAAAATTGGCGCAAAGAACGTCTTCCGCGAACACGTCACCGTCCACCGCGGCGCGCTCAAGGACGACCGCACCACACGCATCGGCAACAACTGCTACTTCATGTGCACCAGCCACGTCGGCCACAACAGCCAGGTTGGCAATAGCGTGATTATCGCCAACGGCGGCACGCTGGGCGGGCACGTCATCGTCGAGGACCGCGCCAACATCAGCGGCAACTGCCTGGTCCACCAGTTCGTCCGGGTCGGCACGCTTTCCCTGATGCGCGGCGGCTCGCGCGTCTCCAAGGATGTGCCTCCCTACTGCATCACCAACCATACCAACGACGTCAGTGGCTTGAACGTCATCGGTCTGCGCCGTGCCGGCGCGAGCCTTGCCACCCGCACCGCGCTCAAGCAGGCGTTTCGCACGCTTTACCTCGGCGGCCTCAACGTCAGCGATGCGCTTGTCCAGCTTCGCCAGATGCCGGAGTTGCCGGAACTGAAATATTTCATCGAGTTCATCACAGCCAGCAAACGTGGAATCTGCGCGTTCAGCGGGAAAGTGTCGGAAGATCTGGAA
>CAZGGF010000169.1:0-20992 GCA_964524715.1 uncultured Verrucomicrobiota bacterium | reverse complement strand
GCCTGCCCCGGCCAGCGCACGATGAACGGCACGCGGAAACCACCTTCGTAGATGCTGTGTTTGCCGCCGCGCAACTCGCCGCAGACGAGATGGCCCGCCTGCCGCGCCTGCCATTGCGCGACGAGCCGTTCGTTTCGGGGCAATACGCCGCCGTTGTCGCTGGTGAACAGGATGAGGGTTTGGTCGAGCACGCCGGCCTTTTCCAATGCGGCGCGCACCCAGCCGACGTGCGCGTCGAGTTCCTGCACGAAATCGCCGTAAGGACCACACGCGCTCTTGCCGGCGAATTCCGACGCGGGGGTGATGTTGTTGTGGGCGATGTTCGAGGCGTCGTAGAGGAAGAACGGCTTGCCCTTGCCCGCCGTCCGCTCGATGAACTCCACGGCCTTCTTCGCAATATCGCCGGCCACATGATCCTCCTTGTAATAAGCATCGGGACTCCAGGGCTCGATGTCGGCGCGGCCCACCATTTTCACCTTGTCACCCGGCTTGCGGCCAACGAAACGGTGGTTCTCGATGTAGATGCGCGGCTGGTTGCCGACGTTGGCCGCCATGCCGTAGAACCAATCAAACCCGACTTCCAACGGCCCCGGTTTGATTTCCTCCTGACTGAAGTCGTAGCGCACGCGGGGATCGTCGCCCTTGCCGAATCCGAGGTGCCACTTGCCGACCGCGCCGGTGGCGTAGCCGTTCTTTTGGAACAGCCGGGCAAGCGTGATCCGGTCGAGGTCGAACAACAGCGCGCCGCCCGGCGCGTGAACGCCCGTGGGATGATGCCGCGGTTCGCGCCAAAAATAGCGGCCCGCCATCAACCCGTAGCGCGTCGGCGAGCAAACCGAGCCGGGTGTGTAGGCGTAGGTGAACCGCCGCCCTTCCTGCGCGAGCCGGTCAATGTTCGGCGTCTTGATCTTCGTCGTTCCATAGCAGCCGACATCGCCATAGCCGAGGTCGTCGGCCAGAATGAGAACGACGTTGGGTCGTGCCCCGGACGCCCCCGACTGCGCCGGGCTCGCTTCGGCGGCCATCAGCCAATGGCCGCAAACCACACAACAAATCACAAGAATGACGAATCGATGTTTCATGGAAAACTCACTTCACGCCGTTTTCAATCGGCTTTGTCCACCACGCCGTCGCCGGCATCTCTCGGTATTTCCTTCAGGTCGCCTGCGCGAAGGTCAGCAAGAATGGCCTGCAACTGTTTCACCCTCTCCGGCTCGGTCTGCGCAAGGTCCTTCTCCTCGAACGGGTCGGCGGTGACGTTGAACAGCTCGGTGCCCGCCTTGTTCTTCTTCGTCGCCTTGCGGACAATGAGTTTCCAGCCGTCGCGCAATACGATGGCGCCTGACGGGTGCGGAATGTAGATCGTGCGCGGGGCCGGTTTCTCCACCGCTCCGGTCAGCAGCGGCCACGCGTCCTGACCGTCGAACTTCAAGTCCGCGGGCGGCTGCCACCCGGCGAGTTTCGTCAACGTCGGCATCCAGTCGACGGCGTGAAGCGGGGCCGTGAGTTTGCGCGGCGCGAGTTTGCCGGGCCAGTTGGCGAACGCAGCCACGCGCACGCCGCCTTCGTAGAGCGTGTTCTTGTGGCCGCGCAACGGCAGGTTGCTGCTGAGCGCAGGTGAATCGGGCACCTTGCCAACGTATGGATTCCGGCCCGCAGGTTGCCCGCCGTTGTCAGAAGTGAACACGATGAGCGTGTCGCGGCGCTGGCCGGTCTCTTCCAGCGCGGCGATGAATTCGCCGACCTTTGTGTCGAGTTGCGTGACGAACGCCGCCAGCCGCAGCAGCGAATCGTTCTTCGCCGGATCCCCATCGAACTTCACGCCGGCGTAGAGCCGTTTGTATTCCGCCGGTGTGTCCACGGGAATGTGAACGGCAAAGAACGGCACGTAGATGAACCACGGCGTCTTCTTCTGGCGAATCCACTTCAATGCTTCACGTCCAACCAGCTCGGTGGCGTTGCCTTCCTCGTCGAGACGCTTGAGGTCGCGGTGCCAGGTGTCCTCGTAGGGCCCCGGACGATATTTGTGCGTCCACGGGTCCACCGCGCCGCAGAGCGCGCCGTAGCTGTGGTCGAAACCGTAGTGGTTCGGGCCCCATTCGAATTTGGCCCCGAGGTGCCACTTGCCAGAGATGTGCGTCGCGTAGCCGCATTGTTTGAGAGCGGAGGCAATCGTCGGCGTGCCAGGCGGGAACGCCCGCGAGTTCGACGGCGCAAGCACGTGCGGTCCGAAACGGCTTGTCCAGCGCCCGCTCATCAGCGCCGTCCGCGTCGGCGTGCAAACCGGTTGGACATAGTGGCGATCAAGCTCCACTCCCTCGCGCACAAGCCGGTCCAGCACGGGCGTGTGGAACTTCGCACCATGCCATCCCACGTCGGCCCAACCGAGGTCGTCGGCGACGAGGAGCAGGATGTTGGGTTTGGAGTCTCCAGCGGCAGCGGCCGGCAACGCGACCGCGACAAGCGCGCCACAAAGAACAACGGTGATCTTTGCATTCATAAACCTGCCTTGGATATTAGTTCGACCTGAACCGTCGGTTCCCTGTCACCGCCCTCAGAACGGCTGGAGTCAACCACCTGAAAGACCGCTCCGGGCGGCAGACCGTTGGGTGGCGCGACCGCTTCATTTCCCGCGCCCCACCAATGGTTCAGGTTGATTGAACACGCGGGCATTCACTTCGTTGCGGATTTTTTTTCCGCGCGTTGCCGGCGTCGTATTCCCGGCAGTGGCGGTCGTGGCAATGCTGTCTGTCAGGCGTGCCCCATGCTGCCGAGGTCATGGAGGGTTTGGTGGCAATACAGTACGCGGGAGAGAGGGAATAAAAAAACTCTTGACACTATATCATATATAATATGAACTCCGCCGCCATGGCAGACATCCTCAAGCGTCACCTTCTGCGAGACCAAATCCGTGATCATCTCCTGGACCGTATCGGCAGCGGCGCGCTCGCGCCCGGCGACCGGATCGTGGAGGCGCGCGTTTGCGAAGAACTGGGCGTCAGTTCGATCCCCGTCCGCGAAGCCATTCGCGAACTGGTGACGATGGGCATACTCGCAGCCGCCACGCACAAGGGTGCGTGGGTGCGCGAGGTGAGCCTCGCCGAGACAGTGGAGGCTTTGCAGGTCAAGTCGGCGCTCGACGCGCTGGCCGCGCGTTTGGCGGCGCCGAAACTGAAGGGCAATTGCGCGGAACTAAGGCGGCTCTACGACAACATCAAGAAGGCGGCGCAGCAGCGGGACTTCGTCGCCTATCAACAGTGCAATCAGGCGTTTCACCGGCACATTTTGGAAACGGCGGGCAACGCAGCGTTGTTGCGCACGTGGTCGTCGCTGGCGTTTGAGGTGCGCACACGTTTTATCATGGATTTTCTGGCGAATGGTGACGTGGTCGGCATTGCGTTCGAGCATGAGCCGATCGTGGAAGCGTTCGAGGAGGGGAAGGCCGAGCGCGCGGCGAAATTGCTGGCATCGCACTCCAGCAACCTCGTCGCCTATCTGCGACGGCTGCACGCGGTCCCGGAAAAGGAACCACGGCCATCCCATTCTGCAGAACCCGAAAACAACCAGAACAAGTGAGCAAGACCACCATGAACAACCATTCCCCGACCCGACGCAAATTCATTCACACGAGCGTTTCCCGCCGACAATTCCTCGCCGCTGCCGCCGCAACCTGGGCGACAACCCACATTGTTCCGCGCCATGTCCTTGGCGGACCGGGACAGACCTCGCCGGGCTCGAAAGTCAACCTCGCCGGTGTCGGCGTTGGCGGAGTGGGGTTCGGCCAGCTCAGGGCCTGCGATCAGGAAGGGTTCAATATCGTTGCGCTTTGCGATGTGGACGATGTTTACGCGGACAAGGCCTTCAAGAAGTGGCCTCAGGCGCGGCGCTATCGTGACTATCGCGAGATGCTCCAGGCCGAGGGCGACAAGATTGACGCCGTCTACTGCGGCACGCCCGATCACACGCACGCGGTCATCACGCTCGCCGCGTTGCGCCGCAAGAAACACGTCTGCTGCGTCAAGCCGCTCACCCGCACGGTGGAGGAGAATCGCGCCGTGGTTGCCGCCGCGGTCCAGGCGGGTGTGTGCACCCAGGTCACGGCACAGGCCAACACGAGCGAGCCTGCCTGCCGCACCTGCGAACTGATTCAGGCCGGCGCGATCGGCGCGGTGCGCGAAGTCCACATCTGGAGCAACCGTCCTCTCTGGCCGCAAGGCATGACGCGCCCACCGGGACAGGACGCGGTGCCGAAGACGCTGGACTGGGACCTGTGGATCGGCCCGGCGGCGATGCGTCCGTTCAAGAACGAGTGGCCGGAAAACGATCTGGTGCTGCAGCAGATCGTCGCGACCCGTGGCAAGAAGCCATACCACAAGAGTGTGTATCATCCATGGAATTTCCGCGGCTGGTGGGACTTTGGCACGGGCTCGCTCGGCGACATGGGTTGCCATTACTTCAACACACCGTTCCGCGCGTTGAAGCTCGAGCACGCGGTCGCCGTGCAGGCCTCCACCACACGCGCGTTCGACGAGACCGCGCCGTTGGCCGCCATTGTCACCTACGATTACCCCGCGCGCGGCGCGATGCCGCCGGTGCGCGTGGTGTGGTATGACGGCGGGCTGAAACCGCCTCCCCCGCATGAGATCAAAGGGCGGCCACTGCCCGATGACGGGGTGCTCTACATCGGCGACAAAGGCAAGATGCTGGGCCCGAAGCTGCTGCCCATCACGGAGTCGTCGAAGTTCGACGATCTGCCCAAAACACTGCGCCGCCGCGGCGGTACATGGGCGGAGTGGATGGAGGCGATCAAGGGCGGCGAAAAAGCCGGCTGCCATTTCGAGTGGGCCGGTCTGCTGACCGAAGCGGTGTTGCTCGGCAACATCGCCATCCGCACCGGCCAGCGCATCGAATGGGACTCTCCCAACGCGCGCGTCACCAACGTCGAGTCGGCCAACAAACTGGTGGCACAGCCGTATCGAAGCGGCTGGACGCTGTGATTGGAAACCGAATCAACCAGACTCCGAAAACTCCCATGACTATGAAAACACATTGGTTGACGTGGATGGCCGGACTGGCCGCACTGCCGCTCTCGTGGCTGTGCGCAGGCGAGCCGATCCTTATCCCGACGAAAATTGACGGGCCGAAGCACGACCCTGCCAACGACAGTTACTGGTTCGGACCGTTCTGCGAGTGCTGCTCGGTGGCTGACTTCAACGGCGACGGCAAGCTGGACATCGCCGCGGGCCGCAACTGGTATGAAGCGCCCGACTGGAAGAAGCACGCCGATTTCCGCGACGGTGCCGAGACCAACGGGCCGGAAACCGACGACAACAGCGAGTTCGCAATGGACGTGAACCGCGACGGGCGGCCGGACATTGTCAGTTCGGGCTGGATGCGGATCAAGGGCGCATTCTGGTATGAGAATCCCGGCAAGCCCGGCGTGAAGTGGAAGGCGCATCGCATTCACTCCGCGAAAAACATGGAGGGCGTCATCCACGGTGACATCGACGGCGATGGTGACGAGGATATCCTCTGCAACCATTGGGCGCCGGTGGAAGGACAGGGCCTGACGTGGCTGGAACACATCGATCGCGAACCGTGGTTCGTCGAGCACGTCATCGGGACCGAGGGGGAATACCACGGCAACGGTTTGGGCGACATCAACGGCGATGGCCGCGTGGATATCGTCACACCGACCGGCTGGTATGAAGCGCCGGCCGACCGTGCAAAAGGCCGGTGGATATTCCACGCCGACTACACGCTGCACCCCCTGGACAACCCGGAGGCCCGCACTGCGGCGTCGCATCCGGTGCTGGTCTACGACTGCAACGGCGACGGCAAGAACGACATCATTGCCGGCATCTCGCACCACTACGGTCTGGCGTGGCTGGAGCAGGTTGTGGATGCGTCCGGCAAACGCAGTTTCAAGCAGCACTGGATCGAGAAGGACTTCGGCCAGTGCCACACGATGGCGATGGGCGACATCAATGGTGACGGCAAGCCGGAGTTCGTGACGGGCAAACGGCTCTTCGCGCATCACGGGCGGGACGTCAGTTGCTACGACCCTCTCTTCGGCTTCTGGTACGAGATACAACGCGGCGAGTTCACGCGGCACATTCTCTACTACAACCACCTCCCGTGGTATCCCGGCGTGAAGAACATCAATCCGCCGCCCAACGGCGCCATCTCGATGGGTATGAAAGTCCTCATCGTTGATATGGACAAGGACGGTCGCAACGACATTGTCGTGCCCGGCAAGGCCGGCCTTTACATCTTCTACAACATCGCCAATGCGCCCCAACCCAAACTCCCGATACGCCTGCCGTTGGAGGAGACATACAAGAGCTGGAAGCCATGGCGCGACAACGTGCCCGCAAAAAAATAACCACCATGAAAACAACCATCCATCGCATTCTCTACCCGACCCTCATCGCTTCGTTCATGATCGTATCGCTGGCTGCGGCCGCCGAGCCTGGCTTCGTCCCGCTCTTCGACGGCAAGGGACTCGACGCCTGGCAAATGGGACCGGAAAAATCCTGGGCCGTCGAGGACGGTGTCATCACGCTCAAACATGCCGACTACGACGGCAAGGAACACAACAGCGACTACCTGTGGACCAAGGAGCAATACAGGGACTTCATCCTGGAACTGGAGTTCAAGATCCCGGAGAAGGCCAACAGTGGCGTGTTCCTGCGCACGGCGGACCTGAAGGACCCCGTCTACACCGGCATCGAAGTGCAGATCACCAATTCCTACGGCAAGCCCAACCTCTCTCGCGGCGGCACCGCCGGTGCCGTCTACGACTGCCAGGCGCCCTCCAAGAACGCGATCAAACCGCCCGGTGAGTGGAACCATTACCGGATCACCTGCAAAGGCAGCAAGATCACCGTCGTTCTCAATGGCGAGCACCTCGTGGACATGGACTTGAACCAATGGACCGAGCCGAACAAGAACCCGGACGGTTCGAAGAACAAGTTCGCGAAAGCGCTCAAGGACTTCGCCCGCAAAGGACACATTGGCCTGCAAGACCACGGGCGGCAGGTGTGGTACCGCAACATCCAGGTCAAGAAGCTCGATTGAGGCCATTCGTCATGCAAACCAAACAACCCTCCAACCTTCGCCGCGCGGTGTGGCTGTCGCTCTTGGCCGTCGCCGCCGCGACAGTCCAAACCATGCAAGCCGCCAACTATACCCTCGTGCCGGACGACTACGGCATGACACTGAAATCACCCGAAGGCCGCGTCGTGTTCACCTACATGACGCGCAAGCCGGAGAAAACCAATCTGGCCGCCAACAGCACGTGCTGTTTCCATCCGCTCAACACGCCCTCCGGCGAACGGCTCACTGACCTTGCTCCGGGCGATCACCACCACCACCGTGGTGTGTTCCTCGCGTGGCATTCAATGGAGTTCCGTGAGAAGGCTGATTTCTCCAAGTTCGGGCCGTTGGGACCGACCCGCGGCTTCATGATCAACCGCGGCGATTTCTGGGGTTGGGGCCAGTTCGCGCCCACCACGGGTCGTGTCATCACCAACCGATCCATCAAGCTCGCTGACACCGATGCGCGCCACGTGACGGTGGAGATTCGAAACGATTGGCAGATCGACGGCAAAACCATGATGGACGAACTGACGCTCGCCACGGTGCGCGAGCAGGGTGGCGTATATGTGATGGACCTCGACTATCAGCTCACGCCGGTCTGCGACCTCGAGCTTGGCCACACGGCTTTCGGCGGCTTCTGCGTGCGCGCGCGCAACGACGGCGAGTCGTGGTATGCGGACCCGAAAGGCAAAATCAACCTGCCCGACCCGCACTACTCCGTGCCCGAACTGAACTGGCCGGCCACCGAGTGGTCCGACTACACGATCAAGCTCACGAACGGCAAGACTCTCGGCGTAACCGTGCTCGATCATCCGGCCAACCCGCCCGCGACCTGGCACAACCCGCGTTACGTCTGGATGGTCAACCCGTGCATCGTCGCAAAAACACCGGTGATGCTGAAAGCCCAGGCGCCGTTTCACCTGCGCTACCGCCTGATCGTCCACGACGGCCTGATGCCCGCCGACCTGGTCAAGGAACTGAACCGCGAGTGGCGAAAGGGAAAGAAGTGAAACTGTTGCGGCTGTCAGCGCGAGGAAACGGCTGACGTATTGTCAGCGGACGACGCTCCGCGTTCTCACGTCAGCGAGTGCGACCCACCCAAACAAGACCCGTCATGAAAAATCAATCCTATCCCCATCTGTTCGAGCCTCTTCCCATCGGCACGATGCTGTTGCCCAACCGCATTGCGATGGTGCCGACCGACATCAGTTCCGCCAACGCCGACGGCTCGGTGAACCAGCGGGTCATCACCTACCACGAGGAAATCGCCAAGGGCGGCTGCGGTTTCATCATCGTCGGCGCAACCACACCCGACAGGGCCACCGGCCGGCCCACCGTCACGTGCCTGGCAGCCGATGAAGACCCGTTGATCCCCGGTTTGGCGAACCTCGCCGAGGCCATGCACCGCCACGGCGCGAAATGCGCCGTGCAACTCCAGCATCCGGGCCGGCAGGCTGCCTGGCCGCGCAAGAACCTCATATCCGCCAGCGACAGCGTGGTGGACCTCCCCGGCTCGGCGGGTCATGAGGTCATCTATGCCGAGAATATCGCACAGGGCAAAGCCAGCCGCGCCATGACGCCGGAGGAGATTTACGCGCTGGCGGAGAAATTCGCCGAAGCGGCCTGGCGCGTCCAACAGGCCGGGTTCGATTCCGTGGAACTGCACGGCGCGCACGGCTATTTGATCGCGCAGTTCATGAGTCCCTACGTCAACAAACGCAACGACCGGTTCGGCGGCAGTTTCATCAACCGGATGCGGTTCGTGCTCGAGATCGTCAACCGCATCAAGCTCAAGTGCGGCAAGAACTTTCCCGTCGGCATCCGTTACTCCGGTGACGAATGGCTCGAAGGCGGGCGCACGCTCGATGAGAGCATCAAGATCGCGCAGTTGATGGAAGAGAGCGGGGTGGCCTACGTGGATATCAGCGCGGGCATCTTTGAAACCCCCGGCACAGTCATGGACCCGATGTATTACCCGGAAGGCTGGAACACCTACGCCGCCGCCGCCGTCAAGCAGCACGTGAAGATTCCCGTCATTACCAGCCACTCATTGCGCAATCCGGACTACTGCGAGAAGATTCTCGCCGAGGGCAAGACCGACCTCGTGGGATTCAGCCGCCAGTTGATCGCCGATCCGTATTGGGCCAACAAAGCCAGGGCCGGCCGCCCCGAAGAAATCCGGCGTTGTATCTCGTGTCTCGTTGGTTGCTGGCAGGAATCGCTGATGATCAAACGTGACATGCGCTGCGCCATCAATCCCGCCGTCGGCGACGAACGCTTCATCCACCTGCCTCCGGCCCGCCAGCCCGCGAAGGTCGCCATCATCGGCGGCGGCCCTGCCGGCATGGAAGCCGCCCGCATCGCCACCCTGCGTGGTCACAAGGCCACGATCTTCGAGAAGACCGGCGAACTGGGCGGCGCGATATTGTGCTGCTGCACCGTGCCCGGCAAGACGAAGATGCGCTGGTATGCCGATTGGCTCCGCTGCCAGATCAAGAAGCTCGGCGTCGAGGTCCAGTTCCGCACCGAGCCGGACGTCAAACGGTTGAAGGACTTCGACGCGGTGCTGCTGGCCACCGGAAGCCGCGTCGTGCGGCCTGACGTTCCCGGTATCAACCTGCCGTTCGTCATCACCTTCGAGGACGTGCTGCGCTGTAAAAACAAGAAGTGCCAGCATTACCCCTCTGACAAACTCCCGCCCGCCGAGTGCGGCGATACCGTCCTGATCTGGGGCGGCCATTTCGGCGCAGCAGACGCCGCCGAGCGGCTCGGCCACGCCGGCAAGAAGGTTTATGTTGTCACGTCCCATCGCGACTTCGCCGAGTGGATGGAACCGTGCCATCGCGACGTGATGCTGAAACGGTTCAAAGGCGGCAACGGCGAGGGACTCAAAGGCAAGACCTGCGCCCAACCCGTCACCATCGTCCGCCAATCCACCGTCACGGAAATCAAGAAGAGCGGCGAGGTGGTTCTCATGGACAACGAGTTCCGCTGCTCCAGTCTCAAGGTGGACAGCGTTGTGTTGGCGCTCGTTGAAAAAGACTCCCGTCTCTACGACCCGCTGCTGTCTGCCGGTCTGAACGTCGCGAAGATCGGCGACGCCGTCCTCGTGCGCAACGTCCGCGGCGCCGTCACCGATGGCGCCAACGCCGCCCTCACGCTCGAAAAAGACTCCGTCCTCAACGCCAATAACGCCCTTATCGCCAACCTCCCGACGGAAATGTAGAACGCAGCCAGTGCATTTCTTTTAGCAATCCCACACCTACGGGCGGCGCGGCGGCAGGACGGGAACATCCTTGTTCGTCTGGTCGTAAATGGCCTTCAGCCGCGCAACGATCTCAGGATGCTGGGCGGCCACGTCCTTTTGCTCGCCGGGGTCGGACTGGAGATCGAAGAGCATCATGGCTTTCGCCTTATCGCCGCTGCGCAGGCCGGGATAATCGGAGGGTTGATATTGTTCGTAAGGCGCGAGAATGGTCACGCCGTCCGGCCCGCGCGGGTCAATCCAACGTCCGTCGGGTCCGGGTTTCAGGCGCATGTCGCTGGGTGGAAACACGTGGAGCTTCCAGCGCGCGTCACGCACGGTCGCCAGGCGCGGGCCTTGATGGCCGAACACGGCTTCGTGCGGACTCTTCGCGTTCGAAGTCAGCAGCGGCATAATGTCTTTCCCGTCGAGCACGCGATCGGCCGGCGCGGCGATTTCGGCCGCGTTCAACACGGTCGCAAACACGTCCATCGTCACGGCCGGCTCGGCGCTGAGATGACCGGCGGGAATCTTGCCGGGCCAGCGCGCGATGAACGGCACACGGTAGCCTCCCTCGAAACTGGAGCCTTTCATGCCGCGCAAGCCTCCGCTGCTGCCGCCGAACCACGGGCCGTTGTCGCTCGTGAACACCACCAGCGTCCGCTCGTCGAGTTGCAGCTCGCGCAGCGCCGCCAGCACCCGGCCGACGCTGTCGTCGAGTTCCGCCAGCGCGTCACCGTAAAGGCCGCCGCCGGATTTCTTGTAGAATGCCTCCGAGGCCGCCAGCGGTTTGTGCGGCATGGCGTGGGCGAAGTAGAAGAAGAACGGTGCGCCGCGGTTCTTCTCAATGAACGCCAGCGCGCGCTCGGTGTAACGGCGCGTCAGCGTCGCCTGCACGAGCGGATACTCGACCACGCGCTCGCCATCGATCAGTTGGACCGGGCGCATGTCGTTGCTGTAGAGAATGCCAAGATAGTCGTCAAAGCCGCGGTTGACGGGAAAGAAGCCCGGCTTGTGGCCGAGGTGCCATTTGCCAACCATGCCGGTGGCGTAGCCGGCTTTCTTGAAAAGTTGCGGCAACAGGATTTCCGATTTCGGCAACGCAAGCGCGTCGGCCGCCGGGGTGGCGTCAGGCGTCGGATTACTGGTCATGCCGCAACGGAACGGATAGCGGCCGGTGAGCAGCGACGCGCGCGACGGCGCGCAGAACGGCGCGGGCGTGTTGAACGACGTGAGACGCGCGCCCTCGGCGGCCATGCGGTCGAGATGCGGTGTCTTGAACTTCGGGTGGCCGTAACAACCGAGATCGCCGTAGCCGAGGTCGTCGGCGAGGATGACGATGATGTTGGGTTTTGACGATGGGGCCGCGACAGCAAGCGCCGCGGCACACATGATGATTGCGAATGACACGAAGGATTTGAGCGTATTCATGGTCCTGATCAACTGCCGCTGACGACACCGAGGTACTTTAACCCATCCCAGAAGAAAAACAGCGCGAACCCAACCAGCAACACGCCGAGTGCCTGCATGATGAGATGGTAAGCGCCGCCGGTCAGAAACGTCCGTGATCTTGCCGCGAGCACTGCCACCACGACCTTGCTCCCGACCAGTAGAGCGTAGAAGCAGACGAGAAACACCGCCGCTGCCCACCCGCTTTCCGCCATCGTCTTGTTCAGCGTTGCCGCCCCGATGGTAAACCAAAACAGCCACGGATTCGGGTTGAGGAGATTTGCGAAGACGCCTTTGCTCCACGAGCGTGGTTGGACTTCCGGAGCATCTGCGTCCACGCGCACCGGCCGAAAACTGTCCCATGCCAGATGCAGCACATACGCTCCGCCCGCAATGGAGATCAGGCCCAGCACAGGCCGGAGCGCAGACACCCTCGATGCAAACAACATCGCGAGCAACACGATGGGAAGATCCGATCCCAGCGGCGCAATCGCAACCTTGCAGCCCTCACGCGCACCGTGCCGTAGCGTCTGCGTCAGCACGAGCGTCAGCAGGACGCCCGGCACCAGTCCGCAGGAAAGGCCGAGCAGGATTCCCGATACGAGCGCGGCGGTCATGGTTAGTTCTCGTTTCCTTTCATCTGGTGACTTGTTCCAACACCGGCGACTGCGAATCGTTTTGCCACTGGCAAGGGTAGCGAAGCAATCCTTGCCGCGCTCTCGCCGCCTGCGCTACACTCCGCGCGTCACAGAGAATACAGAATTATCGAGTAACCAAGAACACCAAAACTGATTTCGCGTAGCTTCGGCTGCTGTCCACTACGAAACTGGTAATTTCATTTGGAAGACAGCGCTTGAAAGCACGCCCCGACTGGGGCGTGCCCAAAGCGTTCTTCCAAGGGCATACCAGTGCCTGTAGTGGGACGTGAGTAGGCACGTCCCACTTGTTTGGGCACGACATCCCTTGGAGACAGTCAACCAGACAGGGCTGATTCGCGCGCGAGCGAATTGGAGTCCCTGTATGAGCTACCTTGACCGCGCCATCGCTGACGGGCACGCTAAACTTTCCGGCGAAGGCAAACAGCAAAAAATCACTTACGTCGCGGTCAACCACACCGAACGTTACGCCGACCTTGAGGAGCAAGTCCGCGCCGAGTTCTGGGCGGAGTTGATTTACCGCTACGGGTATGAACCAGCCCGAATCGGCGTTGAAATCACCGTGCCCGATCGGACGCCCAGCGACCGAGCGGACTTGGTTATTTTCCGCGACGACGAGCGCAAGAAGCCCTATTCCGTCATCGAGTGCAAGCAGGACGGCGTCACCGACGCCGAGTTCAACCAAGCCGTCGAGCAGGCTTGCGGCAACGGCACTTGGGCCAAATTCCGCGCGAACTACGTCGGCGTGGTCGCGGGCATGACGCGCCGCTTCTTTGATTTCTCCGAGAAATACGGCGTGCTGGAGCGCGAGGCGAACATCATCGCGGATATACCCCGCCAATACGGCAAGCCGGAGGAATACCGTTTCTACAAGGGCGACCCGAACAATGACATCCAGCCCGTCAGCAAGGAGGCGCTCATCGGCGCGATCAAGAAATGCCACCAGACCCTTTGGGCGGGCGGCAAGCTCTCGCCGCCATCGGCCTTCGGCGAACTGTGCAAAATCATCTTTGTGAAGATCAGCGACGAGCAGGCCAAGCGAAAAAAGGGCGAGCCTTACGAATTCCAGATCAAGACGCATGAACCGAGCCGCCGCCTGGCCGAACGCATCAAATCGCTTTACGAAATCCAGAAGCAGAAAGACCCGGACGTTTTCACGGAGACGGTCAAGATTGACGACGCCAGCCTACGCACCGTCGTTTCGCATTTGGAAAGCATCAATCTGAGCAAGACCGACCTCGACACCAAGGGGCTGGCTTTTGAGCAGTTCATGGACGGCTTTTTCAAGGGCGACTTTGGCCAATATTTCACGCCGCGCGAAATCATTTCGTTCGCGGTGGAAATGATACAGCCGACCAACGATGATCTCGTACTCGACCCGGCCTGCGGTTCCGGTGGCTTTCTCCTCTACGCGCTCGACGCCGTGCGCCACGAAGCTACGGAATACCACGACGAAGGCACGGAAGAACACTACAAGCACTGGCACGACTTCGCCAAAGACCGGCTCTTTGGCATTGAGATCAACGAGGAAATCGCCCGCGTCGCGAAGATGAATATGATCATCCACGATGACGGACACACCAACGTCATCGGTGCAGACTCGCTCGACCGCGTGGAGCGGATGTATGCCGTCAATCGTGGTTTTTTCAAAAACCGGTTTGACCTTGTCCTTACCAATCCGCCATTCGGCGCGCAGGTGGTTCTGGCGGAGCGGCCTTATCTGACCGACTACGAATTGGGTAATGCCGAGGACAGTAAGGGCGGTAAGAAAGCCCGCAAAAACCAGAAGACTGAAATCCTGTTCCTCGAACGGGTCTGGCATTTTCTCAAGCCCAAGACCGGTCGGGCCGCCGTGGTGTTGCCGGACGGCATCCTCACCAACTCCTCGCTGCAATACGTCCGCGAATTTCTGCTGGAACATTTTCAGGTGCAGGCCGTCATCAGCCTGCCGCAGACGGCGTTCAGTCATTACGGCGCAGGCGTGAAATCCAGCCTCGTCTTTTTGCGCAAGCGCGCCGAAGGCGAAAAACCTGACGACAACGAAGCTATTTTTATGGCCGTGCCGGAACTGATTGGCTACGACGCCACCGGGCGCAAGTGCGACAACCAGCTTCCCGAAGTCGTCCAGCAATTCAGGAACTTTCAGGAGGACGCGAAACCTTTTTTCGTCTAAGCCCCGCTGTTGACGGCAAGCCACAGTGCTTTGCAGTCAAGCGGGGCGAAATTACTGTAAGGCTAGATCCGTTTTACAATTTGCCGGAACACCGTGAGTTGGAAACACGTTTACGTTCTCTTGCTGTTCCAGTTCTCCCAATCAGCGACAAGAAAATTGCGGAGCGAATCATCGAAGGACGAATAACGCCGCTTTCCGATTGCTACACAGATGAGCCAAATGCTCCGGCATTTCTTCGCGCTCAAAATGTCGAAGAAGGGCGTTTGAATCTTTCGGATGCAAAGCGACTGACACCCGAGTCCTTTTACAAAGAGCCGGACGCCATTCTTAGCGACGATGACATAGTGCTGACAATTGACGGCGTGCTTTTGGGTAAAGCGGCTATTCATAAGCAAGATGATGAACCTTGTTGCGTGAGCAACCACATGGTTCGTATTCAGCATGGCACGGATATGAATCCGCGTTTCTTGGCGTGGTTTCTTAATTCGCCCGCGGGACAGAAACAAATCAAACGCGGAATTACTGGCTCTGCCATTCCGGGGATTCGCACCGATGCAATCGAACGAATTCTTGTGCCAGTCCCGAAAGGCCAAGAAGCTCTTGTGTCTCTCATTGAAAACGCACAAGCGGTGCGACAGCAAAAGCTGGCGGAAGCGGATGCGTTGCTGGCGGGATTTGACAGCTATTTGCTGACTCAACTCGGCCTAGCCGCGCCCGCGCCCGATGCACGCCAAGTGTTTGCCGTGCGGCTGGGGCAAATTAACAGGCAACGGTTGGATAGTTTCTTCTACAAACCAAACCTCACAAAAAACGAAACGGTTGCACGGAAATACAAACCCGTGCTTCCACTGGTCAGACTTTTGATCAAGCCGCCGATGAATGGTTTGGATGCGCGGGATTATCTGGATGCTGGCCAAAGATATTTAAGGGTTCAAAACGTGAAACCGTTTGAGTTGGTATTTGACGACATAAAACATGTCTCATCCGATTCGTCAAAAGACATCGCACTTCAAGAGGGGGATGTTTTGCTGACTCGCAAAGGCTCGTTCGGGCTGGCCGCTACTGTGCCGAAAGAGGCAGTGGATTGCTTAATTTCTTCCGAAGTAATTCTCTTACGCTTGTCACCAGATGCAAATTGCAATCGCGATTATCTTGTCTCTTGGCTCAATAGCGCAATCGCTCAAAACATTCTCAATCGTCACAAATCCGGCGGCATCATGGGACACTTGACGCAAGACGTGGTTTCAGAGTTGCCAATTCCATTGCCGCCTAAAGAAATTCAGGCAGCGATTGCCGCTGAAGTCACGCGCCGCCGGACGGAAGCGCGGCGGCTGCGGGCGTCCGCCGGGGCGGAGTGGGCTGCGGCCAGAGCGCGTTTCGAGCAGGCACTACTGGGAGAGAGTGCCAAGTCGTGAAAGAACGCAGGTTGTTTGGAAGATCATGGTGGTATCACGTACGTCCGCGATCTGAGTTGGTGTCCCGTTTTCAGGCGGCAGAATCATCACATCAAGAAGTCGGCTCAAGCCGGGACACCAGCCCCAACGCCCAGCGGTTTCATCACTTGGTCTTTCCTGCATTGATGAACTCCTCGCGGCTCAGGACGCCGTCCTTGTTCGTGTCGAAGAGGATGAACCGTTTCGGCGCTTCGTCGGGATCAGGCTGGCCGGTGAGGAATTCTTCGCGAGTGAGTTTGCCGTCGCCATCCTTGTCGCGCTTGGCAAACATCGCTGCACGGTCCTGCTTCGGTTTCTTGGACGAGGGTTTTGCGTCCGCCTTCTTGCCGCTGCCAATCTGCGGCTTCGCTTCGGGCTGCTTGGCGAGAATGGCGCGGAGTTTCGCGACGATCTCCGGTTTGTCGGCGGCAAGATTCTTCGTCTCGTCCGGGTCGGCTTCGTAGTCGTAGAGTTCCAGCACGGCCGTGTCGGCCGGCTCGCCGATCTTCTTCCACTCGACCATCCGGTAGCGCGCCGTGCGGACGGCGCGGCCCATTCCCTGGCTGCGCGGATAGACGTGGAAAACGGCTTCCTTGGTCGTCGTGGAGGGATTTTTCAGCGCAGAGGCAAAACTCGCACCATCGAGACCCTGTGGCGCGGGCAGGCCGGCCAGTTCGCAGAGTGTCGGGTAGATGTCCACCGTCCCCGCCAGCGCACCCGTCTTCACGCCGGCTTTGCCAACACCGGGCGCGACAACAATGAGCGGGATGCGGGCGGCCTGCTCGTAGTTGGTGTGCTTGCACCACATGCCGTGGTCGCCGAGATGCCAGCCGTGGTCACCCCAGAGAACGATGATCGTGTTCTCCGCAAAACCGTTTCGATCGAGCGCGTCCAGCACTCGGCCGAGTTGGGCGTCCATGTAGCTGGTGGCGGCATGGTAGCCGTGGATAAGCAGGCGCGTCTTCGCGTCATCAAGCGGGCCGACGGGCGGAATGTCGCTGTATTGGCGCAGTTCGCCCCAGGTCGTCGGCGCAAATTCCGGCGCGCCGATGGGGGGCACGTTCAGCTTCGGCAGCGGAAACGCCGCCCGGTCGTAGAGATCCCAGTATTTCTTCGGCGCGATGAAAGGCAGGTGCGGCTTGAGGAAACCGACCGCAATGAACCACGGCTCGCCGGATTTGGTCTTTGCCGCGTTGAGACGAAGGACCGCCTCATCGGCGATCATGCCGTCGCCGTAGGTGTTGTCGGGCACGTCGGCGCATTCGGTGGTGGCGCCGCGCGGCAGTTTTGAGACGTCCACCTTCGCGTTGGCGAACCGCGCTTCCTCGCGGGTCATTTCCTTGGGACGGTTTTCCTTGAGCGCATAGCCGCCGCCCTGGCCGCTCTTCGGCTTCCAATGCTCGACACTCCACGAGGCGGCATCCTCGTGGTTGCCGTGGCCGACGTGAAAAATCTTTCCCATCGCCTCGGTGCGGTAGCCGTGCTTCTGGAAATACTGCGCCAGTGTCACCGCGTCGGGCGCGCTTTTGCGGAAATTGGTGGCGAGGTCGTAGATGCCGAGCGTCTGCGAACGCAGGCCGGTCATCAGCGCGTTGCGCGACGGCGAGCAGACGGCCTGGTTGCAGAACGCGCGTTCGAACAACACCCCTCGCGTCGCGAGCCGGTCCATGTTCGGCGATTTCACAATCGGCGTGCCGTAGCAGCCGAGCAGCGGCTTGAGGTCGTCCACGCAGACCAGCAGCACGTTGGGCTTCTCCGCCGCAAGAGCCGTCGCTGCCAAAAACGGCAACAGCAGTTGAACCGGTGTTTTCATGGCGCGTCCTTTCATGGTTTCAGTTTGCCGCCCATCGTCACAAATTCCTCTTCGCTGAGCACGCCGTCCTTGTTCGTGTCGAATGTCGGGAATCGGCGGCGGCCTTCGGCCTCGTCGGGAAACTTGTGGAGATATTCTTCCAGCGTGAGTTTGCCGTCGTGGTTGGTGTCCTTGGCTTTGAACATCGCGAAACGGTCAGGCGCGGTCTTGCCTTGCGATTTGCCTTTGGCCGCTTGCTTGCGCGGCATATCCACCGGTTTGCCGGTGGCAGCGGCCGTCTCGCGCGCCTTGCTCGGGGGCAATGTCTTCTGCCAGGCCAGTGCTTTCGCCGTCAGCTCCTTCACGACATCGGGATGCCCGGCGGCAACATCGTGCTCCTCACTGATATCTTTCGGAATGTCGTAGAGCTGCGCACTGCTGCCGTTATGATTTGCGAAGAGTTTCCAGTTGCCATCCCGGACCGCAAGCATCGGCGGCGTGTAGTCATCGCCCCACACGCGGAACAGCCATTCCCAATACAGCGGCTTCGTGCGCGCGCGCGACGTGCCCAGCCAGATATCGCTGACATCTTCGCCGTCGGGCTGCACGTCTGCCGGCACCGTCACACCGGCAAGTTTGCAGATCGTCGGCAACCAGTCCACGGAGCTGACTACACTCGTATCATCCACGCGGCCGGCGGCGACACGGCCTGGCCAGCGCAACAGGCCGAAGGTGCGGATGCCACCCTCATACATGCTGCGTTTGCGGGCGCGCAACGGCCCGGTGTTCCCGACGCCGGCGTTGGCGGCATTGCTGATGTTGTAGTCCTCGGGACCGTTGTCGCTGGAGTAAAAGACGATGGTGTTGTCGGCCAGGCCGAGTTCGTCGAGCGCGCGCAGCAACCGCCCCACCTGCGTGTCGAGATCGGTCAACGATGCGCAGAAGACGCGCATCTGGCTCTTCAGGTCCTTCGCCGCGCCGGCGTATTTTTGCATCCACGGCCCGAACGCCGGATCGGCGGCGCGCGGTTCGAGGCCGTCATAGACCGCGAGTTGTTCCGGCGTCGGATTGAGTGGCGCGTGCGGCAGCAGTGTCCAGACGTTGGCGTAGAACGGCCGGTCTTTGTTGGCTTTGATGAACCGGATCGCCTCGTCCACGATCAACCGCGTGGATTTGGCCCAGAACGTCGTCGCCGGCTCGGTCCACGCCGGGTCGCGGCAAACCGTCGTGCGCACGTCGTCAATGCCGTAAGCATCGGGCGTGGGCGCGCCGTCGCCGCCGCCGAGATGCCACTTTCCGAAATGGCCCGTCGCGTAACCGGCGTCGCGCAACAGCCGCGTGATCGTCGGCGCCTTCGGGTCGAGCCAGTCGGGCATGGACCGCGCCGCGTTCTGCTCGTGGGTGGAGAAATGGCCGTGGACCAGATGCCGCGCAGGATAGTGCGAGGTCATGAACGCGCACCGGCTCGGCGAGCAAACAGTCGCGGCGACATAGAACTGCTTGAATCGCGTCCCCTGGTTGGCAAGACGATCGAGGTTCGGCGTCTTCACGTAAGGATGCCCGGCGAACTTCGCATCGGCCCACCCTTGGTCATCTGTGAGAATGAAGATGACGTTGGGTCTCTGCGCCGCAACAGCAGCGTTGAGACAAATCAGCATCGCCGCCAACTGTAAACACCAACGAAGGCTCAACGAGCTCGCTTTCATGTTTGTCTCGCGGTTACGGGCGCATCATTTTGCGCCCTTGAGCTTGTCGATAAGGTAAATCGGTGCCGTCGCGTGTTTCACATCGGGCGCGCCCGGATAGACCAGTTCGCACTCGACGCCGACGCTCTTGCATTTCTCCTGCAGTTTCACGCCGAAGTTCGAGGTGTGCGTCGGGTCTTTCTGGTCCTGGCCGAGCGCGGGCGGCGTATTATAGATGAGATAAACTGGCGGATCGTCCGCCGTGACAAGCGCGTAAGGGGAATACTCCGCAATCCACGGCAGGATTTTGTCGCGATTCTCCAAGAACTGCTGGAAACCGGCCAGCTTCTTCTCCTTGTCGCCACTGAACCCGAACGCGTGGCCGCCATATCTGCTGTTCGGCGTCCACTCTTTCATCTGCTTCGGGTCGAGCGTGGTCTGTGCGCCTACCACTGCGGCGCACCAGAGGCGCGTGGATTCGCGCGCGACCGGGTCGTCACTCTTCGGGTCGGCGAGGTCGGGGTGAAACGCCAGCCACAGCGATGAACACGCGCCCGCCGAGCCGCCCGATGCGCCAATGCGCTGTTTGTCTATGTTCCACTCGCCGGCCTTGCTGCGGACGAATTGCAGCGCGCGTGCCGCGTCGTGCAGCGGCCCCTTGACCGGCGGAACCACCTTGTCCGCGGTCGCCTCGGAAATGAAGCGATACTCAACTGACACAACGGAGATGCCGGCCGCCAGGCACTCGGTCAGGCCGCTGACCCTGCTCTTACTGCCGTTCACCCAGCCGCCGCCGTGGATGTAAAACAATACCGGCGTCGGCTTGTCGGACTTGGCTTTGTAGAAATCGAGCACCTGCTTCGGATGCGGGCCGTAGGGCACGTCGGCCAGCGTCGGCTTGGGTCCGGGCGGCGCCTTGGCGGCGGTCTTGCCTTGCTTGCCAGCTTTGGGTGCATCGGCTGCCAGGACACTCCCGTGCGCCCACACGAGCGTCGCACTGATCAACACACACGAAACGAATACCCGCTTGTTCATCTTCATTGGTTCCTTTCGATTCGGTTCTTCTAACACCGGCGCGCCGCACTTGGATACACGAATTTTTTCGTCATCAGTCTGTGCTGCAAATTGTCTTCCACGGAAAGGAGTGGCCTCGTTTCAACTTTCTTGCAGAAGCTCTTTTCTTCGTCCGGGCAGTCCGCTAGTATGCCGCGGCCGGCAGTCCCAAACGTTATACGGGACAGGCGCTGGATGCAAAAAACATGAGAACCGTCAGTACAAAACGACACTGTTTGCTTTTCGTTCTGCCGCTTTTGCTCTTGTCGGGATGTGCCATGGAGCCGGCTGACAAGGAGTTCTTCTACAAGAGTTGGACACGTCCGGCCGGCAGCTCAGCGCCCCTTCACGAACCGGTGCCCCAGCAACCCTGATCGCGGCCATGCCCCGGATGACGTCGGTGCTT
>CAZGGF010000168.1:0-10510 GCA_964524715.1 uncultured Verrucomicrobiota bacterium | reverse complement strand
CCTGCGGCCAACGGCTGACAATCCGTGGGGCGTGTTCGTGGACGGCGCGGGCCAGTTCATCGGCGTCAAAGGCAACGAAAACGCCGGCGGCTACCACGTGACCACAGCCGGCCTTACGGTCGGCGCTGACTACCGCGTGATGGACAACACCACCTATCCGTTCGACCAACTCGTGGTCGGCGGATCAATGGGCTACGCCAACAGCAGCTCGGATCTCTCGGGCGATGGACGAATCTCCGTCAACGGCGCACAGGGAAATGCTTACGCGGTTTGGTTCCGGGACGGACTCCACCTCGAAGGCATGCTGGGCGGTGGCTGGAATGTTTACGACACGAAGCGCGAGGCGCTCGGCGGCACCGCCTACGGCAACACCGAAGGATGGATGCTCTCGGGATTGCTCGGCAGCGGCTACGATTGGAAGAATGGCCCCTGGCGATTCGGCCCCGAGGCCTATGTGCAATATACGCGCCTGAACATGGATAGCTTCGATGAAAATGGTTCTCTGGCCCCGTTGCACATCAACTCCCAGACAATGGACTCCCTGCACACGCAACTGGGCGCTCACTGCGTCTACATCGTCAAGGTCGACACCGTCGAACTCGCACCCGAGCTGCGGCTGGGATGGCGCCACGAGTTCATGAATCCGGATATGACCCTGGATTCGCGGTTCGCCAACGGCGCGGGCGGGGTCTTCACTGTTCAAGGACCGGTGCTCGGCACTGACAGTGCCGTGGTGGGAACTGGCTTGTCAGTGCAATGGAACCGCGACGTCAGCACCTACATCAACTACGACACCGAGCTCGGTCGCAGCAACTTCCAACTGCATTATGTGAGTGCCGGCGTTCGTGTCAGGTTCTGATCGAACCAGCATCATCGCGGAACCGGTGCGACTCAAAAACCCCGCAGGTCATGAATCTGTAGGGTTCGGAAACGCTCAGCGCCTGCTCTCGCGTTTGCGACTTGTCTTCAACCTAATTGCAACCCACTCGCCAGTAGTAATGTCTCCTGCACGATCAGATCGTGTTCGCGGGAAAAACCAAACGTCTTCTCTCCGCGGATCACCTTGGCAAGATCGGCAAACTCTCCGTCGTAGCGCCCGCCCGCTCGTGGCAAGCTGATGTCCTGATAGCCCTTCTTGTAAGCGCCACGCGGCGCGTCGAGCGCGAGACGCGCCTGCGGCGGTTCCAGAGGTCGAATGTCGAATGTCCCCTTTGTGCCACACACAACGAATTGCCTTCGCGCCCCGCCCTCAACTTCCACCAACGCAATGCGCACGGTCACTGCAGCCTTTGGATATTCCAGAACGGCGAGTTGATTATCGGCAAAGCCATCATTGAGCGGCGAGCAGCTGCGTTTGTAAGCGCTGACCTTCGCCGGCCGGCCCAAGATATTGACCACCGCATCGATCACATGTCCGCCAAGCTCGAACATCCCGCCACCGGGATACGGCAGCATCTTCCGTCGCTCAGCGAGACCGGAGACTTTGTTCATCGAAGTCTCTATCGAAAAAACCTCGCCAAGAGAGCCGTCACGCACGAGTTGGAAGCAAAGCTGGAATGCCGGGTTGTAACGCAACATGTAACCCATCTGAACAGTCAGCTTCCGGCCAACGGCGGCATCAAGCAGCCTCTTGAACGCCGGGAGCGACTCCCCACCCGGCTTGTCGAGGTGGATATGCTTGCCGGCAGCAATGCACCGTTCTGCCGTAGGCACCAAGTTCTTCACTTCGGTTTCCACCGCAACCGCCTGCAAGCCAGCCACATTGAACAACTGCTCCTCAGTCATCCACTTCAGCCCGGCATAGGCTTTGGTCTTCTCGGCAGCCGCGCGTCGCTCCATGTCGGGTTCAACCACACCCACGACCTCGAAATCCTCCGAATGGCGCATTGCATCCATCTTCCCGGATGCGTGGGCATGAGCAGTTCCGATCTGCCCGATACGAATCCTTGGCGGCCTCGTGCCACCGCCGAGTTGCGCGTGAATGCCTGGGACAGCTGCCAGCCCCAGCGCGGTTGAAGCGTGAAGGAACCTGCGTCGTGAGAGCGTATTCATGGGTGTTGTCGGTATAAAAGCACAGACGCGTCGTCCCGGAAACCGATTTCTTGCGGTACCCCCCACCCTTTGCGCCGTATTTTCCCACTCGTCTCAAACGGACAAAACCGTTGATTCCAGCGGGGCGTATTGTTAGCGTCTCCCGACAACCAAATACGAATATGCGGATACTTTCAGGCATACAACCCAGCGGTACGCTGCACATTGGCAATTATTTCGGCATGATGAAGCCGGCGATCGAGCTGCAGACGCGCGGCGAGGCGTTTTATTTCATCGCGGACTATCATGCATTGACGTCGGTGGGTGACGCATCGCTCTTGCGGCAAAACGTGCTGAATGTCGCGCTGGATTTTCTCGCGTGCGGGCTGGACCCTGCGCGAACGGTTTTCTTCCGCCAAAGCGATGTGCCCCAGCACACCGAACTGTCGTGGATTCTGTCCACCGTCGCGCCAATGTCGCTTCTGGAGAAGTGTCACAGTTACAAAGACAAGATCTCCAAGGGCATCGCGCCGAATCACGGGCTGTTCGCCTACCCGGTGTTGATGGCGGCGGATATCCTGATCTATCAGAGCGATCTGGTGCCGGTGGGCCAGGACCAGAAGCAACACGTGGAGGTCACGCGCGACATCGCGATCAAGTTCAACCAGCAATACGGCCGCGGAGCGACGGTGCTGAAACTCCCGGAAGCGGAAATTCGCGCGAACGTGGCCACGGTGCCCGGTCTCGACGGCCAGAAGATGTCGAAGAGCTACAACAACACGATTGAGATTTTCACCGACGAGAAGGCGCTCAAGAAGAAGGTGATGAACATCGTCACCGATTCATTGCCAATGGAGACGCCGAAGGACCCGGACCAGTCGCATCTCTATGCGCTCTACAAGCTGTTTGCCTCACCAGCAGAAACAGCGGAAATGGCCGAACGATTCCGCAAAGGCGGCCTCGGCTACGGCGAGGTGAAGAAGGCGTTGTTGCAGAAGATCTGGACTTACTTTGCGCCCGCGCGTGAGAAACGCCATGAGCTGATGAAGAATATGGATATCGTTCACGACGTGTTGCGCCAGGGCGCAGAACGTGCGCGCGCGGAAGCCGACAAGACAATGACCGCCGTGCGCGAAGCCGTCGGATTGCGATAGCGGGGAAGCCGCAAGAAGCATAGGACGCACCAAGGTGTTTAGCATGAGCAACGTGGAGACGCCGCACATCCGTTTGGGGACAAGCGGGTTACGGTTTTAAGAATTCGGTTTGTGACTTTTGCGCCCTTTTGTGGCTGAATGGATTTTTCATGGTCGAAAACGATTATAAAGTCAGGCTGGAGATTTTCGAGGGACCGCTCGATTTGCTGCTCTACCTCATCAAGAAAGCCGAGGTGGACATCTACGAGATCCCGATCGAGAAGATCACAAAGCAATATCTGGAGTATCTGCAATGGATGCGGATGCTCAGCCTGGATATTGCCGGCGAATTTCTTGTGATGGCCGCGACGCTCATGCGCATCAAGAGCCGGATGCTGCTGCCGGCCGAAGAGCGTTCCGAACAACAAGCGCAGGATGAGGATGAAGGCGAGGAGCCACGCTGGGCTCTCATTCGCCAACTCGTCGAGTACAAGAAGTTCAAGGACGTGGCCTCCTACCTCGGTCATCGCGCGATCGAGCAGGAGCAGGTGTTTCCGCGCCATGAAGCCTCCGCTCCGACCATCGACGCCAGCGGCGAGTTGAAGATGGGCGACGTGAGTATTTTTGACCTCATCAATGCGTTCAACGAGACCCTCAAACGTGTCGCGCAAAAGGAAAACCTCCGGGAAATTTTCGAGGAGACCTACAGCGTCACGGACAAGATCGAGGAGATCCTATGGACACTGAGTGAAAAGCCCGCCATCAAGTTTCATAATCTGTTCGACCGGGCCGCCACGCGTGCCGAGATCGTGGTGACTTTTCTGGCGTTGCTGGAGTTGATCCGCCTGAAACAGGTGCGCGCCCAGCAGTCGGCCCATTTTGGAGAAATTGAGATCGTCAAACCTGCCGTATGAACCTGAAATCCATTATTGAAGCGTTATTGTTCGCAGCCCATAAGCCGCTCAGCCCACAGGAGGTCCGTTCCGTGCTCACGGCCGACACAGAGGACAAGAGCGGCGCCACCGCCGCGCCGTTGAAGCGAGTCAAGGAGGCGGAAATCGCCGCCGCCATCGAGCAATTGAAGGTGGACTACATTCAGAGTGAGCGCAGCTTCACCATCGCTGAGGTTGCCGGCGGGTTTCAGCTCGTAAGCCGCCCGGAGTATGCGCCGTGGTTGAAGAAGCTGTTGGACGTTGATCGCCCGACCCGGCTTTCGCCATCGGCACTGGAGACTCTTGCGATTATCGCCTACCGCCAGCCGATTACCCGTGTGGAGATGGAAAGCGTGCGCGGTGTGAATGTCGACGGTGTGCTGCGAACACTGCTCGAGCGGGGTTTGGTGAAGATCACCGGCCGCAGCGAAATGCCCGGACGCCCACTGCAGTACGGGACCACCCAAACATTCCTGGAGCATTTCGGCCTGCGTGATCTGACGGACCTGCCTGCCATAGAGGAATTGCGCCGCATCGAGGCGAAACGCCAGCAAGCCGCCGCTGCCCAACCCGCTGCAGAGGCGCCGGAGACCGCACCCGCCCCTGCCCCGGAACCAGCGCCACCTTCTGAGACAACAACGCCATGAACATCGAAAAACTCCGCAAACGGATCGACGCGCTCGATGGACGGCTGGTCAGGCTGCTGAACGAACGCACACAAGTGGCCGGCGAGATTGGCAAGGTCAAACGTCGGCTGGGCGAGGAAATCTACGCGCCAGAACGCGAGGAAGACGTCCTGAAACGCGTCACCTCGACCAACCGGGGCCCCTTGAGCGCACGCTCGCTGCGCGCCATCTGGCGCGAGGTAATGAGCGCCTCCTTGGCGTTGCAGAAGAACGTGATGATCTCCGTATTCGGCACACGCGGCAGTTTTACCGACAGCGCTGCCCGCCAGAAATTTGGCGGCAGCGTCACCTACAAATATCAGCCCACCTTTACCAATGTGTTTCGCGAGGTGCTCAAGAACCGGGCAGATTGTGGCGTGGTCCCCATTGAGGATTCCACCGACGGCGTCACAACTCACGTGTGCGATCTCCTGATGAGCAGCAATTTGAAGATATGCGGGCAAATCTTGTTGCCGGTCTCCGGGTCGCTCACCCCCACGCACGTCGTGGCACGGTTCTTCGTCATTGGCCGCAAGTCGGCTGCACCGGTGGGAAGTGACTTCACGTCCGTCATCTTCTGCTGCGCGAATCGTATCGGCGCTCTGGAGAACAGCCTCGCAGCCTTCCGCCGCCATAACGTCAACCTGATCAACATCGAGTCGCGGCCTTTCAAGGACAAGCCCCTCGCGGCTTTCTTTTTCGCCGATCTTCAGGGCCATGCCGACGAGCCTCCGGTCCAGAAAGCACTCGCTGAATTGAAGCGGCACAGCACCTTCGTGAAGGTCGCGGGCAGTTACCCCAGTCAAACCGCATAGCCTGCCACGGGGTGCCCGCATCGGTCTGTGTTGTGAAGGCCGCGTTCCGCCTGCGTGCTTGCAGACGCAAGGATTCAGCCTTAAAAATATGGCTGTGAACCGTTCATTTTTCATTCTGGTGCTGGTTGCCGCCCTTTGCGGCTGCTCCAGCGGCGTCACTGAGGTCGCAGAAATGGAGCGGATGAAGGACGTGCCTCCGGTGGTTGGACAGCTGCCACTGGAACTGACGCCCGAATTGCGTGCAGCGGGCGCGACTGAAATTGCCGCTTACAGTGGCCCATGGATTTTCCGCCACGATAAACTGGCCCGGCTGCACGAGGGCGACCTCCTGCAAGTGGACGTCGTTGGCGTACCGGGACTTGAACGGCGTTACATCGAATACGTTAACGAAGAACTCATGTGGGTTCCCGAAGGTGTCAGGCCTGTGAAGTGCCGCCGTCGCACCCAGGACGACGTGGCCAAGGAATTCCCGGGTCGTGCCGGCATCCCGCAAACACCCGGCTTGCAGATACGCGTGCTCGGCCCCTACTCGACCAACTGTTACATCATGGGCGGTGAGGTGCGTCAGTACGGATTCTATGTCTGGAAAGACGGTCTGACCCTCTCGCAAGCCATAGCAACTGCTGGAGGCCTGCGGCGTGAAATGCCCGCGGGGAAAATCCATGTCGTCCGCGGCGACCGTCAGGTGACCTTTGCCCTGCAGAACGTGCTCAACAAGGCGACACAACCTTTCCTGATCAAACCCTTCGACGCCATCAGCGTCACGGAACAAGTGGATATGAAGTTCGACGCCAGCAAGTTCCGCATGCCATCGCAGTTGAAGAACAACTAGCGTCAGCCGTGCTGACAGAGATGCTCTCGAGTTGCGGCTTCCGCTGCCCTGCCGATGGAGACCTCCGTCCTTACGTTACGTTGAATCGGAACAGCATCACGTCGCCATCCTGCACCACGTAGGCGCGTCCCTCCTGGCGGACCTGGCCTTTTTCGCGCGCAGCACCGTAGCTGCCCGCCGCAACGAGATCGGCGTACTTCACCGTCTCGGCGCAGATGAAACCGCGCTCGAAATCCGTGTGGATCACGCCCGCGGCTTGCGGCGCGGTGAAACCTTCGTGAATCGTCCAGGCGCGCACTTCATCCTCGCCGGCGGTTAGATACGTTCGCAAACCGAGTACGTGATACGTCGAGCGGATAAGCTGCCCCACCCCGCTCTCCTTCACGCCAAGGCTCTCCAGGTACTGCCTCCCCTCCTCCTCTGAAAGGTCTACCAACTCGGCCTCGATGGCCGCGCTGATAACCACCGCTTCAGTGCCGCGGTGCGTCTCCGCGTAGTTTCGGACGATCTGGACGTGCGGGTTGGCGTCGGGGGCTGCCAGGTCTTTCTCCGCGACGTTACACGCAAAAATCTCAGGCTTGCTCGTCAACAGACACCACGCCTTCACCATGCTTTGCTCCTCCGGCTTGAACTCCAGTGTCACCGCAGGCTTGCCGGTATTGAGATGCGCCTGCACGCGCTTGACGAGGGCCATTTCAACATCAGCGAGCTTGTCATGGGCGTGGATCTTCTTGGTCAACGCCTGCGCCCGCCGCTCCAGCGTCTCCATGTCGGCAAAGACCAATTCCGTCGTGATCGTCTCAATGTCGCTGATCGGGTCCACCTTGCCGGTGACGTGGATGATATTCGGGTCCTCGAAACAACGCACCACCTGCACGATGGCGTCCACTTCGCGGATATGGCTGAGGAATTTGTTGCCGAGGCCCTCGCCCTTGTGCGCGTCCTTCACCAGCCCGGCAATGTCCACAAACTCCACCGCCGCGGGCGTGACCTTCTTCGGCTTGTACATCTCTGCCAGCTTGTCCAGTCGCGTGTCTGGCACGGTCACCACGCCGACATTCGGCTCAATGGTGCAAAAAGGATAATTCTCCGCCGGCGCCTTGTGCGTGCGCGTGACGGCATTGAACAAAGTGGACTTGCCCACATTGGGCAACCCGACGATTCCAGCTCGTAACATGATTGTATTCTGTTGGTCGTGACTCGTGTTTCGCAACACGTAATACGCTGCGAAATCACCCATCACAGGTTCTTTACGGTTATGTGTAACCACTTTGCCACACAACCCGGTCCGCGTCATCAATTACCATCACCATTGTTTTGCAGGCAGCCGTCCAACCCTGGCGAGATTGAAACCTCCTCCTGCGAGCCGCCAGACGATCCGGGGCTTGTCCCTGCACCGGCCAGAGACTATGTTGAGCACAGTGCAATTCCAGTTCAAAAAACACTTCCAGTTGAGCGAAGCCCGCCAGTTGATCGGCACGCTGCGGCATACTTTCAGCTTCATCCACATCTCGCGCGACCAGCTCATGATGTGCGAGAAGAAACTCGCTCACCGGCTTCTGAAGACCGGCGGCGACCTCGGCGGTCTTGAGGTCAGCACCCTCCTGCGCGCCATGCTGGCCATTCACGAAGGCATCAGTGATATCACCGCCCGTGGCATCCAGATCAAGGACCTTGATCGCGGCATGGTCGATTTCCCGCATCTGCGCAACGGGCGCGAAGTATTCCTCTGCTGGGAATTGGAGGACGAGGACATCGAGTTCTGGCACGAGATCGACAGCGGCCACGCCGGCCGCGAGCGCTTGTAGCTTCGGAACGAGTCCCTCTGCCGCGCTTAGCGGTCCTTGCGCTGGATGACACCGCCGACAAGGAAACTGACAACGCTCACAACGATCGCGCCCCAGAAACCCGCCCAAAAATCCGCCACGTAGAACCCGCGCACAACCCGGCCAACCATCAGAAACAGTGCGCCATTGATCACCAGAGTGAACAACCCCAGCGTCAACACGTTGACTGGGAGTGTGACAAACAGCAGCACTGGCCGGACCAGCGCATTGATCACTCCCAACAGCAAGGCAGCGACGGCCAACGAGCCGTAATCGACGTACACAATGCCGTTCACCAACTTGGAGGCAACAAGCACTGCCACGGCCGTGACAAACCACCGCGTCAAAAAACCAAGAAACGGGTTCTGAGTCATTGCGTGTCCCACGTCCGCCGGGCCGTCGCAACGGCACGCGGCGGGCCGTCCAGCTCCCGCCGCGACATATTTGCGAGAATGCCGTTACTTCAACAACGTCTCGTCCTTCGCAGTCTTCCTTTGTCCTTCGACAAACTGCAGCAATTGCTTTTTGACCTCGGTCTGCTTGAGGAACTTCTCAATATTCTCCTTCATCGCATCGAGAGGCCGTTTTTCCGCCGCCTTTTCGCCCGTCCTCTTGATGATGTGGTACCCGAATTGGGTCGTCACCACACCGCTGATTTCGTCCGCCTTCAGCCCGAAGGCAGCCTTGTCAAACTCCGCCACCATCTGCCCCTTGGCAAAGAAGTCCAGGTCGCCACCCTTCTCCTTGCTCGGACACTCACTCACCTCGGCAGCCACCTTGGCAAAATCCTCCTTGCCAGTTGTCACGCGCTCGCGAGCCTTGTCAATCGCGGCACGCTTGGCCTTCTTCACCTCGTCGTTGGCGTCTTCCGGCACTTTCACAAGGCTGTGACTGGCGCGAATCTGTTCGGGTTTTGAAAAATAGTCCGGATGATCGTCGTAAAACGCCTTGATCTGGTCGTTGCTGATCTTGACCTTGCTTTCAAACTCCGACTCGACAAAGGCCTGTACCGTCAGCATCTGGCGCACATCCGCGCGCAATTGCTCTGTGCTGCGCCCCGCCTGCTTCAGTTGTTCTTCGAATGTTTTCGCATCCGGAAAGTTGGCTTTGATCTTCGTAATCTGGTCGTCCACCTTCTTGTCGACATCAGGCACTTGAAATTTGCTGGCGGCTTGAATCAGCAGTTCCTGGTCCACCATTCTGCCCAATACCTGCCGTTCGTAGCCAAGTCGCTGTTCCGGCGTGAGTTGAGTGCCGCGTTGCGCCAATGCCCGCAGGTCACTCATCATCGCGTCATCCAGTTGACGCCGCGTGATCGCCTTGTCGTTAACCTTGGCCACAGCCTCATCAGGATTATGGGTAGCCACATTCGGCGCCGCAGGCTGGTTCTGTGCAAATGTAACCGCGCCAGCCAACGTACAAGCAACCGTGAGAATCTGCTTCCATGTCTTCGATGTCATTGTTTCCTTTTGGTTCAACGCCGTCATATGCCGGCGAAAGGCCGACACGCTACGCTGCACCAAGGGCTTGCGCAAGCGAGAACGCCTCACACCGCGTTTTTTCTAGACGCCACTCACGCGTGTGGTAGTTTGGCGCCGTGAACGACGCCCTGACCCACCAGCAACGCCGTATTCTGGATTTCATCCATGAATGCACGCGCCGCTGCGGTCGTCCGCCAACCGTACGCGAGGTGTGCGCCCATTTTGGTTTCCGATCCACAGGGACGGCGCGCGACCACCTCCGGGCGCTCCGCGCCAAGGGCGCGCTGGAACACCGGGCTGGCGAGGCGCGAGGCCTGCATCCAACGCGGCCCGTTCATGCCCTGCCCCTCCTTGGCGTCGTCGCTGCTGGTCAGCCCGTGATGTCTGATGAAAACATTGAAGGATTCATCAACATTTCGGCCCCCTTTCAGGGCCAGCGCAGCAGCCGCACCTTTTGCCTGCGTGTGCGTGGCGACTCAATGGTCGGTGACGGCATATTTGAAGGCGATATTGGCATCGTACGCTCGCAGGCAACGGCAACGTCCGGGGACCTTGTTGTCGCTCTGGTAGATAACGAGGCCACCATGAAACGTTTGGTCCAGCGCGGCGGGCGCAAGTGGCTCGAAGCGGCCAACCCGAAATATCAGCCGATTCCTGTCACTGAGACCGCTCGCGTCGTTGGCCGCGTCATTGGCATTCTTCGCAGCTACGAAGGCAGGATCGACGTTACACCGCCCTGAGCTGCCGATGCAGAACAGATCGAATGCCAACGCCCCCGCTCCAGTAGCAACACCA
>CAZGGF010000167.1:0-3210 GCA_964524715.1 uncultured Verrucomicrobiota bacterium | reverse complement strand
GCATCGCATTCCGCAAAGTCCAGCAGACATCCCCTGCATTCAGCGGCATCAAGCTCGCGCTTACCGGCGAGCCGGCGGGTGCGGTCAGCGAAGCCGATTCCACCAGCCAGGACATGCAGTTCTTCGGCGCAGTTTCGCTTGTTGGCGTAAGCTTGCTGCTCATGGCCGGTTTCCGCGGATTCCGGTTTCCGCTCATGCTCGTGGGGTCGCTCGGCGTCGGCATGGCGTGGACGTTCGGGCTGACGACGTTGTTCATCGGCCACCTGAACCTGCTCTCACAGGTCGTGCCGATCATCCTCATCGGCCTCGGCATGGATTTCGGCATCCACCTGCTCACGCGCTATCGCGAACAACGCCGCCGGGGCAGCAGCCGTCCGGAGGCGTTGCGCGAGGCGATTATCCAAAACGGCATGAGCATCATCATGAGCGCCATCACGACAGCAGTGGCGTTCTTCTCCATCTCGGTGGACAACTTCAAGGGTTTCGTCGAAATGGGCCTCGTCGCTGGGATGGGAGTAATGTGCTGTCTGGTGGCGATGATCGTGGTTCTGCCGGCTCTCCAGGCAGTGCAGCGCAGGTTTTATCCCGCACGCGACGCCCAACTGCATCCGCCCACCGTGCCCACCGGTGTGGACGCGGCCGAGCCGATGCATCCTCCGTTCGTCGAGAAATTCTTCCAGTACCCCTGGTGGATTCTCGCCGTCGGCGCTGTCATCACGACGGCACTGGTCATCCCCACTGTCCGCAACTGGGAACGGATCAGCTTTGACTACAATCTGGCCAGTCTCTCCGCGCCCGGCACTGAATCGGTCATCTACGAGGCGCGGATGATGAAGGAGAGCGATTTCACCGCTGACACCGTCTCGCTGATCTGCAAGGACATCAAGGAAGCCGAGATCATCACGCGCCGCGTGCAAGCCTTGCCGAGTGTCAGAAAGATCGAGTCGCTCCACAGCCGTTTCCTTGGCGACGCCACCGAGAAACAGGCAATCCTCGCTGGCATCGCGCCGCATCTGGCCGGTGTGTTCGATGCGCCGCCGGCCTCGCAACCGGTGTCACCAAAGCAACTCGCCGCCGTGGTCGGCCAGCTCGGTGAACGGCTCGACAACTACCAGGAAATGGCGCTCGACGGCGGCCAGAAAGCGCTGGTCAAACCGATCGGCAACGCGCTCGCGGCAGCCAAAAAGTTCCAAGCCGTGCTCCAGGACGGTGGCCCCGATGTGGCTGCGCGGCTCGGCAAGTTCCAGGATTACTTCATAGGCGACCTCGCCAAACAACTCGCGCGGTTCCGCGCCGGCCTTAAGAGCGGTCCGATCACGCTGGAAACCGTGCCGAAGGATTTACTCGGCCAGTTCATCGGCAAGACAGGCAAAGTGCAGGTCATGGTCTATCCGAAGGGCGAACTCTGGAACCGGCCCGCACTGACGAAGTTCCTGACCGAATGCCGCAGTCTCGGCGTCCCCGTCACCGGCCCGCCGGTCGAATACTACGAGATGACCAAGTTGATGCGCGAAGGCTTCGACAAGGCCGCCATCTACGCCTGCGTGGCTGTTTATCTGCTGCTGCTCCTGGATTTCCGCCGCTTCAAGGCCGCCACATTAACGATGGTGCCCGATCTGCTTGGCACGGTCTGGATGGTCGGCCTCATGGGCCTCTGCGGCCTGAGTTTCAATCCCGCCAATCTCATGGTGTTGCCGCTCATCATCGGCATCGGCCTCGCCAATGGCGTGTACGTCATGCATCGTTTCCGCGAAGCTCGCGACAGTGATATTTCCCATGTCGTCTGGCACACAGGCCTCGCTGTCACGCTCGGCTCGCTCGTCACTGTCGTCGGCTTTGGCTGTCTTGGTCTCGCCCACAATCTTGGTATCTCATCCATCGGCAAGGCGCTCACCCTCGGCGTCGGCGCGCGCATTTTCACCAGCATCATCATCCTCCCCGCCATGCTCGTCATCGTCCAGCGGCGGAAGTGGAAGGTGTAATCCTTTCTCCGGGCAATCAACGGCCGCTGGTGCCAACCGTGTCTGTCGGGCCATCAAACTCCGGCCCGCCCGCAGCCACATAGCCGTGGCTGGCGCCACTCAAATCCGGGGTGACCCAAAACGCATAGAGCTGACCGTGTTTGATGTGGAAACGGAGTTTCACCTTCCGGCCACTGAGTTTTGCCAGATCGCCGGCATCCTTCCATGTGATGCGCTGTCGGGTGCTGTCGCCAACTGCGGGCACGCAGTTCTCGGCCGTGAAAGGGGCGATCACGTTGCCGTTTTCGTCGAGAACTTCGGCTCGTAGCTCGCCCTTGGGTGCATCAAGGTTTACAAAAAGGTGTCTGCCTTTGAACGTGATCGTTCGCGTTGTGAGCGTGCCGATATTTTCGCCGGCATCCATCGAGACAAAACCATCCCGGCGCAGGAACGCCACACCGGTCGCGCCGCCGGCATACAGGTGGCCGCCGAGCTTCGGGCTGATACCTGAGAATGCGCCATAGTAGAAGTAGAGCTTCTCGCCCACGATGGCGCAAATGGTCGCCGCGCTGTGCAGATAAGCGCGGTCCCAGTCGCCTTCCTTGCGAGTACAGGCCAGAAACGCCGTGCGGTCGGGCCGGTACCAGTGAAAACCATCACGACTGTAGGCAAGCTCCAGGTCGGTGAGTTTGGGCTGCTTCAGTTTCGCGCACACCTCATTCGCCGGCCCGCGATGGATGGCAAAGACGCCGAGCATCACACTCTCGTAGGCGATGGCGTCGAGGTTGTAGAGCTGCGTGCGATCACCCACCTGCGGATCGGGAAGATCCAACGCATCGGCCCCGGCCCAGTGAAACAACTCGTCGGGCGTCCAACTCGCCCCTTTCACGAAGTCGTCGCACTCGCGATAGCCGCGCGTGCGGCCGTCGCGTCCCGTGCGCACGCTGTAAATCCACTTCTTTCGAAAGGGGTTGTGGGAAATGCTGGTGTTGTCACCGACCGTCGGGGTCCGAGTTGGGCCGGTCCAATGCACGCCATCGGGCGACGTGAAAACCTGCCCATTGAATTTGGATTCCGGCCGTTCGTAGAGGAACATCTTGAAGCGTTGCGCCGGATCGACGGCGAAATGATCGAGCCAGACCGCGCAGCCATCGCGTTGGCCGTGGCCCTCCGCGGGCAACAGGCGGTTGGTGCCCTTGACCACATCGAGCTGAGGCCGTTCCCAATGCAGGCCGTCCTTGCTTGTGGC
>CAZGGF010000166.1:0-15675 GCA_964524715.1 uncultured Verrucomicrobiota bacterium | reverse complement strand
GTTTTATTCGGGGCCGGTGGGGGGGGGGGGGGCGCACCCTCGAAAATGTGGGCCATCGCAGCCGGCTGGGGGGGGCCGCTTTGGGTGGGGGGCGGGTGGCGGGCCGGGCCGGGGCGGGGCCCGCCGCAGCGGATCAGGGCCACCTGGATGGGGTCGCCACCCGCCGCGTGGACGGGCGGCAGCACCGTACCCGCCAGCGCGGAGACCGCGGCGAGCCGGCCGGTATTTGTCAGGAATTGACGTCGTGACACAGGGGAGGGAATCATCTCGTTCATGGGAGGCATCTTTGCTCTTGCGGCGATAATTATCAAGGTTCTGGCGCGCCAAATCACCCCCGGATTTTCGCCGTAACGCGTTTGTGCCATGCGGTATCGGCCCAGAGGCGTGGGAACTGCGGGTGGGTGAAATTGGAGGTGCAGTTGAATCGGTAGCCGTGCTTGCGGCCAAGGTTGGCGCAGATTTCGCCGGCTTCCTTGATGATGTCCCAACTCAACGCCGGATGATCGAGCCAGTTGACGGTGCCCCAGCCTTCAGTGTTGCCGAAAGGTTTGTCGTGCTGGCGGCCCAGCGCGGCCACTTCGGCCATTTGCTGGTCCATCCACTCGATTAGCTTCGGCTTGTGCGCCGTCCAGTTCTTCACCAACGCCTCCTGAACCTTCGGGAACGCGGCATCGCTGTCGGCAAGTCTGTGGATGTTTTCCCAGTAACCGGTTTTGGCAGGGAGTAGCGGATCGAAGACGAACCAGTAGTGTGCATCCAGCGCGGCGATCTTCGTCGCCGCCATGACGCGCCAGTCGGCCGAACGGTTGTAGGTGAGGGAGAACAAAAAATCGAGGCCGGGCCACCTCGCCTGCAGGCGAGTGATGGCGTCGTTGGCGAAGCCGGTGTAGAACTTGCGCGAAGCCTCATTGTTGTAATTGCCGATTTTCTCCTTCCATTCGTGGGCGCCTTCGGCCCTGGCCTTCTCCCTGCGTACCTTGATATCGCTGTCCATCTGGTCTTTCAGCCACTTGAACCCGCTGAAGAGCGGATATTCGTTAAGCAAGTCCACGTAATAGATGTTGTGGAGCAGGTCATTGTCCTTGAGAAAGCGCAACGTCTCATCCCATACGCGGACGAAACCACCGAGGCCCTGGACGTTTTCCACGCCCGGCCCGAGGAACCACGTCGAGAGACCCAACAGGAGGCCCCGGTCGAGGCAGCGCGGGATGAACTCCTTCAGCGCCTGGCGTGGATGAAGCGTCGTCGGAAACTGATTGCCCCACATCACCGGCTTCTTGTCGTTCTTGGGGAAATGATGCGAATCGTTGACGCGCCCATCGGAACCGGTCGCGACCAGCGGCGGGAACACGTCGAAGCGGATGGCGTTGTAGCCGCGTTCAACGAGACCATCGAGCACCTTGTCCCAGTCGGCAAACTCGCAGCCCGGATCGTGGCGCAGCGCCCACGAGAAATCCCACATCGCGATGGCCGCCGGCTCCTTCAGTGCGCGCACTCCACACGCCACCCTCGGTGCGGCTGCCAGCGTTCGCCGCACGGCTCCCTCCGCAGCGCCGGCCAGCAACACAGCGCCCGTTGTTCGTCTCACAAATTCCCGTCGTGTGATCATGAATTCATCACCTCCACTCGCGGCTCGCCGGCAGTGTGAGCCAGTTTGCCGGCGCGGCGATATCTCAAACGCCAATGCCAGCCTATCGCAATTGCGCGGCCGGCTTCAAACCAAGAAAACAGTTGACCTGTCTGCCGGACTTTCACACTATGAAAAATGTGTTATTGTAAGCGACAGTGCGCTTTAAAGCGCTGCCGTGTCGGAGAGAATTAGTCATGTTGAATCATAGAATTCGGTTGGCAGTTTGTGTGACAGTGCTGCAATGCCTTGGGCTTGCAGCGCTGGCGCAGCAGCCTGCCCTTATTTCCAGCGATCTGAACCCTCCTTCGCCTGACAAGGTGGCGGCCATCCAGAATCTCCGGCAGAGTGCGCCGATCTACGCGACCGAAAAACGCGGGCCGTGGGAGGCTGAAGTTGGCGGTCCATTACGCGCCGGTGCGATGGAACTCGGTCTCCAATTCGGCTACGCGTCCTCCCTTCGCATGGGCGGCACGCAGAACAACTACGATTTCGCCTTTACCAATCCCCGCTACGGCTACGTCTTCACTGACATGATCGGCGAGGATGTCCTCGGTGGTTACCTCAAAGGCAACGGCGAGGTGGTGATCGAAGGCCTCTTCGGCATGGGCTTGAAGGGCGCGCACGGCGCCACCGAGGGCCTGACGATCAACTACAAGCACAACTTCATCACGGGCACCCGCTTCGTCCCGTTCGTGGAGTTGGGCATGGGCGTGAGCTTCAACCAATGGCACCTCTACGAGTGCCAGACCGACTTCGAGTTCATCCTGCAGGCGGGCGCCGGCGTGCAGTATTTCTTCACTGATGACTGGGCACTGATCGTCGAGGGCCGCTGGCACCACATGTCCAATGCCGGCATCACGTATCCCAACCCCGGCCTCAACGACATCATGGGCACGGCCGGCATTACGCACTTCTTCTAAACCGGCGATCGGCTTTGCGGAACGGGAGGTTGCGGCTGCAGCCTCCCGTTCTTTTTTTGCCGCCATCAACGTCAACCCGTTCCATCCTCGGCCGCTGGCAACTGGAGTTTCTTGCGGGAGTAAACCTTCGCGCTCGGCTTGACGCGTTCCGTGGGCCGGATGCCCCAGAGACGGCGCGGTTTCGGCGGCGCTGTCTTCTTCCTACTCACGGCACAGCACCCGCCGGCCTTCGATGCGCAACCGGTCCCCGGCAATCATTCGCACGGCTTCGGGGTAGATGTGGTGCTCCTCCACCTGAATGCGGGCATGCAACGTCTGCGCCGTGTCGTTGTCGAAAACGGGCACAGCGGCTTGAACAATGATCGGGCCGCTATCCACCCCGGCGTCCACGAAATGAACGGTGCAACCGGCCACCTTCGCACCGTAGTCCAGCGCCTGTTTCCACGAATGCAAACCGGGAAACGCCGGCAGGAGCGCCGGATGGATATTGATGACGCGGCCGGGGAACGCCTTCAGGAAATCCTCTTTCAGCACGCGCATGAAACCGGCCAGACAGACCAATTCCACCCCATGCTCGCGCAGGGCTGCCACATAACGCTGCTCCGCTTCCGGTTCCAGTTTGGTGCGGAATTTCCCCGGTGGCATGTAGACCGCCTTGACGCCAGCCTGCCGGGCCCGGTCAAGGATCTTCGCGTTCTCGACATCACTGATAATAACGACGATCTCGGCGGGGAAATCCGGTTTGGCACACGCATCGAGCAACGCCTGGCAGTTGGTGCCGCTGCCGGAACCGAGCACACCGAGGCGAAGCTTGCGTTGGGGGGAGGTAGGCTGGCTCATTCGAAATTTCAGATTGGAAACTTCAAATGCGTCATGCCAGACACAAGGCCAGTTCGCGCAGCAACTCGCGCGAGCCGCTGGTTTGCACGCGTTCGATGGCGCGTTTCTCGCGGCGGTCCACTTCCTGAAAACTGATGCCGATGAGCCGCGCGGTTTCTTCGAGCGAATACGCCACGCCGGCAGTGTTGAAACCGTAACGGAGCCCGATGACCTGCCGTTGTTTGTCCGTCAGGCACTCAAAGAGCCGTTCCAGCAGCGGGCGGATTTCGCGCCGCGCCATCGTTTCCGCCGGATGCTCGAATCGTTCGTCGTGCGTCTCGCCGCGATCGGCCCACGCCGTCTCCAACGGCACACGCTGCGGCATCACATCCAGATGGCGCAGGCGCGGCAACGCGTTCACGGGCACGTGCACCGGCGCGCGCTGGCCCTGCAGGAAACGAAGCATCGCGCCGCGAATCCATTCCTGCGCGCAGGTCGAGAGCCGGCAGGCGGTGGTGTTGGCGGTCTTGTCGATGGCATGGAGCAATGCCATGCAGCCTTCCTGGAATGCGTCCTGAAATCGATCCGACTCCGGCTCCATGCGGCCTGCGAGGTCATAGACCAGCCGCACGTGTGAGAAGAACAAATCGGTCTGCGCCGCCTTGTAGCGCCGATAGTCGCGCTTGATGTGCAGCTTGAGCTTGTCGCAAAGCGCCACCAATTCGTGCGGCAGCAACCATCGCCGGCGAGCGGCAGGAATGTCGTTTTCGGCGCCCAGTTGGAAGAGGATGTGCCGGGCCTGCCTGGCGGTGATGTTGCCGGTAAAACTCTCCAGCACGCCGAGCAGCACGTCTTTTTGTGATTCCACCAGCAACGAATGGACGGCCTGCTCCATGCTCACGCCCTGGCGTCCGCCCCGCAGGTCGCGCAATTGCATCTCGATCTGGATGCTCTGGCGGAACTGCGGCCAGCTCAACAGATCGGCAAGGAACCGCCGGTAATGAGCCACAATCCGGCGCAGACTCCGCTCGCGGTCCGCGTCGAGCGCCTCCACGGAAGCGCCGCTCTCGCGAACATAGCGAATCAGCCGCGCGCAGCCATCCACCCGATCTCGCGCGCCGGTTTCTAGAAGAACCTGGTTTGCGGTCTCCACACTCATACAGAACCCATGAACATTACCCCCGACTGGCACTTGTGGCAATGGCTTAGTGTGCGGACCGCTTTACACCGTGACGATCTTGGGTAAGAATGTCGCATTGTGCAAAGGCGGAGTCCATTCGGGAAACGTGGTAACCGGTGGCTGCGGCTGGCCGCAGGGTTGGCTGCGGCGGTGGCGTTTTTTGCCCACGCGAAGGCATCGGAAGCGGATGCCATGCCGTCCCTCAAATTCTCGGATTTCATCACTTCGGCCCAGAAAGCGGACTCCGCGTCCCGCCTGAAACCGCTCGACGACCTGGACCTGAACTACACCAAGACCTCGACGGCGGTCAGTGCAGAGGCGATTGCCCGGGGCCAGCGCGCCGGCGAGGACATGTTCAAGGCGGGCTATGAACGTCCCTTGGGGCGTGATCTGGCTCTGCAAATGGACGGTTCGCTGAAGTTCCCGCAGGACAACACGTTCAACGAAACCGGCGTGGCTCAAGGCAGCCTGGCAATGAACAGCCTCACGACACGCGCGGTTTACGCCGGCACGGACAGTTGGTCACTGAAGCCTTTCTACTCCCACTCGATGTGGAACTACCAGGAACGCAGCGCGGCGATGACCAACGACCATGCTGTAAGCAGTCTCGGCCTCGACGCCGACTGGCAAGTGACGCGCCGCACCAAGTTCACCAGCGGGTTGCAGACCAAGCAGGTGGACTACACCCTGTCCGCGTCCAGCTACCGCGCCGAGATCGGGTCGTTCGGCATCGAGCAGCAACTGACCGGCAAACTCAAAGCGGGCGCCAGCATCGGCACCGAAATGCGGGAGGAGATCACCGGCAAGAACGTGGTCAATCCCAGCAACGACCTAAACCTGAGCTACACACTGCCCTATGACGCCACGTTGACCGTTGGCCGCCGCCAGTCGATTCAGGAAAACTATCTGCCGGATTTTTACGAGGACCTCACCGAGGCCTACTATTCGCGCCTGAGCCAGCGCGTCTCGCCGAATCTCCAGTTGAGCACCTCCGCCGCGCTGGAGTTCGCCGGGCGAAACAGCACGCTGTCCAGCGTCCAGTCGACCTACAACGAGTGTTGGCAGTTCCAGGTCGCGCCAACCTACCAATTGCGCGAGGATTTGAGCGCGCAACTGGGTTACAGCCTGAAGGTTTACACGGTGCCGGCGCTGTCGAACCAATCCACGGACAACTGCATCTTCCTGAGTTTGAAATTCACCTACTAAGCCACTGCCAAGACCCCATGACTGACAAAAATATCCCCGATCTCCAGGCCGTGCTTGTCTGCGAGGACGTCCGGCAGGAAATGAACCCCGCCAGCCAGACTCTCGTCGGCGTCGTCAATTGCCTCCAGTCGCCGCAGTTTCCCGTCACGGCTTTCAAGCTGTTCATCTGGGTCCGCTGGTGCGCCGGGCGCGGCCGGTTCACGCAACGGGTACGGCTGCTGACCACTGACGAAGTTACGGTGTTGCGTGAATCCGACTGCACATTCCAACTCGCCGACGAGAACGTCAGCGCCACCAATGTCACACTCTTTGGAGGGGTGCAGTTCGAGCGGCCCGGCGTTTACTGGGTCGAGGTTCATCTCGATCAGGAATTGAAAATCCACTTCCCGTTTCCCGTGGTGCAGATCAACCAACCGCCGCCGGTCAAAAACAACTGATCGGGGATCGGTGGAGAGACCGGGGGAAAGGGACTTCACCCGTGCATCCCGCCGTGCGGCGTCCTACGTCTGCGGCCGCGGAGGAAAACGCCGCTGCCTGTTCTTGGGTTGCGAAATCACCGGCGGACGTTTTGACGCGGGAGCGTGAATGCGTTGTTCTTGCTCCAACTGGATCTTCGGCGGCTCTTCCGGGACCGGCACTTCGACAATCTTCGCGTCTTTCACCGACCAACCCGGTACTGGTTCCGATTCGCCAATCCTGGTTTCAAACGGCTTCTTTGCGCCGGCATCGTGCTCCGGCGACGCAAATGCGTCCTGCATCGTGGGGTTTTGCACATGGACCGACTCGGCGAACCGGGCGGCGGACGCTTCCAGTTCCTGATAGCCGTTGACCAGCCACTCCAGCTGGCCCGAGTGGATGTCCACTATCAACCCATGCACCGGCACTTTCGGCCCGATGATCGGACTGTGGCGGATAAATTCCACCGCCTTCATCACATTCTGGCGCTCGCTGGCAAAGACGCCGAAGAACTCCACGAGATTGTCCGGCAACTTCGAGCGGTCCACACCGAGAGCACTGAAACGCTCGGTGAGGTGCAGCACGGTGGTCTGTCCGACGCGGCAATCGGTGTGGCCGATGACGGCGATTTCCTTGCCGCCTTTCACCACGCACGCCAACGCCAACGAGCGCATCGTGCTGCTCATGGAATTGGTGATGATGTTGCCCGCGTTGCGCAGCCAGATGAAATTTTCCTCTCGCAACCCAAGCACTGCCGGCATCAGAGGGTTCATCCGTGGGTCGATGCACGTCAGCGCCACGACCGGCAGGGAATCCATAAAATCCGCCACATGCACACCGGCGCTTTTGTCGCCGGCTACGGCGCGATGATTCGCATCCAGGATGGCTTCGAAGAGGCGCATGGTATCGGCACGTCCTCAGAAACCACTCAACTTGCCTTCTTCTCGTCCCCGTCTTTCTCCATGGCCTTCTTCAACGCCGGCACCTGTTCGAGCAGTTTCTCGAACTTGACGCCGGTGAGACTCTCGATGACGGGCGGCAACTGGCTGACGATGGTGGTGACATCGCCGGTGAGCTTGCTCGCGCCGCCGCCGGGGCCGTTGCCCGCATTGATGATAACCATCTTCTCGGTCTTGGCCAGCGGCTCGCTGATCTTGCCCGCCACCGTCGGGAGGATTTCCACGATCATCTGGATGACAGCGGCTTCGTTGTATTGCTTGAACGACTCCGCCTTGAAGCGCATCGCCTCGGCGGTCGCCTTGCCTTGCGCCTCGATGACGTCGGCTTGGGCCAGACCGCGCGCCTTGTTTGCGTCGGCCTCGGCGATACCCGTGGCCTTGACGACGTCGGCCTGGGCGAAACCGGTCGCCTTCGTGGCGGACGCGGCGCCGGCAGCTTCAGTTTCGAGCTGGAATTTCCGCGCGTTGGCGAGCGTCTCGACGCGGTAGCGTTCGGCGTCGGCGGGCTTCTGCACCATCGCTTCGAGCTCTTTCTGCTTGCGCTGGATTTCCTGCTGTTGCAGCTCGATCTGCTTCTGCTTCTCGATGATGTTGACCTGCACTTCCTCGGCTTTCACCAACTGGCCGGTCTTGAACTTCTGCAAGTCGTAGGCGAGGTCGGCCTCGGCTTTCTTCTGGTTCACCGCGGCCTGATACATGGCCACGTTGGATTGGTAATCGCGTTGCGCCTCGGCGATCTTCGTGTCGGCGGCGAACTTCGCCTCCTGACCGGCCTGCTGCGCCTGCGCGGAGCGGATCATCGAATCGCGATCGGCCTCGGCTTGGGCGATGATGGCGTCGCGTTTGACCTGGGCGATGCGCGGTTTGCCGAGCGCGTCGAGGTAGCCCTGCGTGTCACGGATATCGCGGATGGTGAAGCTGACGATGCCGAGGCCCATGTTGGCCATGTCACCGGCGGCGACCTCCTGCACTTTCGAGGCGAAGGCGTCGCGGTTCTGGTAAATCTCCTCCACCGTCATCGTGCCGAGAATGGCGCGGAGATGGCCCTCCAGCGTCTGCATGGCAATGCTCTTGATCTCCTCCCGGCCTTTGCTGAGGAACTGCTCCGCCGCGGTGGCGATGGACACGTCGTCGCCCTTGACCTTGATCTGCGCGACGCCGTCCACCTTCACCGGCACGCCTTTGCTTGTGTAAACCTCCGGCGTCTGCACGTCGATGGTGAGCAACTCCAGCGAGAGCACGTCGGCTTTTTCAATGACCGGCAGGATGAATGTGCCGCCGCCTTTGACGATGCGGAAACCGCGGAAGCTGACCGCGCCGCTGGGATCCATGACGCGATATCGGCGGCCGGAAACCACCAGCACTTCGTTCGGGCCCACTTTCGTGTAGCGGCTGGCCCAGACGGCGCCGAAGAGGAAGAGCATGATGACTAGCCCGACGATGGCGACGGCGGCCGCCCCCGCGCCTTCCGGCAACATGGCGATAATCAGTGGGTTCATATTCTCGGTTTTCCTTGGGTTGGGATTTGATTGGCGATGAACTGTCTGTAAGAAGGAGAATCAGGAAGCGGCGACGTAAAACTGTGTGCCGACGATGCGGATGACCTTCACGGTCTGGCCGTTGGCGAACGCCGCGCCGCCTTCGCTGCGAGCCGGCGCAGTGTAGCGGCTGCCGCCGTGAATGTAAGCGATCTCACCGACACCGTTCGCGGCAATCGGCGTGATGACCGTCGCCGTCAGGCCGATCACCTGGGCAACCTTCGATTCGCTGGAACCTTGCGTCCGGCGAAACACGGCGCGGAACATCCAAAATACGAGCGTTGCTATAACCAGTCCGCCCAACGCTGATAGCGGTGCACTGATCCACACCGTGTTCGTTGCCTCGATCTTCGAGAGCACCATCCCGATGCCACCGAACGCTGTAATGAACGAAGCGATTGTGGTGGGACTGATCGGTGAGAACCCGGGCATGTCGTGCGTGCCGAAGCCCGCTTCAGCATGGCCTTCGGCTCCAGCGGCTTCGTGCCCGCCTACGTCCACATCGTGCCCGCCAAACACGTCCGCCATAAAGGCGCTGACGATGGTGAAAAGCAAACCGACCCCAAAACAGATGAGATAGACCAGGAACGCTTTATCCATAGCAACCTCCAACCGTTATCCGCCGGTAGTTAATGCCTCTGCCCCCTATCTAGCAAGCCTGAAAGCGACGCCGTCCCTCCCGAGCCCGTCCCGCGCCGTCAAAGCTCTTGTCTTCAAATCCGAAACCGGTTGGAGTTCAGCCTTCAGGCTGTCCGATCACCAAACAAGCTAAAGCTTGAACTCCAACGGGATGCGCCGCCGAGATCGGAAGCTCTGAACACCTCGCATCCGCCGCGACTTTGCTGTTGTGCCGCAGTCGCCGCGCGCTACACTGCCACCGAAGCAATCGGCGGAATTTATCAGTGGCGGCACGGCGGTTGGCGGAACGAGTGGTCGAGGACAAAGCGTGCAGAAGACGATACCGGAGGTAATGAAGATAATGTCTGATTGAGACCTGACCCCCCCCAAGATAACGAAGACCAACTACTATCGCAAAACTCGATGAGAACATATGTTCTGATCTTTACCCTCGGCATAATCGGTTTGCTTGGTGCCTCTGCTTGTACAATTGCTGCTGAACTGTTGGTATATGGAATTGCAGATCAAAAACAAGGTGCTGCGGTTTCTGTTTATATCGGCGGCACACTTAAGCAGACGATTATGGCGAATGATCTGAGGCCATCCTCAGTTAAGGAAGACTGGACGAGACACCTTTTTCCTTTACAGCCTCTGGCAGTAATGCGTGAGCAGGTATTTTACTATTTGCCTGAATCCCCAAAGTGGAATCTTCGCTCTGGCATCTACAGGAAATCCTTTCAGTCGGATCGGGATGTTGAGTTATTCCTTCGAACCCCTGAGCTTATTAGTATTTCAAAAGGAACTGGTGCGGAGGAGTTCTATATCGTGACAGCGAGCGGTGAGTTGTTAAGCCTTAATCTTCGAAAATCACCCGCTACAAGAACTTTAGCGTCTCGAGTGTCCTTTGCATCTTGGGATTCGGCAAGGAGTCTGGTCGTCGCGGTTGATCAACCAAGAACCACCGTGAGTCTGATAGATATTCAAAGGAGAGATCCTAAAACATATACTCGTGTGTTTCGCGGAACTAATGTTAAACGGGCTTTTGCCATAGCTGAAGACGGGTGTTTTGCGATTGAAGCCACGTGGGGAATCGGAATCTATACTGAAGCTGGGAAAAAGGTGGCTGAACTGGCAAAAGATGCTGTAACAGCTTCGGCTTACGATGCGGCGATGAAGACGTTATTCTATTTTGTAGCCAATGATAATGATGGGCGCACGCTGTATTCCTGGAGCAGGAGGCAAACATACCCTGAGAGATTATTGTCGGGGGTATTCAATGATACGCTAATAGTCCAATAGATGGTAATCGGGGTCAGATCTCGATAAGCCGTTGAAAAACTCCCGATGGGATGAACGATTGTTTGGCGGGTGCAGTCGAAGTGCCCTGTAATGAGCCAAGGACTGCTTCCATGAAAGGACAACGCGTTGCCCAAGAACCCCTCTTCGCCTTTGTGCGACTGGAGGACATGGAATAGCGACCGCGCAGCGCGACTCCTGCTTCGCCGGCCGCGCTACAACTGTCTCAATTCCCGCTCGATGGCCTTCGCATCCTTGGCGGGGCCGATCACGGCCAGGCGCAGGCGCGACGCGCGGAACAAATCGCGGGCGATGGCGTGGACTTCCGCCGCCGTGACTTTTTGGACGCGGGCCACCACCTCCTCCGGTTCGAAAATCTCCCCAAAGCCGAGCAGGTGTTCACCGGCCCACATCATCTGGTTGCTTGTGCTCTCCAGCGCGAGCCGCATCTGGCCGATGGCGTAATCCTTCGCGCGCCGCACCTCATCGGCCGATGGTGGCTTGGCAGCGGCGCGGGCCAGTTCGCGCACGGTCAGACGCAGTGCCTTCGTGAGCCGCTTGTTGTCGAGGCCGGCGGAAATGATCATCGCGCCGGCGTCGGCGAAGTAGTTGAGCGAACTCTGGATGGAATACGCCAGGCCATGCTGTTCGCGCACAACCTGGAACAGGCGGCTGCTCATGTTCTCGCCGAAGATGACATTGAGCAATTTCAGCGCATAGCGCCGGTCGTCGTCGCGGGAGAAACTATGCAGGCCGAGCGCCAGATGGCTCTGCTCGGTCTCCTTGGTCACCAGCCGCACAACGGGGCCGCGTCCGCCCATGCGTGCCGATGAGAACCGGCACCGGCGGCCTTCGCGTATCCGTTTCACCAATGGGCGCACCGCGTCCAGCAGGCGCGCGTGTTCCAGCGGGCCGGCAGCCGCAATGATCGTGTTGCTGCCAACGTAATGCTGCGCCTTGTAGCCGAGCACGTCGCGGCGCGAAATGGCGTCCATGGTCTTGAGCGTGCCGGTCAGCGGCCTGCCCAGGGGTTGGCGCGGCCAGAGGGCCTCGTTGAGGATCTCATGCACATGCTGGTCGGGACGGTCCAGATACATCTGGATCTCTTCCTTGATGACGCTGCGTTCCTTCTCCAGATCGGCGGCGTCGAACCGCGGTTCCAGGTAGATGTCCATCAACACGTCGAGCAACAGGCCGAGTTTGTCGGCGCTGGCTTTGGCGAAATAGCAGGTGTGCTCCTCGCTGGTAAACGCGTTCAGGTAGCCGCCGATGCCTTCGACCTCCTGGCTGATCTGTTTCGCGGTGCGGCGGCGCGTGCCTTTGAAAAGCATGTGCTCGATGAAATGGCTGGCGCCGCAGATGCGCACCGGTTCGTGCCGGCCGCCGACGGCGACCCAGACACCGAGTGCCACGCTCTGCATGGAAGGCATTTCGGCGGTGGCCACGCGCAGGGAGTTGTCGAGCTGCGTGACGTGGTAGCGCGCCATCATGTCATTTTCTTTCGCTCTTCCGCTTCGCGTTGGGCACGCCAATGCCGGATGTGCTCAACCGCTTCCTTGGGCTCGTCCACACAGACGAAGAGTTCCAGATCCTGCGGCTCGATGTAGCTCGATTTCAACATCGCCTGCCGCATCCAATCCACCAAACCCCGCCAGTAGTCGCGCCCGATCATGACGATGGGAAACCGATCGATGCGATGCGTCTGGATCAGCGTGATGGCTTCGAAATATTCATCCTGCGTGCCAAAACCACCGGGGAACAACACAAACGCGCTTGCATATTTGACGAAGCAAACCTTGCGCGTGAAGAAATAGTGAAACTCCAGCGGGTGATTGATGTAGGGGTTGGCCTTCTGCTCTGACGGCAGTCGGATGTTCAGTCCGACGGAAACCCCGCCGGCTTCGCTCGCGCCCTTGTTGGCCGCCTCCATAATGCCCGGCCCGCCGCCGGTAATGACCGCGAAACCACTCTCCACCAGCAGCCGTCCCGTCTGCACGGCCTTGCGATACATCGCCTCGTTCTTTTTGGTCCGCGCCGAGCCAAAGACGGTCACCGCCGGCCCGATCATGCTCATGGACTCGAACGAGTCCACAAACTCCGCCATAATTCGGAAAATCCGCCACGGATCCTCCCTCGTAAAATCTGGTATCGAGGCTCCTAGCATATGTAAGCAGGCGCAATGTATCGGCACTGGCGCAGCCTGTCAACGCGGCGGGGCAATGTTTCTGGCTTTGTGCGCGGAGGTTGCCGTCGGCGGGGATTACCGGTATTATCCAAACGGTCTTTTTGTCATGCAACCAGATAAGAACCAGGTTCAACGGCCTGCGAAACCCGGGGGGGCTAAGTCTCCGCCGGGCAAAGTGCCGCGTCTGGTTGTGCCCAAGTTCGGCAAGCCCTCTGTGATTGCGCCCAAATCCGGCAAACCGCGTGTGGTCGCCAAACGACGCCAGCCGCGGGTGGCGCGAAAGCCGTTGCCGCCGAACTTCAACCCACGCTTCCCTGATGAGGTGGATTTCCTCACAGCGAACAAGCCCCCTCCCAGGTGGCGCACGCGATACTACGCCGTGGCCATCGTGCTTCACATCGCGGCGTTGGTTTTTGTCGGCTACAAGATGGTCTATGAGCCGATCGTCAAGCAGCTCCCGCCTCCGGATCTGCCCGCGATGAAATTCGCCGGCGACGGGCTGAAACCCGTCGGGACGGAAAACATCCCGGGGCCGCCGGCGCCGCCTGATCACAGTCTCGACAAACTCGTGGAAGCCGCCCCACAGGTCGGCCCGACGCCCACCGTGCCTCGTGGCCTTACGGTGCCGACCCGCGCGCCGCGCACCGTCGCGAACCTGCCGATCATCGCGTTGTTCAATCCAAAAATCCCCGGCAATCTCACCGCTTCGAGCGCCGTGCAAGGTGCGGGCGGCACGAGCAACGACCCATTCGTTGGCCGCCGCTCCGGCAGTTCCCGCGGGGGAGCCGTGAAACGTTACGGCGGCTCCGACGCCAGTGAGGCCGCCGTCTTGAAAGCGCTGCAATGGTTGAAAAAGAACCAGAACACCGGCCAGGCGGAAATGGGATCGTGGGGCAACCAGTACAAGGTCGCCATGACCGGTCTGGCGCTGCTGGCATTCCTCGGCCACGGCGAAACGCATGAGAGTCAGGAATTCGAGCAAACTATCAAGGAAGCCCTCAACTTCCTGGCCACCCAGGCCGACCAAAGCCAGGCCCCCACCAGCGGCTATATCGGCACAGCCCGTTTCGAATACCAGCATCCGATCGCAGCTTATGCGATGTGCGAAGACTACGCGCTCACACATTACACAGCGCTCAAGCCGGTGTGCATAGCGGCTGTCACGCTCATCATCAACGCGCAGCGGCCCGATGGATCGTGGGATTACGATTACAACACCGGCCCCGGTGGCGTTTACAATCTCAAGAACCGTCCCAGCGGCGACAGCTCCATCAGCGCATGGAATCTGCAGGCACTCGTCGCCGCCAAGAACACGGGTCTGGAGATTCCCGGTCTTGAGGAGGCGTTGCGCCGGTGCCGTTCATGGTTTCATGCCATTTACAGCCGTGAAGAGGGCCGTTTCGGCTACTCCGTGCCGGACCGCATGCACAGCGATGCCTTGGACGGCATTGGCGTGCTCGCTCTGCAACTGCTCGGCGACGGTGATGCCGCTGAAATCAAGCAGACGTTGCCACGCCTGCTCACGGTGGAAACCAAGTTCCGCTCCGCCAACGCCAACTCCACTTACGGCTGGTATTACATTACCCAGGCCCTCTTCCACGTCGGCGGCCATTGGTGGGCTGAATGGAACACGCGGTTGCGCGATCAACTGATAGAGAATCAGGAAGCCGACGGCTCGTGGGGAAGTCCCGGTTCAGCGGCCTGGCAGGACAACATGACGACCAACAAAGTGAAGGGTAAAGACGCCAAGGTTTACCACACAACGCTGATGTGTCTGGCGCTCGAGGTCTATTACCGCTTCCTGCCGACCTTCAACGTCATGAAGACAGCCCATCATGAACCGCCGCCGCCCGCAGCGCGCTAGCACTGCCTCCTACTTGGCGGCGCCTGACGAGAGATCAACGAACTTCACACCAGGCGGGGCCTCGAACATCGCCGGCGATACGTCTTCGTTCACCTGCACGTCGCTGTGTTCGACTGTCACCGACTGGCCTTGCGCCTCCAGCTTCATGCGCATCGGGAAGTTCTTCTCCGCCCACAACCAGACTTTGCCCGTAGTGGTCAAGCCGCCGGACTTGTCGCTGAAGCTGTAAATATCGCATGTTTTCTCGCCCAGCTTCTCCTCGCCGGTCTTGGCTTTCTTCCACGTGTCCAACTTGCTGAACACCTCGGTATATTGCGCCAATTGATCCAGCATCTGCTGCTTCAAGGGCATCTTCATGCCCGCCGTGGCGCCGTCCTCAAAAATCAACGCCGTGCCACTCTTGATGACAATGACCTGCCGCTTGCCTTCCACCGTCGTCACCACGCGCATCTGGTCCGGCTTCAAGAACCACAACTCGGCCTCCACCTTCTGCAACTTGCCCGGCGTGGTCGCGTCGATGGTCACTGTCTGCTTCCAATGGGCCGACTTGTAAGGCAACAGTGAAGGCGTCTCCGCCTGCGCACTCAACCAACCAACCAGACAAAAACCGACAATCGCAATCAATCTCATGATCTAATCCTTCCCGTTGGGTTCTTCAACAGCGTCCTCCTGTAGCAACAGCGCGCCTCCAAAACAAGTTTTCTCTGACGGCACGTCACGAACAAGAGCGGCAGGCAGACGACGATTAAGAACCCGGGATGTCGCAAGATTACAGAACTGTTAGGAAGGTGATTTTGCGCTTGCGCCGCCCCCCGAGGTTGGTAGCATGCCCGCGAGGTCGGAATCGCCATGGAGTGATGCTGTCGTGGCAGCAGTGGAGGTTTTGTTTTTTTGATATGCGGTGCAGAAGGGTTTTGGCCGCTTGAGACGTCGGCGGAGGTTTCGATCAGGATGTTCTCAAACGAGCCAGTGTGGTGTTTTCGCTCATTTCGCAACTCGAAGGG
>CAZGGF010000165.1:0-2726 GCA_964524715.1 uncultured Verrucomicrobiota bacterium | reverse complement strand
AACACAGCAACGCCGAAACGCCGGCGGCTGCGTTCGCGTGGTTCGGCGGCAGGAGCGATTCCTTTGCGCAACCGCGTGCCAAAGTAGGAGCAGAAGACCAATTGTTGGAACGCGCCCCAGAATATGTAGCCAAATACGTGCTCCGCCAATCCGCGCGCGTCAAACGTCGCGAACGCCGCAGGGCCGTTCACCACCAGCGCCACGAGCATGAACGGCGGCAATAATACCATCAAGATTCTGCCTGCGGTCCGGAGCGCCGAGCCGAAATTATCGTAGCGAACGATGAACATGGCCCACAACCACGCCAGCCCGGCACAACCGCAAAGAACAACCACTTGTCCGCCCAATGTTCCGCGGAACCGTATCGTTGCGTCTCGCGGCACACCGAGCAGGAATCGAAGCACGCCAGGACATTGTTGATAGGCCAGCGCCGTGAGAAACACGATGAACAGGAACAACATCGCCCCAAACAGCAGTCGTTTTCCCGGTGTCATGTCCCGCAATGCCAGCATCACGCGGCTGGGACAGCCCAAGCCGCGCGACATCGTTGTGTCGCGATGCAGTCGCGGGCTGATGAAGAAGATGTAGATCATCAACACCCCCGCAAACGCACGCGTGATCGTGTTGACCACCGCAACACCCCCGAGCACCTCAAAAGGATACGCCAGCGCCCAGAGCGCCAACAACAACAGCGTCATGACTGCAAACGGTTCAACGAGGTTCCAACGCCGGGACAACGCTTCCGGTTCCGGCTCGCCGGCTGTGTTCGGCAAATCGCGAGCTGGAGGCCGGGCAAACATCATCGGGGTGGAAACAAACCGCCCCAAGTGTGTTTCACGAACCGTTCGTCGCACGCCGGGCGGTGGCGCGATGCGTTGGCGATCCACAGCGTCAGCGCCGCTGGCTCAAAGATCGCATCGTGCAGGTTCTCTTTCATCGCCACGCCCCGGGCGATGATGCGCTGCATCTCCCCCACCCCGATCCGGCCGTGCAGGTCGCGTACGCGCTTGACGAGTTCTTTGTAACGGTGGCCTCCGCTCAGCAATACGGCGTCTGCGTCCCGTTCTGGCAGCAGCGGCACGGCTTCTCCCGGCGCGACCACAACGAACTTTTCAGGCGTCGCTGCCACACCGCGCGCGGTGCGCGATTTGCCGTCGCTGACAACGTAGTAGTATTCGCACGTGCGCGGCCGGCGACGCATGTAGTCGAGCGCGTTCTCCAGTGTGTCGCAGCTCTCCAGCGCGCCACGCAACAACAGGGCCATCGGCGTGCCGTCCCACTTACCTTCGCCGCGACCGCCCATCTCACCTATGGCGACCTTCTTTTCGGTCATGCCGGTTACACTGCCGATGAAGCCCGCATAACCGACGTTGACGAACCGTCGCGCCCCTTCACGCTCGATGGCCATCGTGACCGCCTCGTCCTGCAAACCGACTCCGGTCATGTAGTCGAGCACGCGCGCGTGCAACAGCGTGCCGCCTTGTGTCGCCTTCCCAAAGACTGCCACGCCGCTGCAATGAAAGAACTCCGGGAAGATATTCGCCGCCTGCACCGTCGCCAGTGGCAGGCCCGCGCCGTCGGCCACGCCGCGCATTTCCTCGAAATACTCCGGCGCGATGAACGGCCGCTGCCTCTCCACCAGCCTTGCCGCCGCGTCGAGGAACCACTCGCCCTTCTCAATAGAGTAGTAGAATCCAATGCCGTAGATGACGCGGTCGCAGAGCCGTTTGACGTTCGGCGCCAGCAGCCGTCCGTGCTGCACGCCGATGTCATAGGGTTTGCCGCGCAACCGCAACACGCGTTGGCCGTCCTTGATCTCCAGCGAACCGTTGCCTTCGCGGCGAAACGCGTCAGTTTCGCGCGGCACCTCGACCAGTTGGAGCGTCAGGATGCGCAATACGGCGGCGAGGCTCTTGTCCATCTCTGATGCCTCGACCCGCGCCGCAGGACCCGGCGTGCCCGTCGGGCCGGCCGCAAGCGCGGCATCCGTGAGTGGCGCGCGGTGGAACGTCACCCGCCATCGCTTGTAGCGGACTTCTCGCGGCAATCCATCGCTACACGCTACGGCCATCTGTCCGTCCGGGAAGCGGACGTTCCAACACCGTTCTCCCTCCATGTTCTGAACAATGACGTAAGGCCGATACCACAACCCGGCCAGCAGTCGTTTCCACAGCGACAGCTTCGGCAGCGCGTCCGCAACCTCCGCCAGCGCGCAACGACTCTCTGTCAGGTTGCAGGCCGCACCCGCAAAATGAGCCTTCGTCTTGGCGGCGGTGATGTGCGTTTCAGCGCCGGAAACCAACTCGAAAGGGTGATGGTCATAGTTGACCGCCAGCCGGAATGCCGGCGAATCAGCCCGCGAGAACAACTCCACCGCGGCGAGCGAGCGCGCTTTCGGCAGCAACTCGCGGACTTCCAGCCGAACCTGCTGGCCACGCAACCGATCCGGTTCCCGCAGCAAGGTGGCGACGCGGTCGTAGCTCGACCACACGATCCAGTTCGCCGCCGCCCAGTCCAAAACGATCGCGCCCAGCGCAACGACCATCAAGATGGTGATTCGGCGTTTCATTTGGAGCTGCTTGCATGCAGCTTAATCAGCCCGCCCACTGATACAACACCGGATTCTCCAAGCCGGCGATGTCGACGCGTTCTACTGCCACACAGGCTCCACAGTCGGAAGCAGCGATGCCGCCGGCTACTCTTTCTTCGTCACATGGAGCCCCGCG
>CAZGGF010000164.1:0-34115 GCA_964524715.1 uncultured Verrucomicrobiota bacterium | reverse complement strand
TCCATTTCCGGGATGAGACTGACTGGCGGTGACAGGCTCTCGTGACAGCGGCCGTAGCACAACGTCTCAATGTACTGAGCGTTGAGGAACTCCTCGAACGCTCCGCTGATGGGGATGACCAGCGGCGGTTTTCCGAAATAGAGAGCCTCGGAAATGATGGTGTGGCCGCTGCTGCAGATGATGTAAGCGCACGAGGCCAGGTCGGCGAGCAGGCCATCCTCGGAGCGCGGCCGAAATTGCAGGTTGCCTTCGCTGCCGGTGCGGTTCGACCCGTAAACCTTCACAGGCCGCGGGATGGCGCGGAGAAAGTCGTAGAAGCCCGGCGAGGTTGCGTAGGCGTGATACGCGAGCACATGATCACCGTCGCTGGCACTTTGCCGGAAGACATTCTCTCGCAGGATGGGGGGCGCAACTTTGGCCCTGGCGTTGGGACGCAGCGGTGGGTGAAAGAACGAGATAACCAGATAAGCCGATGCCGCGCTGAAGAGCCCGCGGATGGCCACGTTCGCGTTGAAATAGCTGGTCAGTTGATGCAGCGGCACGTGGTGGGGCGAGCAGGTGATGATGTGTTGGTGGTCCAGCGACAAGCATGGCAGACCGGCGATTCGAGAGGCTCTCGGGACGAAATACTCGTAATCGGTGATGGCGACGTCGGGTTGAAATCGGTCGATTTCGCGGAGCAGCATCCGGATCAGGGCTGGCTGACGGGCCCATGTTCGCAACACGCTCGCGGCTGTGGCGAGCGCTTTCACACGGTGGGCCGCCACCAGTGTTTCGGGGTTGTAGCACTCGATGAGCGGGTACTCGCGCTTCAGCAGTTCCGCGCCATGGCTGTGGCTGACGAAGAGGAACTGGTGTTGCGGATAATGGCGCGCGACCGTCAACGCCCGCACAGCGTGTCCGTGTCCAGTACCGTGAACCCCGTAAAGTATTCTGGCCATGTGTAATCTGGGGCTTGTTTGGAATCCCAGCGTAAATATGATAATGAACCTGTTGGCGCATGGACAAGAGTTTTTGGAAGACAGCGGCAGTTGGAACAACGTGGCAAAGCGAAGCAATGTCAAAACCGGGGTCGTGGTGGGAGGTTCCCATCGCGTGGCGCTGCATTCCCGGGTGGGGCGCGGCGTCAGCCGGGATGGCTGGTTGGCGGTTTGCATGAACTGCTGCGGCTTGACGGGGCGGCAAGACTGATCATGCAGACCACGGCAACCAAGTCCCAATACCGCCCTCCTTCACGCGTCCTGCAAGCTCTGGTGTGTTCGCCAATCGCACGGCGGTTCTATGTGTGGATGATGAAGAAGGCGTTTGGGTTGCGCATCCGGAACATGGAATTCGTTCCGCTGCCCGGTCCCTATATTTTCGCCAGCAACCACGCTTCGAATTACGACCTGTTCCTGGCGCTGGCCGTGTTCTGTGATGGGGCGATGAAACAGGGCTTCGGTGAGGTATTTCCCATACCCGTGGTCTGGCGCGGAATGATCGATATTCCCATTCTCGGCAGCCTGATCAACGCATTGCCGTGCGTGTTGCTCAGCCACGACCTTGACAGAAAGAAAGAACGTGTGACCGCGTTGCGCCAGATGATCGGCCATCTTCAAGCAGGACGGTGTTTGGTGATGTCTTGTGAGGGGCGGCGATGCGATGCTTTGGCGGAATTCCAGCAGGGTGCTGCGTTTGTTGCATTGCGCACCAAAGTGCCCGTCGTGCCAATCTCCTTGCGCGGCGCGCAGGGTCTCTTTAGCGGCATGTCGCGTCCAGACCGGTTTCGCGGGAATGTCGAAGTTGTCCTGCATCCCCCCATGGACCCGGCCAAGTTCGAGGCAGGTGGCGGCACACGCGAGGAAGTCGTCGCACGTTTCACCGAAGCCATCCGCGATGTCGTGGCCTCCGAGTTGGATTACGGTGCGAAGGATATGCCCGCAAAGCAATGAATGGGAGGCCGGCAACGGTCCAAAAGGGGTTACGCTCCACATGTCCTTTCCCGATACCGGGGATTTTGCGCTTGCGAAGTGTCAGTGGCCCACTACGATGCCATTGGCAGTGGAACGGACCAAGCAGATGAGTTGTTTCAGTGTGGATGGCGCTTCTTCACTCACGTTGAACACCATACGGGTGGGGGGAAGTCCCATGACTGCTGTTCTGAGGTGGGTTTCTTAGTGTATCATTCTTAATTGCAGGTAGTTATATCGCGGTTAGAAAATAGTCGTATGCCTTCAATGCATCTCGAACACGCCAGCGAACCGCTGGCTGTTGTTGGGTTGGCCTGTCGTTTCCCCGGGGGGGCAAACAGTCCCGAGGCTTTCTGGCAGCTCTTGTGTGAGGGACGAGATGCGGTGGTGGATATTCCGCCCGACCGCTGGAGTGCTGAGACTTTCTACGATCCGGACCCGTCGGTGATCGGGAAGATGTATGTGCGTCAAGGTGGCTTCATCACAAGTTCCCCCTTTGATTTCGACGCCCGCTTCTTCCGTATCAATAACCACGAGGCGGTTCGCCTTGATCCCCAGCAGCGACTGATTCTTGAGGTGGCTTGGGAAGCCATGGAGGATGCAGGGCTTCCCCTCGACCGGCTCTCGGGTTCACGCACTGGTGTCTACATCGGCGTGTTCTGCCTCGATAACAAACTCATTCATCTTTCGGACCAGAATCACACGTGTCTCAACGCGCATTCCTCCACGGCGGCCACCATGGCTCTTATAGCCAACCGCGTTTCCTACACTTTTGACCTGCGCGGCCCGAGTCTGGCGCTTGATACAGCCTGCTCCTCATCCTTGGTGGCGTTCCATCTCGCCTGTCAGTCCCTTCGCTCAGGCGAGTGCGACCATGTTCTGGTGGGGGGCGTCAACGTGATGCTCAAGCCTGAGTACACGATCGTCATGTGCAAGGGGAAATACCTGTCGCCGGACAGCCGCTGCAAGGCTTTCGATGCCAGTGCAGACGGTTACGGTCGCGGCGAGGGTGCGGGGATGATCGTCATCAAGCGGTTGTCCCAAGCCCAGCGCGACGGAGACCGTATCTACGCTGTCGTGCGCGGCTCAGGCGTCAATCAGGACGGCACAACGCCCGGAATCTCAGTCCCGAATCCCCAAGCGCAGATAGCGCTTTTGCGCGAGGTCTATGGGCAAGCGGGAGTGAATCCTGCTTCTGTCCAATACGTCGAGGCTCACGGCACGGGCACCGCAGTGGGTGATCCGATCGAGGCACTTGCCCTTGGCACGGTGCTGGCCGACGGCCGACCTGCGGATCGGCCCTGTTTGCTGGGTTCAGTGAAGACCAACATTGGTCATCTGGAGGCCGCCGCAGGCGTGGCTGGCGCCATGAAGGCGATTCTCGCCGTGCACCATGGTTTGGTGCCACCCAGCCTGCACTTTCATAATCCCAACCCGAATATTGACTTTGACCGGCTGAGACTGCGCGTTCAGACCCAGCTCAGTCCATGGCCCGACACCGAAAAAGCCCCGCGTCGTGCGGGCGTGAATTCATTTGGCTACGGTGGCACCAACGCGCATGTTCTGGTGGAGAGCGCGCCTGAAACCAGAACGGCGGTTTCAATCACAGTGCCATCTTCTCCCCGGGCGGCATTTTGTTTTCCGTTCTCCGCCCGCAGCATTGAGGCACTCAGGGCCATGGCTGGCTGCTATGCCGATACTCTCACCGGCCATGGCGAGCTTGGTGAGACGCCCCTTGCCGACATCGCTCATTCTCTGTGCCTGCGTCGGACACACCACGAGCGGCGCGCGACGGTCGTCACTGACAATCGCGAAGACCTGGTGGCGCGGCTGCGGGCTCTTCATGCCGGGCAGGTGGAGGTTGCGAGCGTCCTTGGGGAGCATAAGCCCGGTCTCGTCTTCGTTTTCACCGGCATGGGACCGCAGTGGTGGGGCATGGGCAAGGAACTCTACTGCAATGAGCCGGTGTTTCGTGAGACGATTGACCGCATTGAGCGCATCTTCAGCGGTTTTGCCGACTTTAGTCTCACTGAGGAGCTTCTGCGCGACGAGCGCAGCTCGCGCGTGACCGAGGCGCGTTTTGTGCAGCCCCTCAACTTTGCGTTGCAGGTTGCGCTTGCGGAACTCCTGCGCAGCCAGGGAATTGTGCCGGCGGCTGTTGTGGGGCACAGCGCAGGGGAGGTGGCGGCAGCAACCGTGGCTGGCGGCCTGACGCTTGAGGATGCAACACACATCATCTTTCACCGTGGCAGGTTGCAGGCGCGCACGGCCGGGCAGGGCGGGATGCTTGCCGTCGGGTTGTCCGAGGTTGAGGCGCTGGCTTTCATCCATGGGCTTGAAGACCAAGTGAGCATCGCTGCCATCAATGGTCCGTCGACTGTGACCTTGTCAGGCAGTCACGCTGCTCTCGATTCTCTGGCGCAGGTCTTGAGCGAAGAGAAGGTCTTCGTGCGCAAGCTCAAGGTCGAGGTTCCCTATCACAGTGTGACCATGGACCCCTTGCGCGAAGAACTCATCGCGGCGCTCTCGCGGTTCGTTCCCGCGGCACCCACGATCCCGCTATGGTCAACCGTGAGCGGCCAGCGGGTTGAGACCGCCACCCACGATGCTGCTTACTGGTGGTCAAACATCCGTGAGCCGGTGCGCTTCGCCGATGCAGCAGGCGATTTGATTCGTGCCGGTTTCCACCACTTTCTCGAAATGGGTCCACATCCGGTTCTGACCATCTCGATTCGTGAGTGCGCGGAAGTGCAAGGCGTGCAGGTTCATACGGTAGCCACGTTGGTTCGTGAGAAGCCCGAACTCCGCGCAATGGCTGAGATGGCTGGCCGCCTCTGGGAATTGGGGTGCTCTCCACGCTGGCAGGCATTGCTTCCGAGCGACAGCAAGTTTGTGCGTCTTCCCACCTATCCATGGCAGCGCCAGCGCTTCTGGGAAGAGAACGGGGTGGCCCGGCAGCAACGGCTCGGCTACGCAGGGCATCCGCTGCTGGGGCATCCAGTGGCCGGCCCTGAACCCATTCACGAGGTGGAGCTTAACCGGCAGTATTTCCCATGGCTTGCTGATCACCGGGTTGACGGTTTGCCGGTCTTCCCGGGCGTGGGCTACGTGGAAATGGGGATCGCGCTGGCAGGAGCGGTTCCGGAACAGGCGATTGCCATTGAGGATATCGAGTTCCAACGGCCGTTGGTGGTGGCTGATGGCAATCCGCCGCAGGTTCAGATTCGTTTCGACCCGCGCACCGGTGAATTCGAGGTTCACAACCGCATTGCCGGGGGTGAAGCAAGTTGGATGCTGTGCGCGCGGGGCGCAGTTCGGCGGACCCATCCCAGCCCATGGAAAGGCGACAGCGGCAGGAATAGCGTCGAGGCCATCCGGGCGCGGTGCGCGAAGAAATGGGACGCCACGACCCTGTACCAGCATTTGGCTGATATTGGACTCGATTACGGTCCGCGTTTCCGTGGAATTGTGGAGGCATCGTCGGGTGACGGCGAGGCGTTGGCGTGTGTGCAGGTGTCCCCGGACGGAGACCGGCACGTCGAGACCTACCGGTTGCATCCAACGGTGCTTGACTCCGGCTTGCAGGCGTTGGCCTTGGTTGCGAGACAGCATGGGGCGACGATTGCGAACCAGCGGTTTTTGCCTGCACGCATCGCCAGTGCGACAAGCTACGGTCCCATTACCGGCTCCCTCTTCGTGCATAGCCGACTGACGAAGGTTACTGCCACAGAGATTCTGGGGGAGGTCGATTTCTTTACTGCGGCGGGTGAGCCGGTGGCATCGCTGCGCGGCGTTGCTTGTGCACTCGTGGCTGGCCGGCCTCAAGGAGGACCGGTGAGGAAGGACCTGCTTTTTGGGTCGTGTTGGACCGCCCAAACCGAGCCCGCACTGAAATCTTCGCAACAACCCGCGCCGTCCGGCCCTGCGCTTGACGACGTGCTGGTCTTCGCACCAACTGCGGACGCCTCGGCGATCGAACCGCTCCTACGCCAGCGCGGGGTGCGGCACTTGGTGGTTGTCACACCCGGCGAAAAACATGGTGGCGCAGACCAGGAACACCTCGGCTTTTGTCCGGGCGAGGATCTTGCTCCTCTCTTGAGGCAGGGCGGGACGTTTAAGAACATCGTATGGATCGCGGGCGTCGCCGGCGCGCGGACTCAGGCTGAAGTGGCTTTGGCTGAAACCAAGTCGTTTCTCTCATGTTTGCGCGCTCTGGGGCCTGTTGGACAAGACGGACGGGTATCGCCCCTCGTGCTCGCTGTCACTCGCAACGTCCATCGGCTGGATGAGGGATCGGCCTCTCCGGGCATTGGAGGTGCGCCATTGTGGGGTGTGGCGCGGGTGGCGCGACTCGAACAGCCTGAACTGCGGTTGCGCACGGTCGATCTGGATGCGGATTCGGGATTTGAGGCGGTTGTTGCAGAACTCGAACGTGGCGAGGATGCAGAGACCGAAGTGGCTTGGCGGAAGAACCTGCGCCTGGTGCGGCGTCTCGAACAGATCGACGGCACGCTTGCGTTGGTTCCATGGCCTCCGCTTCGCGAACGTCAACACGAGGCGGGGTTCGTGCTCAAGAGTGAGACGCCCGGCAATCTGGACGGGCTGCGGCTCCGGCGGCTCTGGCGGCGCGCGCCCGGCCCCAACGAAGTGGAAATCGAGGTCAAATCAGCCCCGATCAACTTCAAGGACGTAATGAAGGCGCTCGGGATGCTGTCGTCGCGCGTCCTGACATCCACCGCTTTTGCAGCAGAGCTTGGCATTGATTGCGCTGGGGTTATTGCGCGGGTTGGCAAGAAGGTCCGGGGTTGGCAGGTTGGTGATCGGGTTGGACTGTTCCATCCGGGGTGTTTCCGTTCCCACGTTACCATGGACAATCTTTCATATCTCGTGCGGCTGCCCGCAGATATGAAGTTCGAGGACAGTTGTGGGTTCTTCACCCCCATGATTGCGACCTGGTACGCTTTGGTTGAACGGGGGCGATTGCGCAAAGGGGAACGCATTCTCATCCATTCGGCCACCGGCGGGGCAGGGTTGTCAGCCATTCAGATTGCGCGTCACATGGGCGCAGAAATCTACGCCACTGCCGGCACTCCGGAGCGTCGGGATTACTTGCGCTCGATGGGCATTGAGCACGTGTCCGACTCGCGTTCGCTGGCTTTCTTTGACGATGTCATGGCATGGACCCATGGCGAGGGTGTGGATGTTGTGCTCAATACACTGGCAGGTGAGGGGCTCTTCAAGGGGCTGAGACTTCTGCGGTCCTATGGGCGCTTTATCGAGTTTGGCAAGCGGGATATCGATCTCAACACTCCACTGGGGCTGGGGCACTTCAATGAGAACTTGGAGTTCATTGCGGTTGATTTCGACCGGTTGCTGGCTGAGCGCCCCAAGGAATGTGCGCGTGTGATGCGCAAGGTGTGGAAAGCACACGAGGCGGGACGACTGACGCCCCTGCCATCGAAGAGTCTGCCGATCTCGAAAGCAACCGAGGCGTTCAAGTCCATGGCTCACTCGCAGCACATCGGCAAAGTCGTATTGTCTCTCGATGACCCGGCTGCCATGGTCCATCCCGAGTTGCCGGATGATGCGCCACCGGTCCTGCGGGGCACATGGCTCATTGTCGGCGGATTGACCGGGCTTGGATTGACCGTGGCCAAATGGGCCGTGGCTCGCGGCGTTCGCCATCTGGTGTTGGCGGGTCGCCGTGGCAGCGATACTCCAGAAGCCGCACAGGGCATTGCCGAGTTGGAGAGTCTTGGAGCCATGGTTCGCGCCGTGAAAGCGGATGTTGCCAACCTGGACGAGGTTCGTGCTCTGGTGAATACCGAATCCATTGGCATGCCGGCGCTTCGGGGTGTGGTGCACTCTGCCGCAGTCATGGACGATGGACTCATCCCGTCGATCACGGATGACAAGCTTGAGCGCGTGATGACGCCCAAGGTCTTGGGTGCGTGGAATTTGCACGAGTGCACGAAGGGCCTTGCCCTCGACGCTTTTGTTCTATTTTCGTCAGTCTCTTCCCTCGTTGGCAACGCCGGCCAGGCCAGCTACGCGGCAGCCAATGCCTTCCTCGATGCGCTCGCGCAGAAGCGCCGGGCCGACGGGTTGCCGGCCCTTGCAATCAACTGGGGTGTGCTGGGTGAGACCGGAATGGTGGCCCGTGCTGATGGTCTGCGGCAGCAGCTTGAGCGTCTGGGCATGCGGCCGCTGGGCAACGACGAAGTGCTTGCAGTGCTCGATCGGTTGGTGCGGCTTGACCCCGTGCAGATTGGCGTCTTTGCTGTGAACTGGAAGCGCTGGGCGGCAGTCCATCCTCACGCCGGGGCACAACCGGTGCTGGCTCATCTCATTTCGGCGCATGCCACCGGCGAAGGAACAACAGAAGGCGATTTTGCCGCTACTGTCAGATCCTTATCTCCCGAGGAACGAGTGCCTTATCTGGTCAGTCGCATTCATCAGATCGTGGCCAGCACCATGAACCTGCCCCAAGAGAAGGTTGACGTTGCCGAACCGATCCGCAGTCTGGGTTTCGACTCGTTGATGGCAGTGGAGCTGGCGGCGGCCCTCGAAGGGAGAATGGGCGTGCCCATTTCGTCCATGGAATTGATGAACGGCCCGTCCGTGCAGCAACTGGCGGAGAAAATGGCAGTGCGTTTCTCTGCCGACACGGCCAAAGCGAAGGTATGAACCGGGGACCCGTGGAGATTCAGACAAAGGAGCAAAGAACATATGCCTGAAGATCGCGCTTCCTTTGATCCGGAGAAGAAACGGGCTGTATTGAGACAACTCCTTCAGGGTCGCGCCGGGGACAATCGGGGGACGACAGCCGAACAGCCATCCGCGCACGGCGCTACGTCTGTGTGGCACCTTGCAGACGCCCCTGAGGTGGGCGAGTTCTTCGCCCGCAGGGAATACCTCGGCGGTTTGGGATTGGTCGATCCTTGTTTTCACACCATCGAGGGCGCAACTGCCGACACGGTCAACATCGGTGGCCGGAAGCTGGTGAACTTCTCCTCCTACAATTACCTGGGTCTGGCTGGGGATCCACGGGTCAAACGCGCGGCCCAGGACGCGATAGAAAAGTTCGGCACCTCGGCCTCGGCCAGCCGGTTGACATCGGGCGAGTGCCCCTTGCATCACGAACTCGAGCAGGCCCTGGCGGCATTCCTGGGCGTGGAGGACGCCATGGTCTTCACCGCGGGCTATGCCACCAACGTGGCCGTTCTGAACCATATCCTTGGGTCACGAGACCTTGTGATCTATGACGAGCTCGCCCATAACAGCATCATTTTTGGCTGCCAGACGTCGCGTGCAAAGCGTCTGGCCTTTCCTCACAACGACCTGACTGCGCTCGGCAACCTCCTCCAGCGCAACCGTGCCGATGCTGACAAGACGCTGATTGTTGTGGAGGGCGCCTACAGCACGGACGGTGACTATCCGGACCTGCCGCGGCTCATTTCCATGGCACGGCAGCACAAAGCCTCGATCTTCGTCGATGAGGCTCACTCGCTGGGGGTGATGGGGTGGACGGGGCGTGGCATACGCGAGCACTTCGCCGTTGAGCCGGATTCGGCGGATTTGTGGATGGGGACTCTCAGCAAGTCCCTGGCCAGCGTTGGCGGCTATGTAGCAGGCAACCGCCGGCTGATCAAATACCTCAAGTACACTGTGCCCGGTTTCGTCTTCAGCGCGGGCATGCCACCGGCAAATGCAGCGGCGGCGCTGACGGCATTGCGTCTCCTCGAACAGGAGCCATGGCGAATCGCAAAGCTGATGGACAATGCGAGGTTGTTTCTGGCTGAGGCACGTGCTGCCGGTTTGGATACCGGGTTGTCTCGTGACACTGCTGTAGTCCCGGTCATCGTGCATAATTCCATCCGGTGCCTGCGCCTGGCCACGGCGCTTTTCGAGGAAGGGATCAATGTCTTCCCGATGATCTATCCGGCAGTGGCCGAAGACCAGGCGCGTTTGCGTTTCTTCATCTCGGCGGAACACACGCCGGAACATCTGCGCGCGGCGGCGGGCGCTGTGGCACGTCTGTTGCGAGCGGGTGGGCCTTTGAGTGCCACGCAGGAGTAATCTCATGCTGATGGTACGATCGAGTTCAGCGGAGAGCATATATCATCCACATAGCCCAGGCTGTTTTCGAACGCAGTCCACGACAGGCGGAGGCATGCCGTAGGTCAGCACCCCGATTCTGGAGGCGCTGAATCAGAATCCCCATCCATTGAAACGATGAACGCAGAGCACACTTCTCCAAAGACCCCAGCCAGTAAGGTCATCATCATCGGCGGCGGGATTGCCGGCCTTTCTTGTGGCTGCTATTTGCAGATGAACGGCATTCCTTCCGAGATTCTGGAAATGGGCGCGGTGCCCGGCGGATTGTGCACCTCATGGGATCGCGGGAATTACGTCTTCGACGGATGCTTGCGTTGGCTGGTCGGCACGAATCCGTCCTCGGCACTTTACCGGATTTGGCTGGAATTGGGTGTCATTGCGGACCGGAAGATCACGTTCCATGACGAAACCGTCCGGGTGGAACGTGCCGATGGCACCAGTCTCTCCGTGCCTGCTGATCTGGACCAGCTGGCATCCGAATTCAAACGCATCGCGCCTGAAGACTCCGCGCTGATTGACGAACTGGTGAGTGCTGCGCGGCGTTGCGTTTCGCTGGAACCGCCGCTGGAAAAACCGTTGGAGCTGATGACGGTGGCTGAGAAGATCCGGTTCGGATGGAGATGTGTTCCCTCACTGTCCGTGTTTCTGAAATGGAAAAGACTGTCCGTTGCCGAGTACCTGTTAAAATACCGGAATCCTTTTCTGAGCGAGGCGTTGCTTGCGCTCGTCGGCTACGGGGATATGTCGGCGTTTGTGCTCGTGATGGTTCTGGCGTTCCGCGCCAGCAGAAACACCGGTTTCGTTGTCGGGGGTTCCCGGGCGTTTGCCGGGGCGATCGCGGATCGCTATGCCCGCCTTGGAGGCGTGATTCGCTGCAACACACGGGTGGATTCGATCCGGGTTGAAGACGGCCATGCGACGGGAGTGAATTGCGCCGACGGGACTTTGGTTCCGGCGTCTGCCGTGGTCTCCTGTGCGGATGGTTACACGACGGTTTTCAAAATGCTGAACGGCCGGTATGTGAACGAGCATCTCGTTCGCATGTACGAGCAAAACGAGCCGTTTCCAAGCATGATCCTGGTTTCGCTTGGAATCAACCAGGAGTTCCCAGGCACGCCCCAAGCCCTCAGCCTGCCGGGAGCGCAATCGCTGATGGCGTACAGCCCGATCATGCAACATGCGCGGTTGGACGTTTCAGTGTCGAGCCCGGATACAGGGCTTTGTCCGAAGGGCAAGACTCTCATCACGGTCCGGATACCGGCGTTCTACGATTTCTGGAACCAGCTCAAGAAGGACGATCCCCAGGGATACCGGGCCGAGAAGGAGATTGTCTTGCAGAAGGTCGTCGACATTCTTGACCGGAGGTTTCCCGGCCTCGCAAAACACCTTGAGCAGTCGGACGTCGCGACGCCCGCCACGTTCGAGCGCTACGCCGCCAACTGGCAAGGCAGTTACGAAGGTTGGCTGCCCACGCCGCGCATGGTGGGCCGGCGCATTCCCAGCACGCTGCCCGGATTGAAAGGTCTCTACATGGCGGGCCATTGGGTGGCTGCAGGTGGAGGGGTGCCATTTGCCGCGCTCTCGGGGCGTTATGCAGCGCAGATGATCTGCGCCCGAAACGGAAAGAAGTTTGTGGCTGCAACACCGTAGGTGCTTTTCCGGTACGGTCGGAGAAGAACCTCGAAAGAAGCGGGTAACGCCGTGGCTTGCAGCTCATGCACGCGGCGTTACTACGAGTCCCTGCTGCGTCTTCTCACCACGACAACCACAGTCGGTGTGGAATACAGCACCAAGTGCCTTTCGCTTGTAAACGGGCATCGTGACCGGCACACTTGAGAAATCAGACCTATGACCTCGCTCATTGCAGCCATCGTCAGGCCCGGAGTCATGAGCAGCATCGTTTTCGTGGGGCTGCTGGTTTGTGTTCCCCTCGGCGTGGCGGAAGAGAAGAAGGAATCCGCGCTGGAACTGACGTTCAAGTTGCGAGACTCGTCCTTGGTTCGCGGCACGCCGACGGTCGATAAGGTTCCTTTTCAATCCGCCCTGGCCAGACTGGACGTCCCTCTTGCCACACTGAGCGCGGCGGAATTCAAGGACGATCAGAAAACTGCGGTGCTTTCATTCAAGAACGGCGACAGGCTTCACGGTGTTTTCGGCGTGAAAACAATCGGACTGAAGACCGCCTACGGCAAACTGGAGGTTGATCTCAGCGAGATTGTATCGATTCAAGTGAGCGGGGCTGTCGGGGGTGCTGCCGGCATCCCCACGGAAGGGCTGGTGGGGCGTTGGCCGCTGGATGGCAACGCCCACGACGCCAGTGGCAACGGTCATCATGGCAATATCCTCGGCGCAACGCCGACACAGGGCGTCTCCGGCGGCGCCTATCGCTTTAATGGGGACTCGGGAATTGACTTGGGATCGATGGATTTTTCCTCGGAGCAGTTCACGGTGTCGGGTTGGATTCGAACCGACGAGCCGGCGCAGCATGAATGCTGGAGGGTATGGATGGAGTTGCATGATCGATCGGGTGGTTTTTTCCTGTTGGGTGTGGGCGACGGGTCCAATGAATCCACCCACGCCGCCAACGGGCCCAAAGCCGAGATATGGACCAGCACCAGTGGTGGAGAGGTCTTCATGCTCAGAGACGGCACCAAACTGAACCTGCGTGACGGCCGTTGGCACATGTATAGCCTCACGTATCGGAAGGGCTGCCAGAACGTTTACATCGATGGCGAACTGTTTGCCTCCGACGAGTTTTCCCGTTCGGTGACTTCTGCTCATGTCCGCGTGAGGATTGGAGGCAGTCAATTCGGACCCTACCACCATCCGTGGGTTGGAGACGTGGATGAAGTTCTGATCTACAATCGTCCCCTTGGCGCCGAAGAAGTGAAACAGATTTTTCAAAGCCAGCGACCGGCACTTGCCTCGCCTTGAAGCACCAGGATTCCGGCGCGAGTCGTATCCCATCGGAATCTGACGGGTGCGATCTGACGACATGGTTGCATCGGCAACAAAGACACTGGCATCCATGCCCGACGCCTGAAAGAAATGCGTGACTGCGCTCAAGGTTTGCAGGTGGAAGACAGCAAGAGGGGCGCAATGATGGGTTCAAAAAGCGCTTGGAGATGGGATTCAAGGTAATCCCGCGCCCGCTGAACTTGCTGCGGCACCGATCAAGGCTGAACAGGACAATCCGGCAATTCACAATCGTGAAAACCGGCATCCTTCACTTGAATCATCTTCACAGCCTTTTTCCAGGGACCTTTCACATCCCGCCAACGGACCGAGACATGATTCATCCGTACGCCCTCGACATTTTGAAATTGAATCGCTGAATTGCCCGTCCGGTATTTCGCAAATTCACTGACGCCATGCTCCGCGGGAAGATCCGCCGGAATATCCTCTCCGCCGGAATATTCAAAAACGGAATTCTCGATCACGATGTTACGGGTCAGGGCGTCGCTGTTCCCGAAGACGGAAGACGTCCAGCATCCTTTCGCCTGGATATTCGAGAGGGTGATGTTCTCGATCGGCACGCCCGGATTCGTGGTCGGTCCAATTGTGTCGGATGCAATCAAGATCGGTCGCTTGCATTCCATCCGGACATTTGAAACGGCAATATCCTGCATCGTGCAGCCGCCCTTGCCCAGATAGGCGGCAATGAAACAAAGCGCCGTCCGGGTGTTATGAATGATCAGGTTGCCAAGATTGCAGTGGCGCACCACGCCGCTGCCCACCCCAATCCGGACCGCATTGCACGGCGTTTGCAGGATACAGTTGGAAATCGTCACATATTCGCAGGCGCGGTCCTTTTTCTTCAGGGACTTCGGATTGCCCCGCAGTGTGATGCAATCATCTTCCGTGTTGATGTTGCAGTTGCTCACGATGACGTGTGAGCAGCAGTCAATATCCAGGCCGTCATTGTTATAGCCGCGCCAGTCCGTATAGATACGGAGGCCGTCGGCCATCACATCCTCACACCCGTGGAAGAAACAGGTCCAGTACGGCGCATGGTATAGCTCGACGTCCCGCACGGTGACCTGGCGCGATTCGCAGAAATAGAGCATCTGGCCCGGGCGCCACGCGGGTCTCTTGAACTGGAGCCGGCGGCCCTTCGGCGGATTCTCCGGAACCTCATTCATAAAGGCTTCCCGGTTCCCATCGATCCGTCCCCGCCCTTGAATCGTCACGTGATGAACCTCGACTGCCACGATGAAATGCGCGCCGCTCACGAACTCAGAAGAGAACACCTGGTTCTGTGGACAAAAATCATCGGCATTGTAATCCGCCTTGTCCGGGCTGGCTTTCAGGACAGCCCCGGCCGACAAATCCAACGTGACGTGATTCTTCAGATACAACGTTCCACTCACGAACGTTCCCGCCGGAATCAACACCGTTCCGCCTCCCGCCTCGGCGACCTGGTTGATCGCTCGCTGAATCGCAGTCGTGTTCTTCGTTACACCATCTCCCTTCGCGCCCAGATGCGTGATGTCAACCACAACACCCAACGCAGACTGCGTCATCCAGCAGATCAAACCCAGTGCACTCAAGTAGCGAATCATATTGGTAGATTGAATTGATGAGAGTTCAACTTTTCATGATCATCGCCGCCGATCACTTGGCGGGCAGCGGTTGAAAAGCCTTGGTGTTTCTTTTCAAGGGTGACACAGAATGTGCGTTTCCCCGGAGGGAGTCAAACACCCGATGCAGATGGGTATTGGGTTAGTGAGAAGCTGGCATGAAGTTGGAGTTTACGCTTTAGCGCGTCTGCGGTTCGTCCGGGAACAATGTTCTGGACACCCCAAAATACCAGCGCGACACTTCGCCTCGCCGTCTTGCAGGGCGTCAATCGGGATGTCTCATAACCGCCAAGCCGAGGAATCCAATGCATCGAACACTTATCGCGGTCTCAATCGCGTTGCTCGCAAGCTGTGTTCATAGGAGCGGAATCGCCGCCACGCCGCACGCCGATACCGGCCACGCGCGCTTCGAAATATACGGAATGCTGGGCGAGTATGAATCGCGATACTCTGATGGAAAGCGAATCGAGGGATTCGACGGAACTTTTCAATACTACCTCCAGGAGACCCCCCTTGCCGCGCATTTTGAAAGACTCTTGCGCGCTTTTTGTGCAGAAGAGGGTATCAATCCGAAATTTGACAAGAAGATCGAATCGAGTGGCAGCATCACCATCACATTCTTCTCGCCAGCCATCGCCGCCGCGATTGATTGCCACTACATCGATGGAAGCCTGGATAGATCCGTCTTCGACGGCGCTTCAGACGAGGATTTGCTGCGTTATGCCGCCGGCGCTTATCTGCGATTCGGCCACGACAAGATAAACGGCATCACTGCTGGGAATGCCTTTAGGAAGTTGCACACGGTGGGGCTGGTGCTCCACAGACTGGGTTGTTCCGGCGTGAAGCTCTACTACTTGAAGGAGACGGTCCCCACTGTGGTTATTTTGGTTTTTTCGCCAAGCCCGCGCGTGAAGAAAAGACTCGGCATTCAGAAAGAGGTCGCGATTTCCGAGATTGTCGACTCGAGAACACGCACCATAGAACTGGTGAAAGAAATACCGCCGAACCCGGCGGCAAAACCGGCGTCCGCGTCGGTCACGCCTCCTGCGAGGCCGGAGACGCGTCTGCCGTCTGTCGTGGCCGAAAGACTCCCGGACGAGGGTCCCGCCAAGGTCACTGAATTGAGCCTCGGTTGTTCGGATGTCCGGGATGAAGACCTTGCCGCCCTCAAGCTGCTGACGAAACTGCAGCGGCTCGACCTCTCCGGCACGAAGATCAGTGATGTGGGGCTGGCGCATTTGAAGGCGCTGCCGCAGTTGGATTGGCTTGACCTCTCCAACACCCGGGTCAGCGATGCGGGGCTGGCGCATCTGAAGCCGCTGACGCGGTTGCAGGGGCTTGACCTCTCCAACACCCGGATCGGCGATGCGGGGTTGGAGCATTTGAAGCCGCTGACGCAGTTGGAGGCGCTTTGCCTCTCCAACACCCGGGTCAGCGATGCGGGGCTGGCGCATTTGAAGCCGCTGACACGGTTGCAGTGGCTTGACCTCGACAACACTCAGGTCAGCGACGCGGGGTTGGAGCATCTGAAGCCGTTGACGCAGTTGAAGGGGCTTTACCTCGGCAGCACCCGGGTCAGCGATGCGGGGCTGGCGCATCTGAAGCCGCTGACGCGGTTGCAGCGACTTGATCTCATCGACACGAAGATCAGCGACGCGGGGCTGGACCATTTGAAGCCGCTGACGCAGTTGCAGTGGCTTCGCCTCGCCTACACGCAGGCCGGCAACGCGGGGCTGGCGTATCTGGAGACGTTGACCCAGTTGCAGACGCTCGACCTCGACTGCACAAAGGTTGGCGACGCGGGATTGAAACATCTGAGAACGCTGGCGCAGTTGCAGAGGCTTCTTGTCTTCAACACCAAGGTCACGAAGGCGGGAGTGAAGGCGCTTCAGACGCATTTGCCGAGCAGCTGGGTCGAACGCTAACCCCGTCAGACGGCGGGGGGCGGATGAGGGACCGGAGGAACGCATATTGAAGATTTAGCACAAGATGCCTGCGGTCATTCGCCCAAGCCCGGCATTTTAACCTGACAGAGGCCGCAGACGCCTCTCTGCCCGAATTCAGTCTCTGCTCCCAGAGACGCCAGCAAGGTCTGGATGGCATTGTCCCGCTGTTGGATGGTAGCCACCACGTTGCCCGTTTCAGTCGCAGGAGTTGCCTTTCCGTCCGCTTTCGCTACCATCCACGCCACGAATTTGTAAATCACTTAGAAAGGAATTGAAATGAAAGCGTTCTGCGTTTTGGGCAGTCCCCGGCAAAAGGGCAACACCGCCAAGGTGCTGGGATGGATCGAGGATGAATTGCGGTCGGGCGATTACGCCGTCGTGCGCCTCAACCTCGGCAACGGCGTTCTCGCGCCCTGCCGCGAGTGTTACGCCTGCAAGAAAGTGGCTGACGCACCCGGTTGCGGACAGGATGACCGCGGCAACAGCATCTTCCTCGAGATGATGACGGCCGACCTGATCGTGTTGGCGTCACCGATTTTCTGCTGGGGCGTCTCGGCGCAAATGAAGGCGTTGCTGGATCGCGCGTTCTGCCTGCTGAAGGAAGACGAGCAGTTGCTGTTGGCCGGCAAACGCATGGCGCTGGTGGCCACGGGCGCAGGCGCGATCAAGGATAACCTCGATCTGCTGGTGCCGCCTTACCAAGAGTTCGCAAAATATTTCAAATGCAAAGATCTCGGCACGTTGTTGATCCCCGGCTGCACCACGCCCGACAAGCTCAACGGCGACGTGGAGAAGCGTGCGCGGAAGTTCGGGCGAAGTCTGGCGTAGGGATGGCTTCAGCCGGCTCCCCGTCAGCCCCAACGACGACAACGCCGCCTAAAGGCGGGACACCAACCACCGATGATTCAACCCCGTTGGGGTAGAATCTTTGTTGGGTGGCGGAAGTGGCCGGCACGGTGCCGGCGGTGGCGATGATTCAACCCCGTTGGGGTAGAATCTTTGTTGGACACATGACCCGGGGTAGCGCGTTCCCGCGCAACCCCGGGCTGAGTGATGAAATCCTTTCAGGATTTCCGGCAGCGACAGTGGGCGCGAAGCGTCAGGTGGAACGCGACCTCCGGGCGCGTTTCCGTCATCGCAGGAAATCGCGTCCGGAGGCCGCGATCCACCTCGGAAACCATGATCGCAAAGTCGAGGGCCATCGGCACGATGGCTGGCACCCCAAGACATTGAAACTCGCGCGCTGGCCCGATTTTTCGACCACACGAGTCTGGCGGATGAACCGTTGCTCCACCGGAAAATCTTGCGAGTGCGAATCGAGGTGCCGTAGGATGCCGAAACGACCCCAAGCGTCGGCTGAATCATTCGACCGCACGTGTTCGATCTGTCCGCGCAGCCGGTCACGCAACCAAATGAGATAGGAGAAGTGACACATGATGAACCCCTGGCGTGGAACTGCAGCTTTGTTGGTGTTCTTTGCTTCGTCGCCGCTTTTTGCGGCATCCAGCCCCCTGGCGTTTTCCGTCGATAAGAAGACGCAGAGCTACACGATCACCGAGCAGGGCCGGCCGGTGTTGACTTATCGTTTCGGGGAGGTCCCGTTCCCGGACGGAATCAAGGTGCCTCATTTCAGCAAACGCGACACGCCTTACGACGGCGCGTATTTCACCGACGGAAGCCAATACGGCGGCGCGCGCAGCGACTACATCTATCCGCTCTATGGTTTCAACGGCGAGACGCTCACCGCCGACTATCCGAAAGATCACCTCCATCACCGGAGTCTCTGGTGGAGTTGGTGCGAGGTCCGCAAGAACGACAAGATCGGCGATATCTGGGCCGTTTGCAAAATCCGCGCCTACCCGGTCAAGATCACCCAAATGGAAGCCAGCGCGGATGGCGCCGTGTTGCAGGCGGTGAACGTCTGGCGATACGACGACGACCCGGCCGACGTGGTGAAAGAGACCGCCACGATTCGTGTTTCCAAGACCGAAGGGGCGCAGGGAGCCAGGAGCCGCACGGTTGATGTCGATGTCAGGCTTGAGGCGTTGGTGGACGGCATGGCGATCACGGGGCGTCAGAAAGTTGATTACGGTGGCTACGGCGGCATGTCGGTCCGGCTGAACCCGAATCTGAAGGAGTTTTCGATTCGTGCGGTGCATCCGAATCCGGACAAGTGGCGCGGCGATGATGCCACGTTCGTGGAACGGGTGGCCGAACCGACGTTCGGCAACGCCGCCTGGATGGCGATCTTCGGCAAGTATCCCGCCGACGGGATCGAGACTCCCGGTTTCACGACCGTCATGATGTTCGAGTCGAAGGCGACGCCGCTCGCGCCGAATAATTTCCGCTATTACCGATCGACCTGCATTTCGCTGGCTTTCCCCGGCAAGACGATTGTCCCGATCCCGAAAGGCAAGCCGCTCGACTACAAGACCCGCTTTGTGATTCGGGAGGGAAAGACAACCCTCCAGCAAGAAAAAGCGGCGTGGGATGCATACAATCGCTAGTTGTGAAACAGACGGGAGTCATTTACTCGAGCCGCTGCGAAGGTCGGAGCCTCGGGATGTTTGAATCGCGCTCACAACGGGCAATCATTGAACCTTTGGGCATTAGCGCCTTCGTCACGCAGGCCTCATCTGAATCATGAAACTCGTTTATGCGGCCGCTCTTCTCATCGCCGGCAGCCTGTGGGCCGGCGACAACAAAGGTCCCCAGACACAAGTGAAAACATCGCACGTGGAATTTTTCGGTTACAAGGATTGCCTTCGCCTTGAAAACGGCGATGCGCGGCTGACCGTCTGCCCACAAGCCGGCGGGCGCGTGCTGGAGTATGCGTGGCGCGGGCAAAACGCGCTGTATCTGAATCCCTCGCAGCAGGGCTGGCTGCATAAACCCGGCGTGGTCCCAGTGGACCCCTGCGGCGGGCGGCTGGACATCGGCCCCGAACGTGTCATCACGCCGCACCCGGATTTGTGGCTGGGTGATTGGACCGGAGAATTCACCAGCGACGGGAAGATCAGGCTCACCAGCGTGCGCGACAAGGCCACGGGCATCCGGCTGGTGCGCGAGTTTGCCCTGGCTGCCGGCTCGTCGGTGGTGCGATGCGAGCAGCGCATGGTCAACGAATCTGACAAGCCGGTGAGTTGTTGCCATTGGAGCCGGACGCTCGCTGTGGGTGGCGGAATCGTGCTGATTCCATTGACGCCGGGCAGCCGCTTCCCGAAGAGCTATCTCATGTACGGGCCGGGACCGGTGATGAACTTCCAGCCGGAAGACCCGAACATCCGGATTCGCGATGGTTTTCTAGAGATACTCGGCACGCCGGCAAACCCGAAGCTGGGCATGGATTCACATGCCGGCTGGTTCTGCTACCTGATGCGCAACAATCTGATGTTCGTCAAACGGTTCCCCGTTTATCCCGACCGGGTGTATTCTGAAATGGCCGGGCTGACGATTTCGATTTGGTACTTCAAGAATGAGATGTGCGAACTGGAGCCGATCGGGCCGCGTGAGACGCTTGCGCCGGGCGCCTCGGCCTCCTACACGGAAGAGTGGGAGTTGAAGCCGTTCGCATTTCCCTCCGATGGAAAGACGGTTGAACTGGAAGCCGTCACGCGAGCCGCGGGCCGGTGAGGTTTGGGAAGCGAGATTCGGGATTCGAGATTTGTAATTCGTGAATCGTGAGTCTCGAGTCCCGAGTCTCGAATCCCAAATCACCAAAAGGTGGTGGGGTTGCTGTTTTTCACGCTCTCAGGACTCTGTGGATGAGGAAGACTCTTGGCTGGGGCTTCCGTGGTTGAACACAAAAGACCGGCCTTTGCAGGAGGGGTGATCAAGTGGCTGGCGGTTCAGCAGCAATTGTGATCGCGCCACACTGGCAGCAACGGAATGCACGACACACAGCCCATGAAGACATTACGACCTCCTTCCTGCCGTGGTCGGGCTTGAAGGTCAATTCACTCGAACCAAAGCCGAACGTCAGGGCATTTGCCCAACTCCTGTCGAGTGTGGCTGTGCCGCAGTTCATTTCGGTGGAGCAATTCGGACAGTTCATTTGGGTTGATTTCGGATAGCGCGGACGCGCCTATCATCTTTGATTGCGCCTCGAATTTGCCGTATAGCACGGGAGGCATGACGGCATATTATGGTCTGCTTCTCATCGTGTCCACGGCATTTCACGCATTGGCGGGTTTTGGGGCGGAATCAGCCCAGGCTAACCGGACATCGAGGGTTGTATAGCCAGCCAGTCAGAACATCAGGGTCACCCGGTTTGACCAGACGGACACTACAGGTGCTGCGGCCCGTCCGACGCCTGGCTCCTGCCCGTTTCGCCCGAGGCTGCTCTTGATTTGCCCGTCCGACACTCTTGACGCCGGGCTGTCTGTTCACTTATCAAAACAGGCATATGAGCACGACCGAATCACACCATTTTCAGGCAGAGATCCAGCAGCTGCTGGACATCGTCATTCATTCGCTTTACACCGACAAGGAGATCTTCGTTCGCGAACTGATCTCCAACGCCGCCGACGCTTGCGAGAAGCTGCGCTTCAGCCAGTCGTCGGGCAAGACCGTCCACCAGCCGGACGTGGCGCCGGCCATTTCGCTGACCACCGACGACAAGGCGGGCACGATTACCATCGCCGACACCGGCATCGGTATGTCGCGCACCGAGCTGGTCGAGAACCTCGGCACCATCGCCCACTCGGGCACCAAGGCGTTCCTCAAGCAGATTGCTGAAAAGCAGCAGCCGGACGTGAAGTTGATCGGACAGTTCGGCGTGGGGTTTTATTCGGCGTTCATGGTGGCGAAGAAAGTTGTCGTCCAGAGCCGCTCGTTCCAGCTCGAGGAGACGGGCTGGCAATGGACGAGCACGGGCGCCGGCGGCTATGAGATCGAGCCTGCTGCCGACGTGCCGCGCGGCACGAAGATCACGCTTGAGCTGAAGGACGACGCGAAGGAGTTTGCGCAGGCCGGGGCCGTGGAGCACATCATTCATTGCTATTCGAGCTTCGTGCCGTTTCCGATCGAACTGAACGGCAAGCGGCTCAACACCATCCAGGCCATCTGGACCCGGAACAAAAACGAGATCAAGGAAGAAGAATACAACGAGTTCTACACGTTCGTCGGCCATGACCACGACAAGCCGCTGTTCCGGCTGCATTTCACCGCCGACGCGCCGTTGTCCATCCAATCGTTACTCTTCGTGCCGGCCCGCAATTTCGAGACGCTCGGCATGGGCCGGATGGATTCCGAGGTGAACCTCTATTGCCGCAAGGTGCTCATCCAGTCCCACGCCAAGGGCCTGTTTCCGGACTGGCTCCGGTTCCTCAAGGGCGTCGTGGACAGCGAAGACCTGCCGCTCAACATCTCGCGCGAGACGATGCAGGACACGTCGTTGATGCAGAAGCTCAACAAGGTCCTCACCGGCCGGTTCCTCAAGTTCCTCGACGAGCAGTTGGAGAATGAGGCCGAAGCCTATGAGAAGTTTTATCGTGAGTACCATCGCTTCCTGAAGGAGGGTATCGTCACCGATTACACCCACAAGGACGCGCTCGGCAAGCTGGTGCGCTATGAGTCGTCGTCGCTCGACAAGGACAAGCTCACGTCGCTGGCCGATTACGTGAAACGGATGCCGGCCGAGCAGACGGAGATTTACTGCCTGCTGGCGCCGAACCGCGCGGCGGCGGAGAGCAGCCCGTATTACGAGGTGTTCCGAGAGCGGAAGTTTGAGGTGCTGTTCCTCTACGATCCGTGGGACGAGTTTGTGATTGAACACCTGGGCAACTTCGACGGCAAGCCGCTCAAGCTCGCTGAGAAGGCGAATCTCAACCTCGGCGACCACGCGAAGAAGGAAGGTGCATTGTCCGAGGATGCCGCCAAGTCGCTGGCGCAATGGCTCAAGGAAAACCTTGGCGACAAAGTGGGCGAGGTGCGCGTTTCACAGCGATTGGTGGAAAGTCCGGCGGTCGTTGTGGACCAGGACAAATTCCTCACTTCAAACATGCGGCGCATCATGAAGGCGATGAAGAAGGAGGGCGAGGAGCTCGCGTCGGCCAAATACGATCTCGAGATCAACCCTGCGCACCCGATCCTGTCGCGGCTTGACGCGATGCGGCAGAAGGACAGCGCCCTTGCGGTGAGCGTTGCCGAGCAGATCCTCGACAACGCCCGTGTCGCCGCCGGCCTGTTGGAGGACCCGCGCGCGATGCTCAACCGCCTGAATCAGCTGCTGGAAGTAGTACTGAAGTAAGGCAGTCGAGGGCTGACAGAACGGACGAAGTTTCCACAGCTTTCGTGTTTGAGGGAGTTTGTGGTTGCGTCAGCCGGTCCGACGACAAGAATGACATCGATGAGCACAGCATCCACGACAAACCAGCGCCTCACCATTGGTGGCCTGAAATCAAAATCCCCATCCACCAAGCAATGGCTGGCCTCGCTTGTCGTGGTGCTGTCTTTGTTTTCAACAGCGCCAGCGCAAGAAACCGGGGCCGGCGCTGACTTCACCCCCGAGCAATACCGGGAAATGACCGCCCGATTGGACCAGTTCTGGAAACGAATGTGGTCGGTGTACTATAGCCCCAAGACACACCTCTTCTACAGTTGTCCTGCAAGTCGAGTGGCTCCCGCCAGTTGCTTTGACAATGCGCGGCTTGATCCCGACAAAGCCCGCATGGGCTACGGCGCGGGAATGGCGGATTGCACGATCAACAGCGGTATTCTGCTTTCGATGCTCGTGGATCAATATGAAGTGACGCATGCCGCGCCACTCAAGGACACGGCGCAAGAGATATTCCAAGGGCTCAAGTTATGTGCCACCGTTCACGGGGTCCCCGGTTTTGTTGCGCGCGGCGTTTGTGTGGAGGATGGCAAAGGCATTTGCATCACCTCATCGCGCGATCAATACACCCACTTCGTCCATGGCTTGTGGCGGTACTATCACAGTTCCTTGAACCCCGGGGAAACGACCAAAACTGAGATTCGGGAACTGCTCAAAGCTGTTGCCGAGCGCATGATCAAAAATGTGACCCCGGAAAACGATTACGATTTTCTCCGTGCCGACGGCTCCCGTGATTCGCGCGGCATCTGCCGCATGTGGCAAGTCCGGACACATGAGGCGGCGCGGTTGCCAATGTTCTATGCCGCTGCGTGGGATGTCTGCCGCACAGAAAAGTATCACCGGTTGTATCGTGAATACCTGGAACCGGCTGTTACGCAATCGCTGAAGTTGGATGGTTTGCCTCCGGCGGAGATCAATCGCTGGATGCCGACATACACTTTGATTCAGATGCAATCGTCCCTGGAACTCCTTTATGAGTTGGAGGCAGATGCCGCATTGAAAGCCAAAATACTTCAAGCCATGCAATCAGTCGCCAGACTGGCGGCGGTTCGGGCAATTCGCGTCAACGGCGGCGAAGAGAAATCCTCCATCTGTGCCTGCGGTGAAGCGGCTTTGGCCCAATTGATGACAAAGGATTTCGTTTTCACAACAAGGCAAAGAGAACTCCTGTACAAATCCATCATGGATTCTGATGCCACCAAAATCGGCACAGCTCGAACCACCCACCTCGCCGCCGCATTTTGGAAAGCCAGAAGGCTGGGCATCCTGCACGGAGGAGTGGGAGCCGTCACGCGAGCCGCGGACCGATGAGGTTCATCACTCGGGAGTCGGGATTCGAGATTCGGGGTTCGAGATTCGTAATTCGTGAATCGTGAATCCCGAGTCACCAAAAGGTGGTGGGGTTGCTGTTCTGTCGCACTCTCGGGACGCTATGGATGGGGAAGACTTTTGACCGGGACTTCTGTGGTTGGAGACGATAGACCCGGCCATCGCAAAGCGCGTGGGGCAGGGGCAGTCCTGCTGCATCAGATTGTGCCAGCGAATCGGCGGGATTCAGAGGAATTGTGAAACCTGTTCAGCAAGCAGGTTCAAACCTGCTCCAGCGATTATCCAGCGACGGAACGGTGGTTGTGCGTCGTGAGTCGAGAAAGGATATCTTGGGTTGACGCTCAGGGACACGGGCGTAGACTGAGCGCTGGCGGGTTTATGAAGCCGAACAGGGAAGCGGTTGGAACGTGGGAACCTTTTTGGAGAAAAGGAGTCGAAGTGTCATCACAGAACATCACGCTCGCCAGGTGGCGGCCCGAAAAAGAACCACCGCGAAAGATCACCGAAACAACGAGGGTCTGGCAAAGCATGAAGACGCGAACCAAGACCATGGTTCGGGTGCTCGCGGCCCTTGCAGGCGTTACAACGTTGGGATGCTTTGCAGCGGAGCATCCACCAGCGAATCCGTGGCGTCTGATTGAGGCGTACGATTTCAAAACGATTCGAAGCCTTGAACCATTTGTATCCACGAAACCACGGAAACCACTAGGCATTTTCGTTCCCGCCGAATGGCGGATGATGAACGGGGACACGATCAAACTGGCTGGCGGCGAAGACGCTGTGGAACCGATTCCACAGACCATAGCCAGTGGACGATTCGACGAACCGGCTACGGTGGGGCACTACCGGATTCAAAAACCCGATGTCAGTGAACGACTCTACGCGGGCGAAGGTGGGAGGATCGAGTTGGTTGGTGGCAAGGTCATTGCGTATCTGGATCCGCTGGAGTCCGTCTGGCAGATCATCTGTAGCAAGAACAAGGAAGCCCTGCTTCTCCGTGTTTTTAAGAGGCTGCCATCGGAAAAATCATCCCCGGAATGGTTTGGGCGATTCGCTAATGACCATGATCCTCATGAGTTCGTTTATAGCTATTCTTCTCTTGTTCTTGTGCTGCCAAAGCAACTGGACGGAAACATCGCGTGGACGGCCCGCAGGATGTTGTACGATAAATTCGTTAGCGACATAGTTACAGTAGACGACGAAGGGCGATCGGCCTTGATCCATGTCGTTCGGCCTGTGCAGAAGGAAGGGGCGATGAGAACGGAATCTGTCTGGCAAACGTGGGACCTTGATGCCGAGAAGATGATCAGTGAGGTGTTGCAGCCGCCGAAGTAGAAGTGTTTGTGACGGAAGACGCCACGGTCTCAATCTTCACGGGATTGATCACGTGATTCTGCATGCTGCCATCGCCGCCGGACCCGTCATATTCGATGGTCAATGACCAAGTGTAGTTTGTCGCGCGGAACCAATTCTCGGCGAACTTATACATTTCGTGACTGCCACTGTTATTCCCGCAATAACGAAACTCGGTGCCGTTCCAGGCCGGCATATACCGATCTGCCTCCGCGCGTGTCATGCCCACCTTGATTGAAGCCGCTCTCGATATCCAAAGCTTCTGGTCATTGGTGTTCCGCATGACTTGGTTTGCTCTTGCACGCAAATACTTCTGATTGCCAGAACTGTCACGTCGGTAAACTGCCACCACCCGCCAGTCCTTGGCGACCAAATACTCTTCGCTACCTGAAATGCCAGAACCGATGCCAATCTCGACACCTCTTCGATAAAATCTGTTATCGAGGAGCAAAGTGTTTGTCCCCAAAGAAGCATTGTCGATTTGCATCTGCCCACTGCTAGACTTTGCCTGGATGGAATAGGTGCCTTCCTTTACGTCGATATGCCTCTTCTCGATGGTGTGTGGCCCTTCCCACTCCGGCAATATCTTCTCCACCTCGGCGCGGGTCATGCCCTCTTTCACCATGGCGGCGCGAGCAGGCCAGTCCATCGGCGCTTCCTTCCCGACCGATGCTGCCGCCAGCATCTGCTTGCCGGGGCGTGGCGGACATGCAAAATCATTCGTGAGAACAACCGGTTTGGGGATATAGGCTTCGTTGTCCGGCCGATCATTCCAAACGATACCGTCTTTCGTGTTGACCCATTTCCCCGGGATGAACGCGGGATGCGGCGTCGGTATCAGCGTAACAGCTTTCTTGACCTTCTCAATCTTCACCGACCGCAAAAGTCTGTTCTGAGGATGATACCGATCCTTGTTGTGTTCTATTACTCCATTGGACCACACAGGCTTTCCGCCACCCGTGAAGTCATAACACACCTCCACCCGCCAATCCTCTGCGACGAAATAGCTTTCACTTCTCGAAAAGCCAGCGCCGGTTCCTGCAAGAACCTCCGTCTGAGGCGACCGAACATCCTGATCGTCCAAGGTCAAAGCGTGCTTGTCATCTGATTGCTCACTTCGTGTTGTTTCGTGGCTGCGTGGAGGGATCCACCTCGGCAAGATCTTCTCCACTTCGGCGCGGGTCATGCCCTCTTTCACCATGGCGGCGCGGGCAGGCCAGTCCACCTCAGTTCTTTTATCCGCGTCCTCCCGAGTCCCGCAGCCCGCCGCGAGCATCCCCATGATTGCGGTCATCACCATGAATCGGTACATGCGACACCTGTGGTAGTTCAAGTTTCGGGGGAGATTCTGCTCCGTAAAGTATTCGGGCGCAAGCGTGCTTATCGACAAACTCAGCCGATTTCTGGGAAGCTGCACCTCATTCACCTTCGCCATTCGTGTTGGGACACAACAACTTCGGGTTACAACTCTTTCCGGTCCGGCAAAAGCCGCGCGTATGATTGGAAATTGGGGTAACTGAATTAGAATGCCCTTCTGGATATTGCTCACTCTCTTTCCGTACCTCGCGCGAATGTTCTGGACGGGGCGAAAATCGTGGTTGAAAATTCGCCGTGTCGAATGGAGGAAACCATCCAATCAAGATTCGATGCTATCCACTGTTGGGATGGTGATCGCGCCCGGACGTTTCTCACCAGCTCGTATTTGGGTGCGCTTGTAGTGACCAACCAGAGGTTGGTTTTCATGTCGTGCGGTGTCAGTGGTGTTTCTTGGCGATTCAAGGCGCTGATTCGTATTTTCATTGAAGGCCATCCTGCTGCGTTTGTTCGCGCCAGCACCGCACGCACGAAAAAGTTGGATCTTCACGCCAGTGCCCAAGTGGGGAGTTTTCAAATCCCGTTGCAGAGAATCACCGTATGCGAGGCAAGGAGACGATGGGATCGAAGCCCGTACTTGCGCCTGTCTTTCCAAAACGCGGACGGAACGTTGTCACACAAGGCGTTTATAACCGAGGCAGGTCTAAACATGCGGGAGATTTTGTCCATCCAGTCTGTGGTTGTGGGAGCAAAAGCGGGGCTGGAGGTTCAATAAAGCACTGGAGCGAACGCGGCATCGTCCTGTCGGACGACTTGAGCGTTAAGGCGCGCGTTGCTTGAAGGGGTGGTGTTCGTTGAGGCGGCCGGCCGGCAATAGAGACTTTTCCCGTTTCTTTCCAGAGAATGTTCTTGCGCCATGGCGTTGCGGTTTCCGCCGTTAATGTGGAGAGGTGGCAGGCGGTTGAAAGCGCCGGTTTCGGAACGCCGGTGAAGCCAACTCTGCGGTCTTCCTCACACTCCCTGTACCTCGCGTAAATAATCTGGACACAGCAAGAACCCAGCGCGAGAGTCCTCCACGTCGGTTTGCAGGGCGACAATTAGGATGCAGAATACATGCTGGGCCGCTGACAACTCTTCATGATCTTGCGCGTTCTCCAGATCTTATGTTTCACCGGCAGTCTGTTGTCCGCTGCGGAGCCATACTTCCCCACAAAGGCCAAGAAAGGCGTCTCAGAGTTCGAGGCCGATTGGTATGGCAAGTCTTTGAGTCGGATGGGTGAGCCGAGTCTTTTGCAGGCCGCTTCCGACGCGAAGAACTTTGTATTCCGTTTCACGATTCTGCCAACATGGGGCAACCCAATCAGCATTCGCGTCACGAAGGAGGATGGCATCTATCGGCTGGCCGCTCGGCGCCTGGATGGTCAGGGTGGCTACGATCCAGGGAAGCTGGTTGAAAAGAAAAACATCACGTTATCCGACCCTGACGGCAAGCTGTTGGAACGGCAGATTTCAGCTATGCGTTTTTTTGATATGTCCACTCAGGATAAAACACGAGGCTTTGACGGGGATGAGTGGATTCTCGAAGGTGTGGCGGACGGCAAGTATCACGTTGTTGTACGTTGGTGCGCGAGCCGCTATGACCCCGCGAAGCGCAAGCTTGTGCAGTTTCTTGCACTGTGCTCATTCCTTTACGACAAGTCAGAATTGTCGTGCAGGCCAATGAACAAAGGCAGTGAAATTCTCCCAAAGCGATGAGCGGCCTGACCATGCGATGCCGCTATCGGCTCCGCACGTCATGGTAGCTGCTCCCCGCAGGTCCACCATGCAGGTGCCGCGCCGGGCTCCGCCTGTTGCTCATCTTGTTCTCGCCAAGGGCACGCGGCACATGGAAGGTGCATTGCTTATTGAGGCGGCCGGCCATAGAGACTTTGCTCGTTTCTTCCATGAGAATCTTCTTGCGCCGTTGCGTTGCGGTTTCTACGTTAACCGGGCCGTGACTGCGGAGAGGTGGCTGAGCGGTTGAAAGCGCCGGTCTCGAAAACCGGTTTGGCCGAAAGGTCAACGTGAGTTCAAATCTCACCCTCTCCGCCATTTTCTTTCTCCCAAGAACAACGCATTGTGAGTGCGTGAAAGGTTCGGAAACCGTACAGAAGAACGCGGAACTGTGGGGGAACCAAGGGGGATTCAGGCATGGGGCGGCGGCGTCACTGCGCCGGAAACCAGCCAGCCGCCATGCTCGACAAGAAAAACCGACTCGTGGTAGCGTCTCGCGCTCTTGTTTTTCAACGGATTTACGATGTTTCAGCTTTTGCAAACCGACACTGCTTCGGCCGCTCGCATTGGGCGGCTGACGCTCGCGCATGGCGTCGTGGAGACGCCTTGTTTCATGGCGGTCGGCACCCAGGGAACGGTGAAGTGCATGACGCCTCACGAGATGCGGGAACTGGGCGCGCAGATCATTTTGTCGAACACCTATCACCTGAGCCTGCGGCCGGGTATCGAGATCATCCGCGCGGCGGGCGGTTTGCACCGGTTCATGGGGTGGGACGGGCCGATCCTGACAGATAGCGGCGGGTTTCAGGTGTTCTCGCTGGCAAAGCTGCGCAAGTTGACAGACGAGGGGGTGCATTTCCAGAGTCACATCGACGGGGCGGCGTGCTTCTTGGGGCCGCGGGAGGTGGTGGAGATCCAACACGCGCTCGGCTCGGATATTGCGATGGTTCTGGACGAGTGTCCGCACTATCCATGTGACAGAGAAACCGCTTGCAAAGCCGTGGAGCGTTCACTAGCGTGGGCGGCTCGTTGCCGGCAGGAGGCTGAGGAAATCGGTTTTGCCGGCAAGCTCTTTGGTATTGTGCAGGGCAGCGTCTATGAGGACCTGCGGCGGCATTGTGCGGAGCAGTTGATGGCGACCGGTTTTGACGGTTACGCCATCGGCGGCCTGAGTGTCGGCGAGCCGGACGAAGAATTGTTCCGCATCGCCGAGGTGACGGCGCCATTACTGCCGGCCAACCAGCCGCGTTATGTGATGGGCCTTGGAACGCCACGGCAAATCGTGGAACTGGTGGCGCGCGGCGTGGATATGTTCGATTGCGCGCTGCCGACGCGGGTCGGGCGCAACGGAACGGCGTTTACGCGGCGCGGCACACAGAGCGTGCGCGTGGCGGCGTGGAAAGATGACCCTCGACCGGTCGAAGAAGGTTGCGCCTGTTACTGTTGCCGGCATTATTCGCGGTCCTATGTGCGGCACCTGTTCAATGCCGGTGAGATTCTCGGTTTGCGGCTGCTGACGTGGCATAACCTGCACGTCTATCTGCAACTGATGCGCGACCTGCGGGCCACGATTGCGGCCGGGTCGTTTGAGAGTTTTCGCCGCGAGTTCGTGGCGAATTATCGAGTGAACAAAGAGTAGGACAGGCATCCTGCCTGTCCGATGTGAGATGATGATTGGTCAGGCGGGACGCCTGACCTACGAAGGAAAAGAGACGTAATGATGACGACTTGTTTGTTTCCAGTTTTGGCGATGGGCGCGCCCATCGGCGAGAATGCGCCGGAGTGGGCGAAGATGCTGAACAGCCTGTTGTTCCCAATCCTGATCTTCGTGGTTTTCTATTTCATGTTGATCCGCCCGCAACAGAAAAAGCAGAAGGAAACCCAAAAGATGCTCGAATCGCTCCGGAGCGGTGACAAGATCGTCACCGCCACCGGCATCCTTGGCACGGTCACCAACGTCAAGGAGAAGACCGTCATCGTCCGCATCGCCGACAACGTCAAGGTCGAGATGCTGCGCTCTGCCATCCAGACTGTCACCCAGCGAAGCAACGAAGGCGAACAATCCACTTCCAAGAACTGAGCCGCCATGCAACGAAGTCTTCTCAACCGTTCCATTCTCATCCTGTCCATCGTGGCCGCGTCGTTTTACGCGCTCTGGCCGCCCACGGATCAGGACCTCATCGCCACGTTCGAAAAGACCGCCACGAAGAAAGACGAGTCCTTCGGCAAACTGATGGAGGCTGTGCGCAAGGCGCAGGCTGCCCATCCGGATCGTACCTACGCGAACCTGCGGACTTGTGTCGAAGAAAAGAATGTCGACCTGAAGCAATACTTCCCGGGTTTTGCCAAGAAGGATTCCAAGACACCCAACCTCGACATTCTCGCACGCGTCCAGCGGCTCAACGCCGGCAAGTTTCGTCTCGGCCTCGATCTCAAGGGCGGCACGTCATTCCTCGTCGAACTGGACGTTCACAAACTCGACAAACACCGCCGCGAAGAGGCTGTTACCCAAGCCATCGAGACTTTCCGCAAACGCGTGGATAAGTTTGGCGTCGCCGAGCCGACCATCCAGCCCGTGGGTGAGACGCGCATTCTCATCCAGTTGCCCGGCTTGACGGAAGCAGCCAAGCAGGAGGCGCGCGACGTCATCCAGAAGACCGCCTATTTGGAATTCAAGATGGTCTACCAGCCGGAGAGTTCGGGGGATGCGAGCATGGAAGACCTTGTTGCCCGTGGCGAGGTTCCTGCCGGCTACGAGCTGAAGGAACTCAGCGAGACTCGCGATGGTCAACTCCACACCGAGAAGTTGCTTGTCACCAAGCGCCCCGCCGGCCCGCCCGCCAAGCCCCTTACCGGCCGTTACCTGACGCGCGCCGCGGTTCATGGCGACATGTATACCGGCGCGCCGGAGATTGCGTTCCAGTTCGACAGCGAAGGCGCGAAGATTTTCGGGCAGGTCACGGGCGATAACATCGGCCGCCGGCTGGCCATCGTGCTCGACGGCGAGGTCAAGAGCGCACCCGTCATCCAATCCAAGATCATGGGCAACGGCGTCATCACCGGCCAGTTCGACTACAAGGAGGCGATGACCCTCGCGAATATCCTGGAGAACCCGCTGGAAGCGCCCGCGAAGATCATCGAGGAACGCGGCGTGGACCCGTCGCTGGGCAGCAATAACATCGAGAGCGGCGTGCGCGCGGCGCTGATCGGCTCGGCATTCGTCGTCGTGTTCATGGTGGGGTATTACTGGCGCGCGGGCCTCGTCGCGAACATTGCGTTACTGTTGAACATGATTGTCCTCGCTGGCGTCATGGCCACACTCGGCTCGACGCTGACCATGCCGGGCATCGCGGGCATCGTACTTACCATCGGCATGTCGGTGGACGCCAACGTGCTCATCTACGAACGCATGCGGGAGGAAATGCGCGCCGGCAAGAACATGCGTGCTGTGATTGATGCGGGCTTCAGCAAGGCTTGGAGCGCCATTCTCGACTCCAACCTTACCACCGTCCTGTCCGCCATCATTCTCATCATGCTTGGCGCCGGTTCTGTCAAAGGCTTCGGCCTCACGCTCACCATCGGCATCGCAGCGAACATCTTCACCGCTGTTGTCGGCACACGGCTGGTCTTCGAGTTGCTCCATCAGCGCGGCTGGCTCAACAAGATTGGCATGATGCGGTGGGTGGGCGTTACCAACATTGACTTCATGGGCATGGCCAAGTGGGCGTTCATTGCCTCATGGTTGCTCATTGCCGCAGGCACCGTCAGTTTCGTTCAACGCGGCGGCCTTCATCTCAACGGTGAGGTCTATGGTGTGGACTTCGCCGGCGGCGACTCGATCACGATGACGTTTGCCCAGCGCGTGGACGTGGACAAACTCGACAAGGCCATTGCAGACGCTGGCATGCGCGAGAGCCTCATCCAGTTCCAGAAAGACGTTGGCTCCGGCAAGCAGTTCCTCGAAGTCAAAGTCGGCTACAACGAAGGCGAGAAGGTGGAGCGGGCTTTGCGCACGAAGTTCCCCGAAGCGCAGTTTGTTCGTGTCGGTATTGAGCGCGTGGGCCCCACCGTCGGTCTCGAACTGCTCAAGGGCGCCGGCTGGGCCATCTTCTGGGGCTTGATCATGATCACGCTCTACGTGACCTTCCGTTTCGAGCTGCCATTTGCCGTGGGCGCGTTTGTGGCGACCATCCACGACATCCTGATGACGATGGGCTGGTATTGCCTCACCGGGCGCGAGTTCTCCGCCCCGATCGTTGCGGCGATGCTGACGATCATCGGTTACTCCATCAACGACACCATCGTTGTCTATGACCGTATCCGCGAGGATCTCAAGCTCGGTTTGCTGGGAGCCCATTCTTACAAGGGCCTGATGAACCGCGCCATCAACGAGACTCTTTCACGCACGATGCTGACAGGTACCACGACGCTCGGCGCGACGTTGATCCTCTTCATCTTTGGCACCGGCACCATCCAGGACTTTGCATTCTGCTTCCTGGTCGGCATCCTGACCGGTACCTATAGCTCGGTCTTCATTGCCAGCCCGATCGTTCTCTTCTGGCACCGGCGCGAGCAGAAGATTGCCGAGCAACGCGGCAAGGATGAGAAGCCCGAGATCAACGGATCGGCAGCGCCGAAGGCCTGATCCGGGTCACGAGCGTTTGCTCAAGACCAGCCGGATCGCAAGGTAGGGGAACAGGAAGAAGAGTAAGATACAGATCTTGGTGAACGCCATGCCGCTGTAATGGATCAGGCTCAATTCGTGCCGGGTCAGATCGAACAGCCTGCTGTGAAGCCCATACACCAGGTCGCCTGCAAACGTGCAGAAACCGGACCAGAGCAGCAGCAACAGGATGCCAAACAGCGCGCACCGCAATAGCACCTTGGCCAGCGCGTCGAGCAGAACGTTGATCTCGTTTGAGGTGGTCATATTGGGTGTCTCCAGAAGACCGGTTGTTCTTCCTCCAAGCCACGCTCATCGGCTCTCGAATCTAAGGCGGTCTTTCTCTGAAATCAACACCAAGACCCCGCCTCTCCAGTAGCGGCTGCTCCAACGTGCACTCTTTTGCGGCGGCAGGCGCGATAGCGGCCATCCGCTCGGCTCGCTGATGCTGTTTGGTTCCAGCCTCTACGGACTGACATGCAATGGCGGCAACAACGGCAACGGCGGGTATTCAAAATCGAAATCGTTCCCTGACCGTTTGCCATCGCCTTGGTATTTGCGGAATACGGCACGCTGGCAGCAGGTTCGAAGCTGCCCGCCCGTGCTTGCAGATGTCTGTCAAAAGCGTAAGAGGCGGCTGGACCGAGGCTGGCCTGTTTGATTCCCCTTGTTTCTCGGCATTTTCCGCTCGCAATCGCCTGCGTTGCTTCTAAATTGGCGGCCATGGGCAGCTCATGGGAAATCACGCTGATC
>CAZGGF010000163.1:0-10922 GCA_964524715.1 uncultured Verrucomicrobiota bacterium | reverse complement strand
AATGGCAGGTGAAGCCGAAGGATTCCAAGGCCGTGATCGATGCGAGCGTGAAGTCCAGCGGCAAACAATCGCTGCGTATCGAGGGCCGCGGCACGACGAAGGACTCGGGCGGTCGCGAGCGTTGTCCCAACTTCATCAGTGGCGAGATTGCGGCGAAGCCCGGCCAGAGTTACCGCCTCACCGCGCGCAGCCGCGCGGCCGAGCCCGGCACGAAGTTCGCGCTCATGGCGCAGTCCTACATAGACAAAGTCTACTTCTGGGCCAAGGACACTTCCACAACCGCCAGCGCCGATTGGAAGGACTACGAGGTCATCTTCAAGTTCCCCGCACCCGGCGACCGCGACTACAAGGAGCAGATGAAGTCGTTCCGCGTCCGGCTCGACGTGCGGCAGCCCGCCGGAACGATCTGGGTGGATGACGTGACAGTGAAAGAAGCCGTTGCGATGGACGAGTGGGCTTCGTGGCAGGCCGCCGGCAACGACACACACTCGCTCGTTGCCGACCCGCTCTTCGTCAACGCAAAGAAGGATGATTACCGCCTCAAGAAGAATTCGCCCGCGTTCAAGCTTGGTTTCAAGCCGATCCCCGTCGAGAAGATCGGCCCCTACAAATCACCGCTCCGCGCCAGTTGGCCAATCAAGGAAGCGGAGGGCGCGCGTGAACATCCGTTGGCAAGCGAATAAGAACGTTGGCCAATTACTGGAGACGACAACCGATGAAACTGACCGAGACAGCTTATTCGACTGTGGTCAACAGAAGACGCCCTGCGTGGATTCTTGCGATGGCAGCAACCGTTCTCATCAACGCGTCCGGTTTGTGTCAACAGGCCGGCAGCCCGGTGTTGGAGGACGAAAGCAGGTTGTGGGAAGAGTTCAAGGCGCAAGTCCGGGCGCTGGTGGACACGGAGAACTTCACCGAGGTGGACAAACTCGCGGACGAACTGCGACGCACACGGGCGCGATGGTCTGGCGGCACATTGAAATTGGAGTTCCTTTACACCGCCTACCAACGGACATTACGCAGTGAAGACGAGTGGCAACGGCATTTCTCGCGGTTAAACCGGTGGGTTGAAAACAATCCAAACTCGGTCGCCGCCAGAATTCTGTTGGGCGAAGCTTATACCAGCTACGCTTGGGTCGCGCGCGGCACCGGATTCGCCGATACGGTGACGGATGATGGACGGAAGCTGTTCGAAGAACGGTTGCAGAAGGCGCGTGAGGTTTTGGAAGCTGCGGGGCGGTTGTCCACCAAAGATGCCGCTGTCTACTGGATACTCGGTCGTGTGGCACTGGGCCAATCTTGGCCTCGGGACCAGCTTGAGGCGATTTTTCAGAAAGGGATCGCCGTTGAGCCTGACTGGTATCAGATGTATTTCGTGAAGGCCTATTACTTGTTGCCGCGGTGGCATGGAGAACCGGGTGAGTGGGTGAAATTCGCAGAGCAGGCAGCTGAAATGACCCGTCGCGAACAAGGCGAGAGCCTTTACGCTCGGATCGTATGGTTCATGATGAATGCGGTTGGCGGGACGCTGGAGTTCAAGACGGATGAGGGATTTTTCGCCCGCAACGGAATCTCCTGGCCGAAGCTGAAACAGGGGTTCATAGACATCGAAAAACGCCATCCGGGGTCGTTGCGCACGGTCAACACCTTCTGCCAGTTCGCATGTCTGGCTGGCGACGCGGAAACGGCGCGGTCGCTATTTGCCCGGCTCGGTGATCGTTGGGATGCCGATGTCTGGGCGGTTAGGGGCAGGTTTGAAAAATGGCGCGCTTGGAGCGATCCACCGACACCGCGTGTCCGCATTGCCGCGAACGCAACGTTACAACATCGGGGCAGCTCTTCAGACGGGGTCGCTTCCATCGCTTATTCGCCAGATGGCCGGACGCTGGCGGCTGCGAATTGGGGAGGCGCAGTCGTCCTCTGGGATGTGAACGCACAGAAAGTCAAAGCCGAGCTGCGGGAACTTCCTGGCAGTTGCAGGCGGGTGAGGTTTTCGCCCGATGGCCGATTGTTGGCTGCAACGATTACTAATGACCGCGATTCGTCCGATCCAGGCGAGATCAGAATTTGGGAGTCGGCGTCCGAAAAGGAAGTCGTGAGGCTTAACACGCAGAAAAACCCGGCTTATGGATTGGCGTTCTTGCCAGACGGGAAGACGCTGATCACCGGCGGCGGGCAGCCCAACAAGGCTGGCGAGGTTATTCTGTGGGATTTGACAGGATTCAAGGGACTGCCACTCGAACTCAACATGAATCGCATTGTGCGATCTATCGCGGTCTCTCCCAATGGTCACCTGTTGGCTTACGCTTACGGCCAGTGCGCAGCGGTATGGAACCTCAAGAACAATCAGTCCGTGTTCCGGAAACTGCTGCCGAACGCCAACGGACAGAATACGCACGCGAAACTGGTCTTCGGCCTTGCCTTTTCCCCAGATGGCCAGGTGTTGGCCAGCGCTGATGATAGCGGCGCTGTCCGACTCTGGAGTTGCGTGACCGGTGAACTGTTGCCGATTTCGATCAAAGGCCACATCGACCGCGTTAGTGGAATCGCTTTTTCTCCGGACGGCAAGACATTGGCCACATGTTCCTATGATGAAACCGCTCGGTTATGGGATGTGAGCACGGGGCAAGAACGTCTCAACATCGTGGGTCACCACGACCGCATTCATGACGTTGCGTTTTCTCCTGATGGCCGCGTACTGGCCACAGCGAGTGGGGACGGGACCGTGAGACTTTGGGATCTAAGGTCGGTTCCGGCAGCCGCTCCAATTCCCGCGGTTGCTCAACAAGCTCCTATCCCAGTCGCACCCACGTCTGTTGTGGCCTCACCTGCACCCCCGGCCGTTCCTCGTCCCCCGGCGGCCATCACTGATCTGCGTTATTCGGCTGATGCCAAATCCCTGGCTGTGGCTCTTCGCGGTGGCGACGTGATTCTATGGGATACATCCCTCCAAAAAGAGCGAACGCGCATTACCGGTTTGCCATGTGATGCTCGGCGCGTAGCTTTTGCGCCCAACGGGCGATGGCTGGCCGTGGCCGCGCGCGCCTTTGGCGACGAGACTCAACGGGGCGAAGTCAGGATCGTGGACACCTTCACGATGAAGGAGCTTGCCCGTCTTGCCGGCTACACGGAGCCGGTGTGGAGCGTGAACTTCGCGTCCGATGGCAGAACGCTGGTGACCGCTGGAGGACGAAGGAATACATGCGGCGAGATTTATCAGTGGGATCTCACGACCTTCCGCGGCAAGCGGTTGGACTATCAATTCAAACGTCTGGTGTCGGATATTGCCCTTTCGCCCGACGGAAAACACTGGGCCTTCCCGCAAAGCCATTGGGTCATGCTTTGGGACGTTGCCGGCAGGAAGTTCACCAACCACTCTTTCCGCGACCGCCTGCACACCAACGCGTGTCTGAGATTTGCCTTCTCTCCCGACGGCAGGACGTTGGCCTCAGGCGACGTGGCCGGCGCGATCAGGTTATCAAGTGTCCCCAACGGCCAGCCGTTGACTGTTCAGGTCGGGGGGCATACGGAACAAGTGAGTGGACTCGAATTCTCACGCGACGGACAACTCCTGGCCAGTGCGTCGTGGGATCAGAGCATCCGACTCTGGTCGCTTCTCACGGGACGCGAAGTAGCCCGGCTCACCGGCCACGGTGGCAGGGTTCCTTGTATTGCGCTGTCGCCTGACAAGTCGAAGTTGGTGTTTGCGGGCGAAGACGGCGTTGTTAGAGTATGGAATTTACGTCTCGCACTGGCAGGAAAACAAAATGACGCTTCAGTCGCTATACTTCCCGTGCAATGAATGCTCTCCTTTGTCGGACACATTCGATCGAGAAGATCGGCCCCTACAAATCACCGCTCCGCGCCAGTTGGCCAATCAAGGAAGCGGAAGGTGCGCGCGAACATCCGTTGGCAAGCGAATGATGACAACGACCCAGAAGACGCTGATTACAGCCCTATTCATCACCGTCGCGGCGGTGTATCAGCCGGCTTCCTTCGCGGAAGCAGAACCGGCAGCCGGGCGTACCTTTTACGTAGCCGCGTCCGGCAACGACACCGATGACGGTCTTTCGCAGACGTCGCCGTGGCGCAGTCTCAGCAAAGTCAACGCGGCGGAGCTGCGCCCCGGCGACCGGGTGCTCTTCAAACGCGGCGACACCTGGCGCGGATCACTCGTCCCGCAAAGCGGCAAGGAAGGCGTCCCCGTCATGTATGGCGCCTATGCAAAAGGCGCGAAGCCGCTGCTGCTCGGTTCGGTGAGCCGAAACGAGCCGGGCGACTGGCGGCACGAAGGCGGCAATATCTGGGTGACGGCGAAACCCGCCTTCACCGAATTGGAACCGCTGGGCAAGCTCACAGCGACGCCGTGGAATATCCATTCGGAGAATGGAGCGAAGGCGCGGATGACGAAGACCGCGGAGGCGCTTCAGATCGAATGCGCCGCCAGCGGCACCAAGGGCAACCACATCCAGCTCCACAAAAGCGGCTTTCCCGTGCGCGAGGGGGACTACTTTGAGTTCTCCTTCCGCGCCCGCTGCACAAAATCGTTTAAGATTCACAGCGTCGGGCTTTCCAGCCCGGGCGCACCGTGGACGAGTTACGGCAAGGGCAACCCGGCAGCCATCGAAGTCGGTTCCGAATGGGTTGACTGCTCGGTCCGTTTCAAGGCGGTGAAGACGGCCAGTGACGGCCGGATCACCGTGCACCTCGGCGGAGCGCTGCCCGCCGGAGCGACACTCGGGTTTCAGTTCGTCGATTGGAAACGGTTCCGCTGCAACGAGGCCGAGCTGTTGTCGGTGGACGTTGGCAACATCATCTTCGACCACGGCAAGGCAGCCGGCGTGAAGAAATGGAAACCGGCGGATCTCAAACAACAGGGCGACTACTGGTATGACGGCGTCAACTGGCAGGTGAAGCTGTATTCCGAAAAGAACCCCGCCGACATGCACAAGAGCATCGAACTGGCGCTGCGCCGTCATAACGTGGACCAGGGTGGAAAAGGCTACGTCGTCTATGAGGGACTCGCGGTGCGTTACGGCGCTGCGCACGGCTTCGGCGGCGGCTCCACGCGCGGCATCGTCATCCGTAATTGTGACGTCTCATGGATCGGCGGCGGCCACCAGTTCACGCGGCCCGACGGGAAGCCCGTCCGTTTCGGCAACGGCATCGAGTTCTGGTCGAACGCGCGCGACTGCCTCGTCGAAGGCTGCCGGCTTTGGGAAATCTATGATGCCGCGCTGACCAACCAGGGCGACAGCAACAATACCGAGGCCAATATCACCTATCGCGACAACGTCATCTGGAACTCCGAGTATTCATTCGAATACTGGAACCGCGCAGGTTCAACGACGCGCAATATCCGCTTCGAACACAACACCTGCGTCAACGCCGGCTTCGGCTGGGCACACGCCCAGCGCCCGGACCGCAATGGCCGTCACCTGATGTTCTACTCCAACCCCGCCAACACATCGGAGTTCTACGTCCGCGACAACATCTTCGCCAACGCCACCGAGAGTCCGCTCCGGATGATGAACGACTGGACCGCTGGCCTGACGATGGACCACAACTGTTGGTTCCAGCGTGGCGAGATGTTGATGTGGTTTCTGAAGACGAAGTTTGCACCCGGCCAGTTCGCCGAGTTCCAGAAACAGAGCAAACTCGACGCCCACTCCATTGTTGCCGACCCGGGGTTCGTCAATGCCGGCAAGCTCGATTTCCGGCTTGCCCCCGACAGCCCTGCGCGCAAATGCGCTGCCGATGGCGGGCCGGCGGGATCGCGGAAACGACTGAAGGAGTAGGCTGTGGAAAGGAAGTCTCGCAATGAAACCGGGCACTGAAACGCGGATCAACATCATTGATGCGGGTGGATTGCAGGGCGCGCTGGATGCGCTGCCGAAGCACGGCGGGACGATCTTCATCCCGGCGGGCAAACACAAGATCGACCGGCCGGTGACAAAGACACTGGTGGAGGGACAGCACCTGTTCATCGTCGGCGAGGGGCGGGGTAGTGTGCTGATTAACACCAACACGAAAGGCGAGCCGCTGCTGCAAATCACCGGCGTGACCGGGGCGTGGTGGCCCGACCTGCGAATGACGATCCGGGACATCACGTTCGAAGGCAATCACCAGAGCGGCGATGGGCTGGTGGTCATGTTTCCGAACGATACACTGATCGACACCTGCTTTTTCCTTGGTCACGGCGGGCACGCCATCCGGCTGGTGCCGCACGGGACGAACGTGACCGTCCGGGATTGCTGGATGCGCGACTGCAAACGCGGCGTTCGCGCCGAGAATATCCATCACCTGACGCTTCACGGAAACCAGACGCGCCGGCTCGAAGGCGGCCAGGAACAGGAGGAGCATGTCTATCTCGGTTGGGATTGCCGCGAGGTCCGCGTGGTCAACAACCACTTCGCTTACGGCAAGAACACGGCCATCATTCTCGACGGCACCGCCCAACACGTCATTGCCAACAACACCATTGAAGGCTTTCATGTCGCGATCGAGGCGAGCGGTGTCGCCGAAAAGAAGCCGCGTGATCATTGCCGCGACATCGCCATCACATCGAACTACCTGCACGCGGACATCGGCGTGCGCCTGACCGGCCCGTGCCGCGGCTTCGCCATTACCGGCAACGATTTCATCAATAACGTCGAAGCGGCCGTGCGCATCGAGCAGTCCTCGAAAGCCGGCAAGCACGCCATCACCGGCAACATGATTCGCAAGAGCGTCTATGGCGGCGCGTTCTTTCCGCTGCCGAAGATGCTTCCGGCCCAAGGCGGAATCCTGCTGGGCGATGCCGAAGACTGCATCGTGTCGAGCAATCTGCTCGACGCCATTGACCCCGGCCCCGCGATCAGCGCCGGTCCGGGAGGCGGTCATCACATCATCACGGCCAACCGCATCGTCGGCGCAAAGGGCGAGCCGCTGGCCATCCGCGCGCCGGGCTGCGTCGTGGAGCACAACCTGACTGCCTAGTTCTTGGAGAAAGCCACGCATGAGATTGTTGCTGATGGATGTCGCGTGCTGGGCCGCAACTTCTCTCGCTTTCGGGGCAAGCGCGGATCGCTTGATCGGTGATCGCCACACCGTGGAGATCGAAAGCATCACAGTGGAGTAATACATTATGAAACAATTACCTTGGATTCTTGGCATGTTCTGCGCGCTCCAGTGCGCATCGGCCGCGACGGAGGATGTCCGCGTGGAGAAGGACATTGAGTATCTCGCCGCGGGTCGGGAAGAAAAAGCCGACCTCTACCTGCCGGCCAGCGTTCCCAAGGACCAGCGTTGTCCCGGCGTCGTTATCATCCACGGCGGCGGCTGGTCCGGCGGCGACAAAGGCGCGGCTCGCGAGATCAATATTGGCACGACGTTGGCGCGGCATGGCTACGTTTGCATGAGCATCAATTATATGCTCGCTGCCAAAGGCACCACCGCCGTGACATGGCCGCAAAACCTTCACGATTGCAAGACGGCCGTGCGCTGGATGCGCAAGAACGCTGCGCGGCTTCAGCTCGACCCGGATCACATCGGCGCCATCGGCGGCTCGGCGGGAGGACATCTGACGGCGATGCTCGCGCTGACCGATGCAAAGGACGGTCTTGATCCCAAGGAGCCTTACGGCGAATTCTCGTGCCGCATCCAGGCAGCGGTGGACCTCTACGGGCCGGCGGACTTATTGACCTGGCACGACATCTCGATGTTCAGAAAGAAGCGCACTGAAGCGCCGGAACTCTACCGTGCGGCCTCGCCCGCCACCTATGCCGACAAGAACGATCCGCCCATCCTCATCATGCACGGCACCGCGGACAAGACGGTGGACGTGCAGCAATCGAAGGATTTCGACGCCGCATTAGCGAAGGCCGGCACCCCACACGAACTCGTCATTGTGGAAGGTGCGCCCCATACCTTCCATCTCCAGCCGAAACAGCAGGACCTGCGACCGATTGTGCTCGGTTTCTTCGATCGGTATCTGAAGAACGCGAAGTGAGAGTTGAGGAAGGCAGCCGGACTTCCTCGTGTCAACGTGGACAGTCCTGGAGTTCCGTCATGGCTTCGGCGAACGCGGCGTAAGTTCTCTCATCGAACAGGCAGAAAATGACGCGCTCCAGACCGCTCTTGCCGGCCAGATGTTCGGCAGCGGCGGCGAGCAGGATGCGCGCGGCGCGATCAAGCGGGAAGCGATAGATGCCGGTGGAGATTGCCGGTAACGCAATGGACTTCAGCTTCTTCTCGTCAGCGAGTTTCAGGGAAGACATGCAGGCGCGGCGGAGCTTCGCATCTTCGTCGCCGTCGCCCCAGATCGGGCCAGCCGTGTGAATGACGAACTTCGCCGGGAGCCTGCCGCCGCAGGTGATGACGGCTTCGCCGGTTTCGAGCGGCCGGCCGCGCGCGGCGATGATACGGTCGCTCTCCTCCTGAATGATTGCGCCGCCTTTGCGAACGATGGCCCACGCCACGCCACCGCCGTGCTGGAGGTGGACGTTGGCTGCGTTGACGATGGCATCAACAGTGAGTGTGGTGATGTCGCCGCGCTGAAGCTCAATCGACCCGGTGCCGACCTGTTTGACAGTGGCCGTCATAGGATTCCTCCGTGCGCTGCAGCGTCATGCGCCAGTGGTGACGGCACGGTTACTGCGTGGCGCTGCCGCCAGTCTTTGTGTCTGTCTTTGCACCGCCTTTGCCGTGTGCGCTACGCTTTGGCATGGCTTCTTCAAACGTCTTCTTCTGCGCATCTGTGAGCACGGCACGGATTCCATCCAGCATTTCCTGGCGCTTTTCGGCGATGCTCTTCGCAATTTCCTTCTTTTTCTCCGGGTCGTTGCTCCGTTTTGCTTGCTTCGCTTCCTCCTGGTAGGCGCTCAAGCAGTCACGGAACTTCGTCTTGCATTCTTCGATCTTGGTTTTCTGTTGCGCGGTCAGTTGCAGCTTGGAGAGAGCCTCGTCGATAACTCCGATCCCGCCATCGTGTTTGCCGCCGCCCGCGCCCTTGTCCTTGCCCAACACGAATGATGGTGCGGTCAGTGCGAGCGCACAACCCAACGCCAGGGCTTTCAGAAGTGATATTCTCATAAACGGTGTCTCCCGATGGTTTCAAGCAATCGACCCGGCTATCCTACCGGCGCAAGGAGATCAACACCAGCCTGTGGGAGAAGTTGCTGTCGCCGGCTTGCGCCCCGCCCCGGATTGGTCAATCATAGCATCCATGACACCGACTGAAACGCGCGCTGCGCTGGAGCGTTTGGCGCTGCAACCGAGCAAGGCGATGGGCCAGAATTTTTTGGTGGACCGAAACATCGCCTATCTCATCGTGGACGCTGCCGGTCTGCACTCCGAAGACACGGTGCTGGAGATCGGTCCCGGTCTTGGCGCTCTCACGGAATTGTTGTTGGAGCACGCTGCTCGCGTCGTTGCCGTTGAAAAGGACGGACGGTTGTGCGAATTCCTCCGCGAACGGTTTGGCCAACGCAAGAAACTCCAACTCATTCATGCGGATGCTCTGGAGTTTGACTTTGTGCCGGTGGCGCCGTTCAAGGTTGTCGCCAACCTCCCCTACGTGGTTGCGACACCGGTATTACAGCGGTTCGTGGACTCGCCCGCGCGGCCCCGGCGCATGGTGCTCACGGTGCAGCGCGAGGTCGCCGACCGGCTTGTGGCCAAGCCGCGCACAAAGGATTACGGCGCGCTGACACTATTCACCCAGCTCTACTACGAAGTGCGGCGCGAGCACATCATCTCGCCGCGGTGCTTCATCCCACCACCCGCCATCGACTCCGCCGTGGTCTCACTGCGGCTGGCGCCGCATCCGTTGCTGGAGCCTGCCTTCGAAGCGCCGTTCAAGGAATACGTGCGTGCCGGCTTCGGCCAGCGCCGAAAAATGTTGCGCGGCGTGCTGCCGAAATCCAAAACCAGTGTGCCGGTTACAGCCGACCAGCTGGAAGCAGCGCTGAAACGCATCGGGGTGCCGCCGACGGCGCGTGGCGAGGAGTTGAGCCTGGCGCAGTGGCTGCTGTTGACGCGCGAACTGGTCGCGCCAGCGCCGTCGGAACCGAAGCAGCCATGATTCTCATCCAACGACCATGACCACCGACAACCAGCAGGAGCTTTTCGATGTGGTCAACGCCAACGACGAAGTAATTGGCCAAGCCACGCGCGGCGAGGTCCATCGCCGCAATCTCATGCACCGCTCTGTGCACATCTTCGTGTTCAACTCCGACGGCCAGCTCTATCTCCAGAAACGCTCGCAGACCAAGGACAAGCATCCCGGTTGCTACGATTCCTCAGCCTCCGGCCACCAAGATGCCGGCGAAGACGCCGATACCAGCGCCTGCCGCGAGCTGTACGAAGAGCTTGGACTCGAAGCTGACGCGAGCCTGACGCGGCTGTTCAAGATTTCCGCCTGCGTTGAGACCGGTTGGGAACATGTGACGTTCTACACCCTGCAAACTGATGAGCCGCCGCAACCAAACCCGCGCGAAATCGAATCGGGCCGCTTCTTCACACTGGCGGAGGTTTTGCAGATGATCACGGAGGATACGCAGCAGTTCTCGCCCGGTTTCCTCAAGGTGCTGCAAAAGTTTGGCGAGCAGATGGGGAAAGGATGAGGCTCGTGTTTGGCGGCGATTGGTTATCGGGCCGCCCACTCAACAGCAGCAGGCCGCATCAATTACCGCCAACGAGTACCGATATAGGTTTTCCAGTCGCCTTCGACAAACGGTCCCTTGGGCGCGCCTTTCTCCTTCAACAGCACGCGAATCCCTTTGCTTGGCGGCGGACTGCCCGCCACCTTTCCCGTGGGTGGTTCTCCGATCAACAGCATCAATGACCATACAACAGAACTGGATGGCAGGATGAACTTCAATTCCATTTCAGGCCCTGTTTCTCCCGGTGTCAATTTCAACGGTGGCTTGTCTGGGTTTTCC
>CAZGGF010000162.1:0-23553 GCA_964524715.1 uncultured Verrucomicrobiota bacterium | reverse complement strand
TTTAGTTATATGTCAAGCAACAATCTATCATTACCGCCGACGCCGGAGGAAATGAATCGAATGGCGGCTCGCTTCCGGGCGCTCGGCGAGCCGATGCGGCTGCGTATTTTGCAGGCCATCTGCAAAACGCCCCGCAGTGTCAACGACATCGTGGGAGCCACCGGCTCGACGCAGGCGAATATCTCGAAGCACCTGGCGCTGTTGACAGCCGCCGGCATCCTGAAGCGGGAAAAAAACGGACAGCGCGTGTTCTACGGCGTCAAGGACAAGCTCGCGGTCAAGCTTTGCGAGTTGGTGCGCGCTCAGGTCACTGAATAGCGGGCCCGGACGGCGGCAAGAGCGGGACCTGCGACGTCTGGGAGTCGGTGGCGGAGAAATACTCGCTCTCCAGATTCGAGCCGCGCCGAATCTCAACAACACCGACACCGTGCCGGAGAAGAACCTCCAGCACGCGAGCGTTGACCTCCGCCGCTCCCGTCGCCTCGTCAAAGAATTTCACCGTCAGTTCCGAGCCGTCGTTCCCCTGCTCCCACGTTGCCTTCGGCAGGGTCTTCTGCAACTCTTCCATCGGCAGAAGGCGATCGGCGATGTCCAAATAATACGTCATGCGACGGCTGCGACGGGTCAGGTTCTCCATGCTATCCTGCCGGACAAGCCGGCCGGCTTCGATAAACGCCGCAGCATCGCAAAGCGTTTCCAATTCGTGGAGGTTGTGCGAACTGATCACGACGGTCTGCGTGTCGTGCCGGCGCTTCAGGATGGCGCGAATGCGCGCAGCCTCGCGGGGGTCAAGGCCGCTCATCGGCTCGTCGAGCAATACCAATTCCGGCCGTCCGAGGAACGCCTGCGCGATCGTCAGCCGCCGCATCATGCCATGGGAGAGTGTCCGCACCGGCGAGCGGCGACGGTCACGCAGGTGCACCCACTCCAGTGCCTCATCGATGGACTCGCGCAACGCGCCTTCCGACAGTCCTTGCAGCCGGCCATAGAACTGGAGCAAGTCCTCTGTCCTCGCGTGCAACGGCAGACGTGAATCCTGCGGCAACAACGTCACGCGGCCGGCGTGGCGTCGCGGGTCGAAAGCCCCCTCCCCGAGCAGGTTCACCGTGCCCGTGTCGCGACGCAGCAGACCGACACTGACAGCCAGCGCCGTCGTCTTGCCCGCGCCGTTGCTGCCGACGAGGCCAAAGATCGTCCCTCGCGGGACCGTCAGATCCAGGCCATCGAGCGCACGGCGACGACCGTAAGTCTTGACGATGCTTTTGAGTTCAAGCGCGGCGTTCACAGATTCCTCCGCGAGAAACCGGCATAGCCTGCCAGCATGTAGGCTGCGCCAAGTGCCAGCAAGAACACCGTCGCCGTCCCCACGTGCATTGCATCGGGCAACCAGAGGTCCATCTTATGGCCGCCGGGCACAAGCAGGTCCACCACGTTCAGGATTTCGCGCCACGGCTGCCGGACGACCCACTCTGCGAGCATGCTGAGGACAGCAAACACCACCATCACGATGAAACCGACAGCGGTGGCGACATTCGGGCTGGCAATGACCTGCGAGACGCCCATCGCGAGACCGAGGAATGCAATGCCGTAAATCCACGCCTTCATCGAAAAGATCGCGATGGCGATGGCGTTGGCGCCGGGGTCGAAAAACGCCAACCTGCACCAGCCGGTAATCCACGCCGCCAAGCCGCTCAGCAACAACGCCACCAGCAATTGCAGCGCCTGTCCCGCATATTTTCCCGCGCACCACGACAGGCGCGAGGTGCGAAACATCACGAATCGTACCGAGCCGCTCCATATCTCCTCTGAGATGCGCGATGCCGACATGAGCATCACCAGCAATGGTGTATAGAAGAACGACAGCCAGCCAAAAAAGAGCGCCAGCGGCGGGGTTTCCAGCAACTTCTCCGCCGTTTCACGGTTGCCAACAAGATGCGAGACCATCTCCCGGAAGCTCCGGTTCTTCCATAGCGCTGACGTCGTTCCCCCGGCCTTTTCCGCCTGCGCCACACCGACGGCTTTTTCGAACTGGTTCTCTATCTCATGCAGGACCTTGACGAAGATCAATGTCGCCACGATCGCGTTGAGCGCGTAGAGAATCAGCAGCACAATCGCGCGCCGGCTGCGGATGGAATCCGTCAGTTCGTGCAGGGTCACCGTCCAGGTATTGCGGAGCGTGGCGTTCACTGGATGGTAATGTTGACCTCGCTGTCACGTCGTTGCCGGCGCTGAATCTTGCCTTCCACCTCGGTCAACGGCGTTGCCACGGCTGGATCAATGAAGTTGACCAGTTCAAACTCGCTGCCGGCCTTCTCGCGCCAGCCCTGCGGAAGCGTCTGGTCCATCTCATCGTAGGTCTTCATCAACACGTTACCGAGGTCGCTCATCATGCGGATGCCGTCCTCGCTGGTCATCTCGTCCTTTTGCTTCAGCGTCTCCGCCCACCTGGCGATGCGTTCCTCCAACTGCGTGTTCATCACCGCAGTGATGCCGTCGAAGAGCGCCGTTTGTTGCTTGGTGAGACCCAGGTTGCCAATGAAACTGTTGCGCGACATCTCGACGCGCGTATTCCACAACTCCGCAGCTTGGGCAATGTCACGGCCCATGCGCGGCGGCGCGTTGGTGGTCGGAGTCTCCGTTGTCTCGGGCATCACCAGCTTCGGCGGAGGCAGCGGCCTGACAAACTTGCGAGGCCTGCCGCGCGCCGCCGAAACCTCCGAGTCCTTGACCTGCAACATCGCCTTCACCGTCTGCATCTTGCCGGCGCTTGCATCCTGTCTGCTGACTTTTCGTTCCAATTCCTTGATGCGATCCCGCGCCCGGCGCAAATCCGAGCGCGGCCCAAAACTGCCCAGCACCAAACCAAGCAAAAGCGCCAACACAATACCGATTCCCATTTTCATCGTGAACCTCTGTTGCGCGACCGTCGCCACCACCATCCAATATCTGCAACTGTGGTCATACCACCTCCCAGCCGTCGCGAAAAGAACATCCGGCGTCAGCGTCCGGCGAACTTGAACACGAATTGTCCAAATTGATTGCTTGGGAATCACCTCCGGGTTCCGTTACAATGCGTGCCGCATGAAAACCTGCCCGTGGAAGATCCTTGCTTCGTTTCTCGTCACGCTTTTGCTGACGATGATGATGCCGGTGTGCGATGCCCGCGGTGAGGAAACAGGCAGGTCTCAGAATCCGATTGCTGGCTTCGAAGGACTATTCGATACGTTTGAAAGGTTCAACCAAGAGACTTCCCAGTGTGTTGTTGTGATAGACCTGACCGATCCTGCTGACCTCCCCAAAAACCTCGCAAGACCGGGCGGTCTGTTCCGGTTGCGGGCAATCACAGCCCGGATGACCGCGCTGTCGGGGTTGGATTGCTACTGTTTTCACTACACGCAACTGAAGCGGACTTCATTGGACAAGCCCATCGTCAGGGTCATCATCGTGCGTCCACCATCGCCCGCGAAGATGCTGACCTGCATAGCGCCGCGCGATGAGTTCTGGGCGATGCTGCGCGAGACCCGGACGCCCGTCATCGGATTCTGCGGCGGATTCCACCAGATCTATCTCGCGTTCGGCGGCAAGTGCGGGGACATGCGGCGGCTGGTCGCAGGCGAGACGGATACCAACCCGAAATACTGTCCTGGCTTCCTGAAGGAATGGGGCTTCCTCAAGGTCCGGCTCTTGAAACGCGATCCGCTCTTCGACGGTTTGGGACAGGACATCCAGGTGCTTCAGCAACACGTGTCGGAATGCAAACAATTGCCAGACTCGTTTGAAGTGCTCGCAAGTTCGAATGCATGCCGGATACAGGCCATCAAGCACAAGACCAAGCTCATCTATGGCACGCAATTCCATCCGGAGGCTTACGACAACGACCATCCCGATGGGAAACGCCTGTTGCAGAACTTCTTCCGAATTGCCGGTGTCAACGCGCCGCCCCATCGCTGAACGCTGCAATCTATGAAACACATTCTCCCCACCTGTATAACCGCTCTGATGATCGCCACGGCCGGAAGTGTGGCGGGGCCAGCGCCATCGGTTGCCCTTTACGTCGCGCCGAATGGCAATGACACCCACCCCGGTACGAAGGCGAAGCCGTTTGCAACGCTGGAGCGAGCACGCGATGCGGTTCGGGAGTTGAAGAAGGCCGGGCCGCTGAAGGGGCCGGTGACGGTGTTTCTTCGCGGCGGAGTTTATCGCGTTGGGAGAATCATCGAGTTCCTGCCGGAGGATTCCGGCACAGAAAATGCGCCAATCGCTTACACGGCGTTTGGCAGGGAGCGCCCCGTGATTTCGGGCGGCCGTCAACTCACGGGCTGGCAAAAGGGCGACGGGAAACTGTGGCAAACGATCGTCCCCGACGTGAAAGACGGGCGGTGGTACTTCAACCAGATCTTCGTCAACGGACAGCGGCGCACGCGCGCGCGCACGCCGAATCAAGGTTATCTCTACACCGGAGGCATCCTCGCACCGTTCAATCGATCGAAATGGTGGAACGCCGACATTCTGGCCAAGCGCGGCTTCGTGTTCCGCGACGGCGACATCAAGCGCTGGCGCAATTTCGACGACGCGCTCATCGTCATCTACCACTCGTGGACGACCTCCATGCACTTCATCACCGAGCTGGACGAGGCCGAACATACCGTGCGGCTCGCGCCGATGTCGCGCTGGCCCATCGGTTACTGGTGGGAATGGAACACGCGCTACCACGTCGAGAACATGCCCGAGGCGCTCGATGAGCCGGGCGAATGGTATCTTGACCGACACACCGGTGTGTTGAGCTACTGGCCGATGCCGGGCGAGAACATGCGCACCGCCGAGGTTATCGCGCCCGTGGTGCGACAGACGCTCGTCGCATTCAATGGCGCGCCGGCGGAGAAGAAAACCATCGAACACCTGCACTTCACGGGTCTTTCGTTTCAGCACACCGATTTTCTTCTCGCGCGCGACATGCCGCTCGACGAACAGGGCGCTTTCGAACGCAAGCCGCTGATCGCTGCCGAAGGTTTGCGGCACGCGGTGTTCGAGAACTGCGAGATCGCCCACGCTGGCGAGAACGGCCTGTGGTTCGACAGCGGCTGTGCTGACAACGTCGTCCGCCACTGCCACATTCACGATCTCGGCGGCAGCGCGGTGTTCATCGGGCCGCGCGCGTTCAAGGACACGCCGGAGCTGCGCGTCGAGCGCAATATCGTGGACAACTGTTTCATCCACGATGGTTCGCACCTCTTCCTCGGCAGCCAGGGCGTTTGGATCGGCAAGTCCTCCTACAACCAGGTGACACACAACGAGATTTCCGATTTCCATCACCTCGGCATCTCCATCGGCCATTCGTGGGGCTATGCGCCGAGTTCTGCCAACCACAACCTCATCGCCTTCAACCACGTCCACCATATCTGTAACGGCTACTTCAGCGATGGTGGCGGCATTTACACGCTCGGTGTTTCGCCCGGCACGGTCATCGCCAACAACATTGTCCACGACGTCGTGCCAACACCTCTCATGCCCCATGGCGGCACCGGCCTCTACCATGACGAGGGTTCGACCGGCATCCTGACGGAGAGCAACATCGTCTATCGCGTCGGCATCCCCTTCCACCAGCACTATGGCAGGGAGAACCTGTCGCGGAACAACATCTTCGCGTTTGCCCTCAACAGTCCCGTCACCTGTGCCCGCTCAGAAGCGCATCTCTCCTACACCTTCCAGAACAACATCGTCCTGTCCAGTCGCGGACAAGCCACGTCCGATCATTACAACCCGCTCAAGTGCAAAATCGAGTTTCGCAACAACCTCTACTGGGACACCTCCGGCAAAGAGCCGCTATTCTCCGGCGTGAGTTTTGCCGAATGGCAGCGCACCGGCCGCGACCGCGACTCACGCATCGCCGATCCCCAGTTCCGCAACGCAGCCTGCGGCGATTTCCGGTTGAAACCGACCTCGCCCGCACTCGCGATGGGTTTCCGGCCAATCGCTGCCGACAAGACCGGCCTCTACGGCGACGCTGCCTGGGTGAACGCGCCGAAGAAGATCAAACGCGTACCGCTGCCCGTGCTGCCGCCGTTGCCGCCCGCGCCGCCGCCGCGGCCGTCCCGCGAAGACTTCGAATCCACCGCCGCTGGCAAACAGCCCGACGGCTTCCATTTCTCGCCCGCCGACCGGCCGGAAGTCATGTGTGTCACCGGGGAAACCGCTGCGAGCGGCGGGAAAAGCCTGAAGTTCACCAAAGCTGCAAACCTGCAATACGGTTTTCAGCCGCACCTGTTCCACACGACACGCCCCTGCACCAATGGCGTGGTCCGTTTTTCCTGCGACATTCTCAACAGCGCCGAACGTCCATCCGCGTGCTCCATCGGCCTGCGCGATTACTCCCGGAAAGGCGTCGAATACCGCGAAGGCCCCAGCATCGTTTTTCGTGCTGACGGCACCCTCGTTGCCACCGGCAAGCCTCTGACCAAACTTCCACTCGGCAAGTGGATTCACCTCGACATCCAGATTGACCTTGCTGCGCAATCCAAAACCGGTTCCTACCGTCTCGCAGTCACCGGCACCGGCGAGAAGGAGCAGGTCTTCGAAAGCGTGCCTTATCTCCATCCGGAATTCAGCCAGCTCACATGGTTCGGTTTCTCCAGTGGCGGCAAGCCCGGTGCGGTTTTCTACGTGGACAACATTCGATTGGAGAACGCGTCCAAAGCAACACGATGAGCGCTTCGAGGCACAACAGACCATGGCTCGCTCTGGGCGGATGGCTGGTGCTTTGTTTCGGTGCGGCGGCGTTCGGTGGATTGTTCGGCCCGGGCGAGTGGTATGCCCGGTTGCGCAAGCCATCATGGAATCCGCCCAACTGGATCTTCGGCCCGGTGTGGACGGCGCTCTACATCATGATGGCTGTGGCCGCGTGGCGCATCTGGCGGCTTGTTGGCGACGAAAGCCGCCGGAAAGCACTCGTTTTGTTTCTCATTCAGCTCTGCCTCAACGCTGCATGGACACCGCTTTTCTTCGGCTTGAAACAACCCGCATTGGCCTTCGGAGATATCGTGCTATTGTGGTTCGCAATTTGCGCGACGACCTCGGTCTTCTTCAAAATGGACCGCGTTGCTGGATGGTTGATGGTTGCCTATCTGGCGTGGGTAAGTTTCGCGGCGGTCCTGAACGCGGCGCTGTGGCGCATGAATCCATAGAGACTCATGAAAACAACTCCAAAGATTCGCCTTGGTATCAGCACTTGTTTGCTGGGGAAAAACGTCCGGTACGATGGCGGTCATAAGCATGATCCTTTTCTCACCGAAACACTTGGCAAGTTCTTCGAGTGGGTGCCGGTCTGTCCGGAAGTGGAAATGGGGATGGGCATACCACGCGAAAGCAGCAGGCTCGTCGGCTCGCCGGAATCGCCGCGCCTGATCGCTCAGCGCTCCGGGACAGACTACACGGACGCGATGCAACGCTTCGCGGCCGAGCGGGTTGACAAGCTCGCTGCGAGCGACATTCACGGTTATGTGCTCAAGAAGAACTCGCCGTCGTGCGGCATGTTGCGGGTGCGGGTTTATAGTGACAGCGGCATGCCGGCGCGCAACGGGCGCGGGTTGTTTGCGGACAGGTTGTTGCGAGAGCTTCCCCTGCTTCCAGTGGAAGAGGAAGGCCGGCTGCACGACCCGGTCCTGCGTGAGAACTTCATCGAGCGGGTTTTCGCCCATGACCGATGGACGCAGTTCGCCGCGTCACGCCCGCGCGCCAGGGACCTCGTGGAATTTCACGCCCGCCAGAAACTCTCGCTGATGGCGCACAGCCCCCAGCACTATCGCCAACTCGGCAGCCTCGTGGCAAAGGCCGGTCGCACGCCGATGAATGAACTGCTGGAATCCTACGGCCCGGCGTTCATGCAGTGTCTGTCCGTCCACGCAACCGCGAGGAAACACGCGAACGTCCTTCAACACCTGTTGGGCTACCTGAAGAAGGACCTCGATGCCGCGGACAAAACCGAACTGGTTCGGCACATTGAGGACTATCGCATCGGTTTGGTGCCGCTCATCGTTCCGCTGACGTTGCTGATCCATCATTTTCGGCGTCACCCCGTCGCATGGGTTTCCGAACAAACCTATCTGAATCCATATCCCGCGGAGTTGATGCTGAGAAACCACGTCTGAACGATCTGCGCCTTGCTCGCGCTGGGCGAAGATGCGGCAAAATGATAGAAGGAGAATATGAGCGCCACAGTTTCCCGCCGAGACCTCATACGCAGCGCCATCAGCCTGTCTGCCATGACTGCCCTATCCCCCACCCCGTCAGAAGCCGCTCCACGACCGCGCAAGATAGCGGACGCTGGCTGGTGCTGGGACGGGCAGGCGATCAACGGCCAATGGCAGCTGTCCATCTTCGGGGCCGGAGAAGGCACGAGGTGGTTTGGCCTGCGGCGATGCTGCTTCATGTTCCATCCGAACACGCCGATGGCGATGGAGAAACTTCGCGACATGAAGGAGGTCGTCTGCGAAATCTCGAAATGGGAATACCAGAAGGTTGAGCAGACGCAATACAAGGGCCTCGGCGCGCCGATGCGCATGAACCACGATGGCCGGATTGAGCGCAAATGCCGCGAGGCGGAGACCGTCAGCCAATTGTCGCTGAAACATCCGAACGTGACCGGCGCATTCGACGACGACCTCTATGGCAAAATCAAGGCCGAGCATATCCTGCCCGAACAATACGCCGCAGTCCGGCGCGCAGTGAAGAGCGCCAACCCGAAGTTGAAGCATTGGGGCGTGGTCTATTCGCACGAACTGAAGAAGGAAAACTGGGCCGGTTTCACCGACCTGCTCGATGTGGTCACGCTCTGGGTCTGGGCATCGAAGGACCTCGTGAATCTCGACCGCTACGTCGGGCAATGCCGTGAGATATTTCCCGGCAAACCCATCAACATCGGCTGTTATCTGCGCGACTTCACGTTGCTGGACGGCGTGCCGATGGAGATGCTCAAGGTGCAATGGGAATTTGTCCGCAAGGCGCTGCGCGACGGAACCATCCAGGGTTATTCGATCCTCGGCGGCTTCCTGATAGATATGCACCCGGAGCAGGCGACGTGGGTGCGCGACTTCATCAAGGCAAACTGAAACATGAAAACTCGAAGCATGGTGGTCTGGCTGGCGGTGGTGTCATGGTGCGCGCTGTGCGCGACGCCATGGGCTGCGAATCCTCCATACGAGGTCGAGGCGCAGGCTGAAGTAAAGGTCCCGATGCGCGACGGCGTCGAGCTTGCGGCGAACGTGTTCCTGCCAAAAGGCGGCGGCAAGTTCCCCGCCATCCTCACCCGCACTCCCTACGGCAAAGGCAAAGCGCAAGGCGGCGCGGGCCACGTGTGGGCATCACGCGGTTTTGTCTTCGTCAGCCAGGACTGCCGCGGCAAAGGCACATCGGGCGGTCAGTGGGTTCCTTTTGTGCATGACCGCACGGACGGTGAGGATACCCACCGTTGGATTCTCAAGCAGCCGTGGTGCAACGGGAAGATTGGCACCATGGGCGGCTCTTACGTCGGTTACACACAATGGATTTCTGCGCCGGGCGCGGGTGATTATTTGAAGGCGATGTTCACCCTCGTGCCGCTGGTGGACGTCTACGGCGACCTCGCCTACACGGGCGGCGCTTATCAGCTTCAGGTGATGCTGGGCTGGGGTTCGCGCACGGCGGGCAGCGATGCCGTGCGCACTTGGAAACGCGAGGACTGGCTTCGCGCGTTGCCGCTTTGCGAGAGTGACACTGCAATCGGACAGTCAGTGCCTTTCTTGCGCGAGTGGGTTGCCCATCCGCAGTTCGACGACTATTGGAAGCCGAGCAGCCTCCGCGGCCGGCACAAGAACATCACGACGCCAACCTATACCGCATGCGGCTGGTATGACCTCTATGCGAAAAGCGTGTTCGACCACGTCAACGCTGTCCGGACCGGCTCGCGCTCGAAAGAAGCGCGCAAACACCAGCATCTTCTCATCGGGCCATGGCTTCACGGGATCAACAAGGACCGGAAAGTCGGTGACGTGGATTTCGGGGAAAACTCGCTGATCAACCTGAACGAAATCCAAACCAAATGGTTCGACCACTGGCTCAAAGGCGAAAAGAACGACGCGGACACATGGCCGCCATTCCGGATTTTCGTGATGGGCCGCAACCAATGGCGCGATGAACAGGAGTGGCCGCTGCGCCGGACACGTTACGTCCCGCACTACTTCCATGGCGGCGGCTCGGCCAATTCGCTCAAAGGCGACGGCCGTCTGAGCACGACGAAGCCCGGGGCCGAACCTGCCGACAAGTTTGTTTATGATCCGAACGATCCCGTGCCCACCACGGGCGGCTGCAACCTCGGTGGCGCCGCTGGTCCGCGCGATCAGACTGCGGTCGAGCAGCGAAACGATGTCCTCGTCTTCACGAGCGAGCCGCTCACACGCGAATTGGAAACGACCGGCCCGATCAAGCTCGTCCTCTACGCTGCCAGCACCGCAAAGGATACGGACTGGACCGGCAAACTTGTGGACGTGTGGCCTGATGGACGCGCCATCAACCTCTGCGACGGCATCCTGCGCGCGCGCTGCCGTGAATCGTCCGACAAGCCGAAGCTGATCGAGCCAGGCAAGGTGTATCGCTATGAGATCGATCTCTGGGTCACCAGCAATGTCTTCCTGTCGGGACACCGGATTCGCGTCGAGGTTTCCAGCAGCAACTTCCCACGCTTCGACCGCAATCCCAACACCGGTCATCCATTTGGCGCCGATGCGATACTCCAGAAGGCAACGCAGACCGTCTATCACGACGCCGACCATCCATCGCACATCATTCTGCCGGTAATCCCATGATTCATCCTATGAAACAAACTTCCATTCTTGCCTTCGCCGTGCTGCTGACCCTTGTAGATCCCGCCCGCGCAGCGGAAGGCGTCCGTTGCGGTGCGAAGCTCGTGAAAGCGGATTTGGAACCGGCCAGGACTCAGCCGGAGGTCCGTGTCCTTGAAAATGCAGATCGCTGGCAGTTGCTGCGCGAGGAAGCGTGGACCGGCACAAATGCACACGAGTTTTACTTCACACTGCAGTCAGACGGCAATCTGCCGCCGCCAACCGTGGAGGTGCGATGGCCGGACGTGCGTGTCGAGCGCGTGCTCGGAGCCGATGGCAAAGCACAGCCCGTCAGCGAAGGGGTTCGGTTCAAGATGCGCAAGAGCCGCGCTCCCACGAGTGTGAAAACGTCGCTGGTCTGTGGAATCATCCACATGGCGGTCTTTCACAATTGGGATGTGCGGCGCGCGGGACGCTATCGCACAGGCCTGTGGCCGGCGAACGCCATCCAGGCGCAACTCAACTTCCTGTTCGCCGCGCGTGAAATGTGCCGCGCGATGGGCTACGCGGGCACTGCTGATCCCGGTTTCGTCGGCGATATCCGGCTCTATGGTTTTGAAACGAATTTCCCCAACGGCCACGAGGACCATCCGCCGCACTTCCACATCATGCTGGCGTGGCCGGGCTGGTTGAATACGCAGGCGGCGCACTTCCGACTCGACGATGCTGGCCGGATCGTTGTGAACGAATTGCTCGCGGACGATGGAAAGAAAGTCAACCGGCACGATTACGCGGCAGGCGAGGTCTGCCCGATGCGCGACCGCGACGGCAAGCTGGGTTTCGAGTTGATCGTCACCGAAGGCGGGCACGGCGTCATCATGCGTCGCGCCGCCGGTAAACCCGAATACCAGCTCAGCCCGGACGCGAAGACCGGCAGCGCGGTCACTGCCGTCGAAGTCAGCCACCGTCAGACACCGACCAGCGCGTGGGAACCGCTCTGCCGCGTCCGCGCGACCGACGACGCGGCACGCGGCGAGATGAACATCGTTGTGCGCGCCGCAGACGGCGCCGAGCAAGTGGAAACGATTTGCTACGATCCCGATACCGGCGAGGTCGTAAAACAAAAGAAGCCCTGACGCGACCATGACACGACGAGACTTTGTTTGCAGCGCGGCCACCGCATGCGCCGCCATCCCGCTCACGCACAACGCCACGGCTGCGCCATCGCGGCCACGCAGGCTGGCCGACGTTGGCTGGTGCTGGGACGGGCAGGGACTCAACGGCCAGTGGAGGTTTTCCATCTTCGGCGCGGGTGAAGGCACGAAATGGTTCGGGTTACGGCGAACCTGCTTCATGTTTCATCCCAACACGGCGATGGCGATGGAGAAGCTACGCGACACAGGCATCGAGGAAGTCGTCTGCGACATCTCGAAGTGGGAATACCAAAAGGTCGAGCACCCGGACTACAAGGGTCTCGGCGCGCCCATGCGGATGAACCACGATGGCCGCATTGAGCGCAAGTGCCGGGAAGCGGAGATCGTGGGTCGTTTGTCGCTGAAATATCCGTTCCTCACCGGCGCGTTCGATGACGACCTTTACGGCCAGATCAAGTCTGCACACGTCAAGCCCGACGATTACGCCCTCGTCCATCGCGCAGTGAAGAACACCAATCCAAAGCTGAAGCATTGGGGCGTGGTCTATGCGCACGAATTGAAGAAAGAGAACTGGGCCGGCTTCACCGACTTCCTCGACGTCGTCTCATTCTGGGTGTGGAAGTCGAAAGACCTGGTCAACCTCGACCGCTACGTCGAGCAATGCCGCGAGCTTTTCCCCGGCAAGCCCATCAATGTCGGTTGCTACCTGCGCGATTTCACGCTGCTGGACGCCGTGCCAATGGACTTGTTGAAGCACCAATGGAGGTTCGTCGCCCAGTCCGTGGCCGACGGCACCATTCAAGGTTACTCGATTATCAGCGGAAAGCTGATAGACATGCACCCGGAGCAGGCAACGTGGGTGCGCGATTTCATCAAGGCAAACTGACAAGCGTAAAGGAGTCCCCATGAAGCGTCGAATACTGCACCTTGCGATCGCCATCGCGGCAGTCACCGCGTGTGGACGGGTTTGGGCCGAGCCAGCAGCGAAACCGGCAAAGGAACCCAAACTGACCGTGGTCAATGCCTCCTCGCACTGCGACTGGTGTTGGGGCCATACCCGCATGTGGCACGAGCAACGCTATGTGGAGATCATTCGGCAGGTACTCGGACTCATGCGCGATCATCCGCAGTATGTATGGTTGCTGGAGAACGAAAGCGAGGAACTGGCGCCATTCCTCGACAAAGCTGCGCGCGAGTGGCCGGAACTGATCACGGAGTTCTGGCAACGCGTGCGCGAAGGCCGGATCGAGATCGTCGGCGCGGCAAGCAATCCGCGGCTGACCGAGATCTATCCGGAAACGATGGTGCGCAACCTGGTGCTCGGCAAACAGAATTTCCAGCGTCACGCGCCGGACGTCACGCTGAAGGTCTATAACTCGATTGACCTGATGTGCGGTCCCTCACAGATGCCGCAAATCCTTACCAAGGCGGATTACCGCTACTTCATGTTCTCGCGTCCGGTCGGCCCGCAGGTTGTCTTTTGGCGCAAGGGACTCGACGGCACGCGGATGCTCTCGTCGAGGTGTTTTTACGGTTACAGCATGATGGGCAAGTTTGGCGAGCCGGTAAAAGGCTTTCTCCCCTCGCCCATCTGGCGGCTGGCCATCGGTGGCGACGATGTGCTGCCCGACCCGAAGTTGTTACAGGAGGCTGCCGGATGGGATCCGCAGAAGAAGATCCTCGGAGCCAACCGCCGGTATTTCGAGGAGGTTGAGAAGTGCGGCGCGCCGATCACAGAGTTGCAGGGGCCGCTGGACTCGCTCGAATGCTACGTCGAGGCGGGCATCCACGGAGATCGCAGCCTCTACATGCAGAACAATCAGGATGAGGATTTGCTGCTCTCTCTGGAAAAGGCGCAGGTCATGGCGCTGCGAACAGGCCCGCCGGCTGAGCGTGGCTTGGTGGATCGGCTCTGGCGGGACGTGTTTTCCTGCACGGGGCACGCGATCCAATGGGCATGGACGGTGGATTACGAGGAACGCCTGGCATTCGCGCGACACCGCCGGGTCAGGATCGAGCAGGCGCTGCATGAGACGTTGTCAGCGCTCGCCAGCAAGATTGGATTCCACGCCGGGTCGGGTTCGCCGCTGGTGGTTTTCAATTTTCACGCGTGGCCTGTCACCGGACCTGTGGAATTCACGGTGGAAGGAGACGCGACCCACCTGACGCTCCGTGATGGAACGGGCAAGAACGTTCCCATCCAGTTTACTTCGCAGACGAAGACTGGCGAGCAACGGGTTGCATTTATCGCGGGGACAGTTCCGGCTTGCGGATACAAGACGTTCTACCTCAGCCGCTCAACGAATACTGTGGCCGCCACAACATGTCTCAGCCGCGGGAGCGGCCCTGTCGAGAACGATTGCTATCGGGCGCAGATGCGAACTGATGGAACGCTGGAGGTCTTTGACAAGGTCCGCCAGACTCCTCTCGGCTCGGCGGAAACCGGCGGTCTCGGCGACATCGTGTATTACGAAGCTCCGCAGCCGAAACATTGGGAAATGAGCGGACCCTTGGGCCCCGCACACCGGTGGACAACCCAGGCGAGCGACCTGCAGCACGTCCAGGGACCGGTCTTCGCAGCGCTTCGCGCGAAGGGAACGTTCGGCGCGCACTCGGCAACCCGCGAGCTCCGCCTCTGGCGCGATGGCCGGCGTCTCGATTATCACGTGGAACTGGATGCCGCTGAAAGCAACGGCGTCTTTGCGATCCGTTTTCCAGTGGACATGACCGGCCGCGTGTTTGCCGGAATCCCATTCGGCGCCGAACCGCGCGAGAACTTCGACAAGGAACCTTTCCGCGGGGAATTCTTCGTGAAAGGCTATCCGAACGGTTACTACGCGACCCGTTGGACCGATGTGTCTTCGAACGCATCTGGTTACACTTTCGTTTGCCCGCCCGGTGCTTACACCGGCTATGCGTTTGACGCCGACAAACGGACAATGGAGTTCCTCCTGCTCCGTGTGCGTCCACTGACGCCGGGCACTTGGGGGCAGATGCATCCCTCGATCAAGGGCACCGGTCATCACGTTTTCGATTGCGCCTTGCTGCCGCACACGGCCACCTGGCGTGAAGCAGCTTCTCACCGCGTTGCGATGGAATCACACGTGCCGCTGCTGGCGTTTTCGCCTGACTTGGGACTCCGCCGCGCGCGGCCCGGCAAAGCACCCGTCAACAAAGCGGCCTCGCTCGACGACGGCGTCTCGTTTGCGGAGGCCGGGCCTTCCAACATCGTGCTGTCATCGCTCCGGCCGGTCGAATCCGCAGAAGGCAGCAAGGTTTCGGAAGTGGAACTCCGTCTCTATGAAGCAACCGGGCAACGAACCGAAGCCAGCATCCGCTTACGTCATCCGGTGGCGTCCGTGCGTGAAACAGATTTCCTTGGCCAACCGACCCGCGAACTCGGCCAGATCGAGATTCGGAACGGCGACATTCATCTCACGATCCCGCCGTGGAAGATTGCGAACCTGCGCGTGACACTGAAAGAGTGACCACCCGCGCCAGTGACCGGGGAGCCTGCCGGAGCGACAGCTTGTCTCCGGCGTGATGATGACCTAGACTCGCGACCATCACCATGAAGATAGCGAGCCCTTTCCTCCTCATCATTTTCTTCATCAGTCTTGCGGCACCTGCCCGTGCCGCAGAAATCAAGACAGCCGACGGGCTTTCGTTGAAGCTGTCCGAAAACACCGGCGTCATTGAGGCTGTTACTGCGAACGGCAGACGTGTGCCACTGCTTCCGTCCGTGCACCCGATCAGCGCGCGGGAGTTCATGCCGAACGCCGGGACGAAGAATCTCGTCTCGAACCCCGGTTTTGAAGATGGTGAAGACACGCCTGCGTCGTGGACCGGCTCCGGTGCAACCGCCGCACGCAACAGTGAATTGAACCACACACCGAACGGCAAATTCTGCGGCAAGGTCTGCGCCCCAGCCAATGCGAGCGAGTCGCATCCTGCCAGCAGCGGCTCACTACGCTGCGCCAATTTTCCTGTAAAACCAAACACGCTCTATCTCTTCCGTGCGTGGGGCCGTGTGCCGCGCGGAAGTTCTGGCGGCAACGTCTTCGTCATCGAACTCGACGCAAAAGGCCGTGTGCTGAAAGAGAACAAATTCAACGTCCAGCACTGCCTCGGATGGGCAGGCGAACCGCGTGACCAATGGACGCGGTTGGAGCGGACATTCATCTCAAAGCCGGACTGCGCCAAAGTCCATATCTACGCCAACATCTGGAAAGGTTACGGTACGTTCTATTTCGACGACGTGGAAGTGTTCGACATGGCTTCGTTCTGGAAGGACATCGCCCTCTCTCCCGCGCAATTGACGCCTTGCGACGACGGCAAGAGTTGGCGTCAACGTCTGTCCGCAGAACAGGGCCATCTCGACGTCGAGCTTCGCTACACTGCGTTCAAAAACCACGTTCGCATTGAAACAACGGTGCAGGACACGCACACGCCGCAGTGCGAGCGCGCATTGCAGCTGTGTTACACGCTACCGGTTGACGCCGCTGGGTGGACATGGCACGACGACGGCCGGCGCAGTCGTGTCATTACGGCCAACGGGACAGCCTGCGACAACTCGCTGGCCATCGGTGGCGGCCGCGTATCGGCTTACCCATTCACATCCATCGCGCGCGATGCGAATGGTCTTTCGCTGGGCACACCCATGGATTGTCCGCGCGTGCAGAACTTCGTGTGCGACGCAACGCGCGGTTACAGGACAACTGTGGACCTCGGTTTGTCGCCCCTCACGAAACGGATCGGGCCGGCCAAAGCGACTTTTACAACGATCTTGTTCGCTCACGATGGCGAATGGGGCCTGCGTGCCGCTGCCAGCAAGTTCTACACGATTTTCCCAGACCATTTTGCAAAGCGGGCAAAACGCGATGGCATGTGGCTCTACGCAGTGCCGACCCGGCCGATCACGAACCCTGAAGATTTCGGCTTCGCATTCTATGAAGGGTGGTTTCCGAAGGCCGAAGACCGCGCCTATCTGCGCGAGAAGGGCATTTATCTCCTGCCCTACACGGAACCGTGGGGCGCGCGGCAGGTGTTTGCGCAGGCCAAAACGCGGGAAGACATGCCACCCTACGAAGAACGTCTTGCACAACTCAAACAATGGGCCAGCGACAAGCAGAGCAACATTCAACTGATGCGCGGACCGAGATGGGAAGTCGCGCAGGCAATTCTCAACTCGATGCCATTCGACATGGAAGGTCGCGGTTATTTCCGCGTGGACAAGTATTCCTCGTGGGCGCAGTGGTGGATGACCAACCCGAATCCGCTGCTGCCCGAACCAAACCGCGCCGTCACTTGCCGGCGCTACGAGATCGAGCCGTTCCTCGTGAACGCTGACGGCATCTACCTCGATTCAGTATCTTCGTGGCTGGCCAAGGACCTCAACTTCCGGCCCGATCATCTCGACTGCGCGCAGATTCCCCCAACGTTTGACGGTCTCAATGGCCGGCCCGGGCTGCTTGTTCTGCTCTCCTGGTGCGAGTTCATGGACTGGCTTGCCAGTGACCTGCATCGCGCGGGCAAGCTCATTCACATGAACATCTTCCCCGACTCGTATCGGTTCTGCGCCCACCTTGCCGACGTACTCGGCTCGGAGGTTGGCTGGAGCAAGGGCAAACGCAGCCTGGCCGATGTTGAGACCGACGCAACAAGCCTGCTGCGACGGACGCTCGCGTTCCGGAAGCCGACGACCAACCTGTTGCAGGAGGGGGATTTCGCGACGCCACAGCCCGAACTGCCCGCATCTGAAATCGAGTCTTACGTCAAACACCAGATGTTCTATGGCTTCTTCCCCGGCATCGCGACCATCGGCGGCGAGGACAAGCCGGGCTACAAGGGTTGGAAGCGCTACTTCAGCACACCATCCCAATACGAGCGCGACCGGCCTGTCTTCAAGAAATTCATTCCGATCATCCAAGCACTCTGTGCGGCAGGATGGGAACCTGTAACGTTTGCGCGAACGTCGCGCGAGGACGTTCTTGTTGAGCGGTTCGGTTCGTGGACCAAGAACAATCTGCACTTCACATTGCGCAACAACGGCGAAAAGGAACAGCTTTGCAGTATCAACGTTCAGATGACAAATCTCGGTATAAAACCCGGCCAATTGCAGAAACTCGCCGTTCGTGAATTGGTTTCCGGCGCCGTCGCACCGGCCAAGGTGGACGCTAAAGCCGGCGTGGTTGAACTGAACATCTCGTTGCGTTCCAAAGATACCGCGGTTCTGAGATTCGAACCGTAGCGTCTGATGATATCGAACGCGCAAAAACAATCACACGCACACCATTCGGTTTGTCTGCCCCGGTTGGATTACCCGCCACGATGAAACTGGCGATTTGCTTCGGCGCACGGAACAGCTAGAGTTGCCGAAGACGGTGCCATGAACGAGTCCCGACTTCGATATCTGTGGCTGGGCAGCAGCTTTGCTCTTGTGATGCTGTTGCTCGTCGCGATGGCGCGCGACCGGGGTTGGTGGACTCTGCAGAGAACCGCCCCAACCTCCCGAGTCGGAATCGCCACTTCGGCTCCCTCTGCTGCTGCGCACGCACCGGCAACGATTGCTGGGTTGCTTGAGAAGCAACCCGCTCCACCGAGACTGACAGAGGAAGAAAAGCGCTTGGAACGGCTGCGAAGCCGGGTCCAGCGCGAGGGCGCCATTCCGAAGCAAGCCGTCATCAAGTTCAAGTCCGCCAAGGCGTTGCAAGATTTCCTGCGCAGGGCAGCGGGCCGGAAGGTCACGATACTCGGCCGGCTTGATGCGTTATCAACTGTGCGTGTTGCTTACAACGGCTTGGAGCAGTTGCGCGACGCGCTCGGCGCCGACGCGGAGCTCTACGAGAGCGTTGACGGCAACTACGTTGTCAGGGTTCCCGACTTCCTGCAGCAGGAAGACCGTCCCACCGGCGCCGGCAGTGCTTCGTTCGAGGGCCTGGGTTTCTTCGCAGCCATCAATGCCACCGGCGATCGTTCGACGTGGGGCATGGGCGTGACCGTGGCGATTGTGGACACCGGTGTGTATGACCACATGACCTTCGGCGAAAGTCAGATCACTCATTACGATCTGGTGAACGACGGCCAACCATTCAACGGTCACGGGACAGCAATGGCCAGCCTTGTCGCCGGGCAGGACTCACAGGCGCCCGGGGTGGCTCCGGCCAGCTACATCCTCGACGTGCGCGTAGCCGACAGCGAGGGTTACAGCGACACCTTCACACTGGCTGCAGGCATCGTACAAGCAGCGAACGCCGGAGCGCTGGTCATCAACGTCAGCCTGGGATCTTACGGCGACTCGCAGGCGGTGCGTGACGCGGTGGCCTACGCTGAAAGCCGGGGCGCAGTCGTAGTCGCCGCCGCCGGCAACGATCACACCAGCAACCAAATCTCATTTCCCGCGGCAATCAGCAGCGTCGTATCCGTCGGTGGCATTGATGCAGATTTGCAGCAGGCGTACTACTCCAACTCGGGCCAGGGACTCGATGTTTCCGCGCCCGGTGTCGGTATCCAGTCGGCTTATGGCGCGGACATGCTTGTCGTCGGTGACGGAACATCCCAAGCCACCGCCATCGCCTCCGGAGTGCTGGCCTACGCCATTTCGCACGGCATATCCCCGGGTGAAAGCGCGGCGGCGTGGCTGAAACAGAACGCCCAGCCACTCAGCCAATCCACCGACCGTGTCGGCGCCGGCATCGTGCAGGCGCAGTCCAAGTGAGCACATCGGGATTGCGAATACGCAGTCTTCCGTTGCCGGCAGACCATGGGTAGAATCACCGCCATGAATTTTCGCCATGTCATCGTCTGTCTTCTCACCACCATCACTGGTTTTGCCTATGCTGAGCCGCTCACGGTCCGAGTGGACCCGGCGGGCGGCGCGCCCCGCCTGCTCGTCAACGGCAAGCCAGTGCGGGCGCGGATGTTCTGGGGCGCGCCCGGTTCGGCTCCGCTGAAACTGTCAACGGAATGGAAACAGATCGGCTTCGAGTTCACAGCCAGTGGCAGCGCCAGTAACGGCACGATGCACTTCCGGTTTGGCAGCGAGCCGGGCGACATCGTCCTCGACAACATCCAGGTCACCGACCTTGACGCGGGTCGCGATCTCATTCCGCTCTGCGACTTCGAGGCTGGACCGGAAAGTTTCAAACGCGGTTGGACATTCTGGCCGGCCGGCGCGGCAAACACCGTCGGCACGGTCACTGTCGAGCCAGGCGCGGGCCGCGACGGTTCGGCCGGGTTGCACATCAAACTGAAGGCTCCGCCCGGCGGCCACTGGCCAGATTTCCACATCTATCACCACGCCAATCTCGCCATCGTGAAGGACCATCACTACCGCGTCAGCATCTGGGCCCGGGCCAGTTCTGCGCGGCATCTGATGCTGGCGTTCTACCAGCCGGGCCAGTCTTTCGTCCGGCTGGGCGGCCCACCTGATTGTTTCGGTGCCCAGATCAAGCTCGCCGCTGAAGCGGGTGTGAACTTTGTCAGTTATCCATGCCCGATGCCCTGGCCGAAACCCGGTGTTGAGGCCGACTGGCCCGGCGTGGACTCGATCTGCGAACAGGTTTTGCGCGCGAACCCGAACGCGTTGTTGCTTCCTCGCATGGGCATGAATCCGCCGCCGTGGTGGCGCGAGGCGCATCCCGACGATGTGATGCAGTGGGAGGATGGCCGGCGCGACCACATGGTCGTGGCGTCGCCGCGCTACCGCCGTGACGCAGCCGAACGGCTGGCGGCGCTGGTGGCGCACCTTGAGGAGAAGTTCGGCGATCACGTTGCCGGCTATCATCCGTGCGGCCAAAACACCGGCGAATGGTTTTACGAGGACACATGGAGGCGTCCACTCAGCGGCTACGCACCCGCCGACGCAAATGCATGGAAGGCGTGGTTGAAGAAGAGTGGTCGCCCTGATGCTCCGGTTCCAACGGCCGCCGCGCGTCATGCCGCGCCCGCCGGCATCTTCCGCGATCCGGCCACAGAGCAGGCGCTGGTTGACTGGGCTGAGTTTCAGCAGGAGGAGATGGCCGAGTGCGTCTGCGAACTCGCCCGCGCGGTGCGCAAAGCGTCCCATGGCCGCAAGCTCGTTGTGTTTTTCTACGGCTATGTGTTTGAGTTCGCCGCGGTCGCAAACGGGCCCTCCGTCGCGGGCCACTATGCGCTCCGCCGCGCGTTGAACTGCCCGGACATCGACGTGCTTTGCTCGCCGATTTCCTACTTCGACCGCGGGCTGGCCCAAAGCGCGCCATCGATGACAGCAGCCGAGAGCGTCGCGCTCGCAAAGAAGATGTGGCTCAACGAGGACGATACGCGCACCTATCTCGGCACGGGTCACGCCCCCGGCTGGTATGACGCCGTGGACACCCTGGAAGACACAAACAAGGAACTTGTGCGCAACGTTGCACAGGAGGCGTTGCGGAATTTCGGCACTTGGTGGATGGACCTCGGGGCCACCGGCTGGTTCAACGACCCCGCCATGTGGGCGGAAATGAAACGACTGCGCGCGCTCGATGAGCCCCTTCTGAAGAAGCCGACTCCGTTCCGGCCGCAGGTGGCCGTGATCGTTGACGAGCGCGCGATGCTGCGCGTCGCTGCCGGAGGCACGCTCGTGACGCGACCCGGCATCTACGAAGTGCGCGCACCGCTGGGCCGCATGGGCACACCTTACGGTCAGTATCTTCTTGATGACGTGCTCGCCGGCCGTGTGAAGGCGAAGCTTCAGGTATTCCTGAACGCATGGTTTTTGTCGGCTGCTGAACGAACGAAGCTGCTGAAGGCCACTCGCGGCGTCGCGAAGGTGTGGTGCTACGCGCCGGGTTGGTTCGACGGTGAAAAGACATCGCTCGATGCAATGCGGCAACTGACGGGCTTCGAGATGAAGGTCGTGACGCCACCGAAACCGGCGGTGACGCCAACGGAACGAGGTCGATCACTCGGATTCGAGAAATGCTTCGGCGGCGAGAAGCCGGTGAAGCCGTTGTTCGCCGCCGCCGATGCGAAGCCGGAGGAAATCCTGGCGACCTATGCCGACGGTTCCGCCGCGGTCGCACTGCGCCGCACACCCGGCGGACCGTCGTTGTTCGTCGGCGCGCCGGGGTTGACGAGCGAGTTGTTGCGGCTCGCAGCCCGCGAGGGGCATGTTCATCTCTTTACGGAAACAGACTGCAACGTCTATGCAAATGGCCAATTTCTGGTGCTGCATGCGTCGCAGGACGGGCCAGTGGCCGTCAACGTCGGCAAGCCGACACCCGTAATCGACGTGTTGAGCGCAGAGCCGGTCGCCAAAGGTCCGCGCTTCGCGGTCCCCATGAAGAAGGGCGACACCAGGGTGCTTCGCTACTGAGCAGCACGGCCTGAGCGCAAGTAGATCGTCGTGAGCGGATCGGAATAGGCAAGCCGCCAGTCCGGCAACAAGGCGAGCGCCTGTGTCAACGGATGGTCGGTGGTCAGCAACGTCCAACTCGCGCGGCTCGCGTCGAGTTTCTCGCGCCAGCCGGGGCGCAGTTGTGTCATGTCGAGGAAATTGCGAATGAACGGCTCGCCATAGAAATCCGTCCGACCGTCCACGAACACCTTGTGTTCAGGTAGCACCCACAGCAGGTAGCCTCCCCAGACGTGCTGGTTGAGCATGTTGCCGCTGAACTGCTCCGGATGCTGCTGGATGAACTTCACGGCGTTCACGGGCCAGCGGTCCGGCGGCATGCTTGTGGGGCGAGGCACGCACACAATGGCAATCAACGCGGCCACGGCCACTGTCAACCATCCATTGCTGGCAGTGTTCACTGTGCCCAACCGCTGCGACAGTTCGCTCCAACGCCCGCGGACACACGCAGAGAAAGACGAGGCGACGATGGGCGCAGTGACGAGCGCCATCAACGGAATGTGTCGCACAGAATGGAGTGCGAGATACGTCCAGCTGGCGACGAGAATAACCGCTGATGCCGGCAAGCGCGGCCGCTGGCGAACTGCCAGTGCCGCGACCACTGCGGCGAGCCAGACCAAAAACCCGAGCGCGTCGGGAGACTGAAGATTAATCGGCCGGTGCTCATGCAACAAGCCAGTCAGATATGACGACCGCATGAAATGAAGATTGTGCTGGTGCAGATGCCAGCCGTTCGGATTGAGCAATGACACCGCCAGCGCCAACAGCCCAACGAGCGTCAGTATGACAATTTTTCGCCGCGCCGCCGGACGAGACACAGTTTCAGTCGGCCAGATGCACTCAATGGCCGCCCCCAACCAGTAAGCGCCCAGGACGGCAAACCCCACAAGAAAAGCGCCATGCAAATTCACCCAAAACAACATCAACACCGCCAGCGTCGCCATCAACCGCCCTGCCCCCCCCTGTGCTTCGAACCGCCGCAACGCGTCGTTCCAAAGCACGACCATCAGGAACGTGAAGATGTGCGGCCGTGCCAGCCAATGGATGACTCCCGCCCATGCGGCCAACAGCGTCACCAGCGTCGCCACCAGCAGATCGTTGCCATCTCTCAGCAACCGGCGATGCAACAACCAGAACGTCGTGGCGATCAGCAGCGCCCCCGCAACGCTAAGACCCAGAAGACCGCCAAGCCGGCCCGCCACCGCGAAAAGAA
>CAZGGF010000161.1:0-2092 GCA_964524715.1 uncultured Verrucomicrobiota bacterium | reverse complement strand
TCTGGCAGTTCGGTGGGGGGGGGCGCCGCCAGCTGCCGAAGTGGCCCCAGGCTAGGGAGAACAAACCCGGCCGCAACGCCGCGGGAAGGTTGGAGAGTCAGCCGATCCCCGACGACCCGCTCGGCCGCGACCTCGGCAAGTTGAAATACCCGGAGGAGGATTCGCAGACATTCTGGATCACCGACCGCGCGGTGGATTTCCTGCGGTTGCGTGACAAGGAGAAGCCGTTCTTTCTGTTCGTCAGCTACCTCGACCCGCACAGTCCGTCGCATCTTTGCGAACCGTATTGGAGCATGTTCAAGCCTGACCAGATGCCGTTGCCGCCGACGTTCAAACAGGATCCGTCGGCGCGGTCGCAGACGGCCGCGAACCGGCACGAAGTCAACGACCCGGCGATCGTCAGGGCGATGACGGCAGCCTATTTCGCGAAGGTGACGATGGTGGATGATAACATCGGGCGGCTGTTGGGACAGTTGCGCGAGATGGGGCTCGCCGAAAACACGCTCATCGTTTTCACCGCAGACCACGGCAACATGCTGGGCGACCTCAACCGCTGGTTCAAAGGCGCGATGTACGAGGGCTCCACGCGCATCCCGCTGTTGATGAAGGCCCCGCCCGCCAGCCCGTACGCGGCGCAATTCAATCGCGGTGCGGTCGTCAGCAATATCGTCGAGAACGTCGATGTGATGCCGACGCTTTGCGAGATGGTTGGCGTGCCCCTGCCGTCACAAGGCATCCAGGGCCGCAGCATGACGAAGCTGGTGGCGGGCGCGGCGGCGGATTGGAAGGAGTGCGCGTTTGCGGAACGCGGCAGCTCGATGATTCGCACCCCGCAGTACAAGTTCATCAAAAACGGGAAAAATAACGCGCGCCACGGCGGCGGTGAGCCGGAGCTTTACGACCTGATCCGGGACCCGTTGGAGACCCACAACCTTGCGAAAGACCCGGCCCACGCGGCGGCCATGAAGGAACTCGCGGCCCGGCTCGAAGCATGGGGCAAAGACATTCCGTCTGTGCCGGTCATCGAGGGTGTGGCGCCGCAAGCGACTGGAGACGCTTCAGTTCCCGTCGAAAAGAAGAAGCGAAAAGACCGAAAACGAACACAGGTGAATACGCCATGATGAAACAAATCCTCCGCATATGGTTGCCGTGTCTTCTGTGTCTCGCAGGGTTCGTCTCTGCTGCTGACAAACCCAACATCCTGCTCATTGTCGGCGACGACATGGGCTACGCGGACGTGGGTTTTCACGGCTGCAAGGACATTCCGACACCCAACCTCGACGCGCTCGCCGCTGCGGGCGTGCGGTTCACCAACGGTTACGTCAGCGGGCCGTATTGCTCGCCGTCGCGAGCGGGTCTGATGACGGGGCGCTACCAGACACGCTTTGGCCACGAATTCAACCCGACCGGCCCGAATGGCCTGCCGTTGAGCGAGACCACCCTCGCGGACCGGCTTCGGGCTGCCGGCTATGTGACCGGCTGCGTCGGCAAATGGCACCTTGGCGCGCAGCCGGAGATGCATCCGCAGAAACGCGGCTTCGAGGAGTTCTTCGGTTTCCTGGCCGGCGCGCACAGTTACTTCGACGTGAGCGGCATCCTCCGGGGCACCGAACAGGTGAAGGAACTCGACTACACCACCGATGCATTTGGGCGCGAGGCAGTGGCGTTCATCGACCGGCACAAGGCGAAGCCGTGGTTCCTCTATCTCGCCTTCAACGCCGTTCATACGCCGATGCACGCCACCGACGAGCGGCTCGCGAAGTTCCCAAACATCGCAGACAAACAGCGCCGCGCGTATGCCGCGATGATGTTCGCGATGGACGAAGCCATTGGCCGCGTTTGCAGGAAGGTTGCCGAAGCCGGTCTTGAGAAAAACACACTGGTGACGTTCATCAGCGACAACGGCGGTCCAACCATGCCGGGCGTTACCGTCAACAGCTCGCGCAACGACCCGCTGCGGGGCAGCAAACGCACAACGCTCGAAGGAGGCATTCGTGTGCCGTTCGTCGTCTCGTGGCCGGGCCGTGTGAAACCCGGCGTGTTCGATCAACCTGTCATCCAACTCGATTTGACCGCCACGGCGCTGGCCGTC
>CAZGGF010000160.1:0-2612 GCA_964524715.1 uncultured Verrucomicrobiota bacterium | reverse complement strand
TTTGTCCGGATAGAAAACCGTGCGGCGCACGTTGATCTCGACGAGTTGCTCGTTCGGGTTGACGCCCTTGAACTGCGCCCAGATCGTTGTGTTCCCGCCATCCACCCTGCCGAACCAGAGCGGCGTCTCACCCGTCGGCTTCATCACATCGTCAAGCTTCGCTGCCTCGATCAGCCAATCGCCATTGAGATAGACTGCGCCGGTGTGATGCTCGCGGCCCTTCGGATTGAACCAGTCGCCGTGGATGAGGTCGCTATAAGGGTTGAAGCTGCCGAAGAACGAGTTCGGCAACGTTGTCTTCCAAACATCATCCTGAACCTTCGTCCACTTCTTGACGACCTCCGACCCCTTGATCTCGACTTTCTCGCCCGGCGCAGCCTGATAGACGATGCGTTTCCTGTCGGACGCGCCGCCGCGAGGCGGGTTGATGCGCTCGCGATACACGCCTTCGTGGACGATGATGACATCGCCCGGCTGCGCCAGCCCGGCAGCGCGCTGGATCGTGCGCAGCGGGGCGGTGTTCGCGCCGGGGTTGGTGTCGTTGCCGTTGGAGGTGACGTGGAACTCTGCCGCTTGAACGGTGACAGCGAGCGTCACCGCGACGAACAGGGCAATGATGATTCTTTTCATTAGATGGTCCTTTCCCGGCTATCGGCTGTCTTCCAACGCTTTGAACATGGCGAGCAGATTCTCCGTCGGCGTGTTGCCTTGGATGTTGTGGACGGTGTCGAAGACAAAACCGCCGCCTTCGCCGAAGATTTCAATCCGCTCGCGCACCTCGCGATAAACTTCGTCGGGTGTGCCGAACGGCAGTGTCTGTTGGGTGTTTGTGCCGCCGCCCCAGAAAACGAGGTGCTTGCCGAACTCCTTCTTCAGAGTCCGGGCGTCCATGTGGGCTGCAGAGCATTGGACGGGGTTGAGGATATCGAAGCCGGCTTCGACGAAATCCGGCAGCAGGTCGAACACGGAGCCGCACGAGTGGATGAACGTCTTCCACGACGATTTCGCGTGGACGAGATCGTTGACGCGCTTGTGGAACGGCTTGAAGAGATCGCGATACGCCTGCTTCGAGATGAAAGGTCCGCGCTGGGTGCCAAAGTCGGTGCCGGTCAGGAACACCGCCTGCACGCGGTCGCCGAGCAGCCGGATGAGCTTCTCCAGGTTCTTCAACGCGATCTCGCACTGCTTCTCGAATATGGCCAGCACGTAGTCACGGCGAACGGCGGTGGAGACATACCATTCCTCAATGTCACGAATGCCTTTCGGATGTTTCATCCATGGCGCTGGCACGAGTGCGATATCGCCGAACGCCGCGCCGGGCATGGTGAGGATGATGCCGTGCGTGCCATCGTCGAGCGCTTCGATGCTCTGGCGATACCATGCCAGGTTTGCATCGGTGAACTCGGCGAACTCTTCGAGATTGTCGGCGGGGTTGAGTTTGTCCTCATCGATCGGTGGCTGGCGCACGATCGAATCGAAGAAGAATGCGCCCTTCGGCATGCGGCCGCTTGGTGGCGCGCTCCTGTCGCCTTCGGGATAAATCACCAGGTCGCCTTCCGCCGTCTGGGTGACGTTGAAATTCTCCGGCACAAGCGCCTCGGTGCCGTCAAAAAGTGTGAACGGTTTCCAGCCGGCATTCTCGAAACCAAACATCGTCGCACGCGGTCTCAGCCCGATGACATCGATGCCGAGGGCGTTGCGCAGCTCGTCGTCCACTTCCCCGAGCATCTGGTAAGGCTCGATGACTTTGACGCGGTAGCCGGGGTCGCCGAGCACGGCGCGCCGCAACCGCGTGACGGCCGAGACATGAATGCCTGTGACCGCCGTGCCGCCCATATCAACGGGGACGTGATCGGGTTGTTGGTGGCGCAGAGCCTTTTGGAGTCGTTCGCGTGAGGTCATGACGGCCGACATCCTAAGCCTGCCGGGGGGGAATACGCCATTGCCAGAATTCGCATTGTGATATCCAAAATTCGCATCCAGATGGTAAGATGCATGGTTAGTCTGAGAAGACATCAACGAGAACCATGCCCGAAATTCACGCCAAGCTGCCGCGCCGCGAAGACTGCCTGCGGCTGGACTACGTCTATGGCGGCACGGTCACGTATCGGCCCGGCGAGACGCTCGGTCCGCGCGTGCTCACCGATTACGAACTCGTGCTCATCATTGAAGGGCACGTCACTTATTGCCGCGACGAACGCGATCACGCCGCAGCGGCAGGCACGATCATCCTCGCGCGGCCGGGTTTTCACGAAAGCTACCGTTGGGACCCCAAGCGCGAGACGCGCCACGCCTACCTGCACTTCAACCTCGATGCCATCCCGCGTGAATGGCCGGGTGTGGCGGTGTGGCCGGTCGTGGTGACCAAGCCCGATGCGGTTTGCGCGCCGTTGCTGCAACGCATCGTTGCGCGTTGCGGCTCCCAACCGCGCTGGCCCGCCGAGCGGCCGACTCGGGAGGTTTGCTGCCTGATGAAAACGCTGCTGGATGCGCTGCTCGAGAAACATCCTGCCGCAGCGCGTTCGGCCGAGACGGCCGCGCGCCCGGCGCCGGTGCAACGGGCGTTGAAGTGGATGCGCGAGGTGATTGATGAGGAGCCGGAACGGCCGGTG
>CAZGGF010000159.1:0-3678 GCA_964524715.1 uncultured Verrucomicrobiota bacterium | reverse complement strand
TGAAGACCGGCCGGTGGAAGCCCGACCCGACCGAACACGATTTTGTGCTCTTGTGGCAGGCCGTCAAGTAAGTCAGAGTGATCGCCTGTGAACCACAGACCGCGACACAATACAAACTGGTGCCCCCTCCTCTTCCTGCCGTTGTTCCTCTGCAATTTACTCGCAGAGGAAATACAAACCACAGCAGTTTTCACTCCCGAGGTCATCCCCCCTGAACAAGGGGCAATCCAGAACGCTGGCGTCGGGGCGGAGATTTGGAATGGCGGCCCCGGCAACGGCATAACAAACCTCGTCACGTATGCGGTCCGCGTCAGCGACTATGCGGTCAACTCCATGATCCGTATCTGCTGGGCCGATTACGAAGCGAAGGAGGGAGAATACCTCTTTCGAAAACTGGACAAGCATTTCGAGTACTGCATCCAATACGGCCAGAAGCTCAACATCGGCTGTTTTGTGACCAGTGCCGGAGGAGGTCCCCTGATCGACGGCGCGCGTTGCTCGTATCCGCCATACGTCCACGAAGCGATGCAGAAGAGCACGCAGAAAGATGCCGTCGCTCCCATGTTCACGGACAAGAAAAACCGTTGGGAGCCGAACTTTGAGAACCCGTATTTTTTTGAACGATATGACGCTTTGTTGAAAGCGTTCGCGGAATATCTGGAACAGCCGCAGACCTTTGGCGAACGATCGATCCAGCGCAAGAAACTCGTCCGTTGTATTGAAATGCGTCATTTCGGCTTCTGGGGTGAAGGCGCATATCCGAAACGTTTCGTGCCCTCACATTCCAAGTACTTGATCCGGTTCGCGGACGCGTTTATCAAGTACTTCCCCGATATACGGATCGTGGTTCCCACCAACGGAATGGTCTACATCCCATCGGTATACGACACACTCAAGGATTACCATTTCCATCTCATGTCCGCGAAGAACAACGCCGGTATGCTCGGGATTTTCCGCGACAACTGGGGCTGGGACGAGCGATCGAGCTACTATCAAAAACTCTATTACTCATCCAACGAATACGAGAAAAACGGCGTCAAGCTGCACGAACTTCTCCGCGAGCGCTGGAAACTGGCGCCACTGGTCGGAGAACCCGGACGCACTGGTCCAAAGGAGGATTTTCGCCCCTACTCCTGCCTGCTCGACCAGGTGAGGTATTTGCATCCCGTGGTCATCCGCAACTGCAACGTGTCCGACGGTTCAGACACCTTCAATCCGACCGGCTACAGCATCTTCAACGACCCGCAGGCGCTGGACAATTTCCACCAAATGTATGCGGTGATCGGTTTCCGTTATCTGTTCTCCTCCGCCAAAATCGCGCGGCGCGCCGACGTCTTGGATGTCACGATGGATTGGTTGAATATCGGACTGACCCCGACCTATGACAGATGGAAGATCCGGTTCTACATCGAAGACGAGGCCGGAAAAGAAATCTGGTCCGGTGTTTCATCACTGGACCTGCGAACAATCTTCCCCGACGAGTATACCCCTCTGGGTGTGGTAAACGCGCGCAAAGCAAAGAAACACACCGATCAGTTCTCGAACGTTCCGCACGGTGGAAAGTTGTATCTCCAGATCGTTGACCCCGACGGCATCTCGCCACCCATGGCCTTGAGCATCAAGGGCAGAACTGAAAAAGGAGCCTATCCACTGGCCGGCGGACCGGCACGAAATACCCGGTGAGAGCCAGGCCAGCGATCTACGTGTTGCGTTTTGACCGCCGCATTTCTTTCAAACAACTTTGCACAAAACCAAAGTTCTGCGATGCAGATCACTGTTAGCATCCCAGCACTTGAACCCAGAGGAGTCCGAATGTTGCCCATGAGACTTGCAGTTGCAGCGATGCTGCTGGCGAGCAGCGTGAATTGTCCCTCCGCCACATTTTACGTCGCGCCGGACGGCAATGACGCCAACGCCGGCACGAAAGACAAGCCTCTCGCCACGCTGGAGGCTGCGCGCGACACAGCGCGGAAAGCAGGTGCAGGACCGCACCGAATTGTCTTGTTGCCGGGTGACTATTTTCGGTCGAAACCGTTGAAACTCGACGTGCGCGATAATGGATTGACCATCGAGGCCGAGACAGCCGGCAAGGCGACGATCTACGGTGGCAGACTGGTCACTGGCTGGAAACGCGACGGCGAGAAGTTCTGGTACGCCGACCTGCCCGGCGTCAAAGACGGCACATGGGACTTTCGCGCGCTGATCGTCAACGGTCGCATGCCAGAGCGGGCTCGGCTGCCTGAAACCGGTACTTTCACTCACAACACCGAGTGGAAGCGGGCGCGTTACATTTCCGGCGCATGGGACCCGAAGCCCACGCGCGAACAACTCACCACGATTCTCTACAATCCCAAGGACGTCCCAGCGACACTCGACATCAAGAACGCTGAGATCCGGGTGCTGCACATGTGGAACGAGGCGCTCTATGGCATCGCACAAAACGACGTGGAGAAGCACGTCTTCGTGTTATCCTCGCCGACCGTCCACCCCCCCGGGGCGTTTGGCGTGAGAAGTTACGTTCTTTTCAACACCCGCGAAGGCATGACCCAGCCCGGCCGCTGGTATCTCGATCGCTCGGCAGGGCGCGTCGTTTACTGGCCGCTGCCCGGCGAGGATATGGCCAAGGCAAAAATCATCGCGCCCCAGCTTCAACAGATCATCCAAATTGAAGGCACAACGAAACAGCCGGTGGAGAAGATTACAATACGCGGACTCGTGCTTCAGGCCACGACCACGCTGCTGGGAGCCCAGGGCTACGTCTTTGGCGCAACTGGATATGAAGGCGCCATCGCTGTGACGCGCAGCCGCGAGTGCGTTCTGGAGAAACTGGAGATCACCAACATCGGCGGCGAGGGAATCGTGTTCAGGTCTCGCAACGAAGCCATTCAAATACTCGACAGCCACATTCACCATATCGGCGCCTGCGGTCTGGAACTCGTCTGCACCGGCGCGGATTCACGGGTTTCACAAAACCACATCCACCACGTCGGTCTGCAATACCCCTGTGCTGTCAGCATGATCATTCATGGCAATAACCTGCACATCTACCGAAATGAGCTCCACAACATCCCCTATTGCGGCATCGTCTGCAACGGCCGCAACAACCGAATCGAAGAGAACCTCATCTATCGTGTCATGCAGGAAATGCACGACGGCGCCGCCATCTATGGCCACCTGACCGAAAGCGTTTTGCGCGCCAACTTGGTAAGAGATGTAGTTGAAGTTGGAAAAGGCTACGGCGCGTCCGCCTATTACTTGGACGAGCAATCCTGCGACTGCATCGTGGAGCGCAACGTGGCCATTGGCGTGCCGATGCCGACGCATAACCACATCAGCCGCAAACTTGTCTATCGCGACAATGTATTCATAACGGACAAGGACATGACCATCTCGTTTGCCAGATGCGCCAACTGCATCTTCGAGCGCAACACGCTGTTTGCCCCGGGCAAGATTACGATTGGCCAGCCGAATGCGATCAAGACATGGACGAACAACGTGGTCTTTCGCGAAGGAATGGGCAAAGACGGCACGTCGCAGGCGTTCACCATCGGCAGCGCCATGCCACCAGTCGTCCGACCAGGACGCAAAACGGCGCTGGCGTTTGCGGTGCGTGCCCCCCGTCCGCCAACGCTCGATGGAGAAGTTGGCACCGACGAGTGGCCGGGGAGTTCCCTCGGT
>CAZGGF010000158.1:0-4060 GCA_964524715.1 uncultured Verrucomicrobiota bacterium | reverse complement strand
GCTCTCGGTGATCAAACGGTTCAAGGAATTGCCGGAGAAATCCATTCCCGAGGAGATCATTCGCGATGCGAAAGGTCTGGCGGTGCTGACGGTGGTGAAGGCGGGCTTCATCTTCAGCGCGCGTGGCGGACAAGGTGTGGTGCTGTCGCCGCCGCCGACGCGGTCGAGGATTTCGAGATCGGGATAGGCGCGCGACTCGTGGAACTTGCCGTCCATCCAGCAGATCGCGCCCCAATCGTTGCGCGTGGCGGTTTTGGCGGCACGCAGCGTCGTCGCGACCACCTTGAAGTTCGGGTAGGTCTTGACGGCGGCTTCGATCATCCGCTTGAACGCGGTGACGTCGATATGGAGCAGATTCTCGTCCGCTCCCTCGACCTTGAGACCGAGGCAGGCGGTGAAGTCCTCTTCGTTGCCGATCATCACATCCACATACTTGGCGATCTCCCTGTTGACCTCCTGCGCGCGTTTCTGGCCGCCGATGCTTTTCCAGAGCGACGGGCGGTAGTTGAGGTCGTAGGAAACCATCGTGCCGTATTGCTTGGCTTTCTGAACGGCTTCAATGACGAGTTTCGGCGTGGTGTCGCTCAACGCCGCGAAGATGCCGCCGGTGTGCAGCCAGCGCGTGCCGATCTTGCCGAAGATGGTGTCCCAGTCGAAATCACCGGGTTTGAGTTGCGACGCCGCCGTGACGCCGCGGTCGGAGACGCCCACCGCGCCGCGCACGCCGAAGCCGCGCTCGGTGAAGTTCAGCCCGTTGCGCACCGTGCGGCCCACGCCGTCGAATGGCACCCACTTGATGAACTCGGTGTCCACGCCGCCTTGAAGGATGAAGTCCTCGACGAGCCGGCCCACGTCGTTGTCGGCGAACGCGGTGCAGACGGCGGTCTTGAGGCCAAAACAGCGGCGCAGCCCGCGCGCAACGTTGTATTCGCCGCCGCCTTCCCAGGCGCGGAACTCGCGGGCACAACGGATGCGTCCCTCGCCGGGGTCGAGCCGGAGCATGATTTCGCCGAGCGAGATTTCGTCATATTTGCATGTGGAAGCGGGTTTGAGATTAAGAGCACTCATGTCTGAAAAAATGATGAATTGTTTTGAATTATGAACGCGACACCAAAAATTGCTGAAAATGCCATGCCAACTCAAGACATATCGGCAGGTGAGCGTTGCAGCATTGTCAGCGGCGGGGTGGGGCGGTAGATTCACGGTGCCATGACCTCCAAAGAACGCGTGTTGTCGGCGCTGAATCATCGCGAGCCTGATCGTGTGCCGCTCGACCTGTCGGGCCATCGCTCGTCAGGCGTTGCGGCCATCGCCTACGCGAAGCTCCGCGACCTTCTTGGCTTGGAGAAGAAGCCAATCCGCGTCTATGACCCGGTGCAGCAGTTGGCAATCGTGGACGAGGACGTGTTGGAGCGGTTTGGCGTGGATACGATCGAATTGGGGCGCGCGTTTGCACTGGACGAGGCGTGCTGGGCGGACTGGGAGCTTCCCGACGGCACGCGGTGCCAGATGCCACGCTGGGCGCTGCCTGAGCGTGACGGAAACCGATGGGTGATCCGCACCAGCAAGACCGGCCGGGTCATCGCACAGATGCCGGACGGCGCATTGTATTTCGAACAAACCTACTGGCCGTTTGCCGAGGAGACGCCGGACCACGACCGCATTGCCGACGTGCTGACGGAGAGCATGTGGACCGCCATCGCTTCGCCGCCGGGACCGCTGATCGCCGGGCCGGATGGAGCGAAGATACTGCGCGAAGGCGCGCGGAAGCTGCGGCAGCAGACCGGGCGCGCGATCATCGGCCTCTTTGGCGGCAATCAGTTGGAGATGGGCCAGTTCCTCTACCGCAACGACAATTTCTTCATGCTGCTCGCTGGCGAACCGGAGCGGGCGCACGATTTCCTCGACAGGATTACCGCGATGTATTTGGGAAACCTGGAGAAGTTCCTCACTGCGGTGGGTGACAGCATAGACATCATCGTTTTCGGAGATGACCTCGGCATGCAGACCGGGCCACAGATTTCGCCGGCGATGTATCGTGAGTTCTTCAAACCACGCCATCAGCGCCTCTGGAGCCGCGCCAAGCAACTTGCGCCGGTGAAGGTGATGCTGCACTGCTGCGGTGGCGTGCGCGAGTTGATGCCGGACCTCATCGAAGCCGGGCTGGATGCGATCAATCCGGTCCAGATTTCCTGCCGCGGGATGGATGCGGCGGGTCTCAAGAAGAACTTCGGCCGCGACCTCACGTTCTGGGGCGGCGGCTGCGACACGCGGGATCTGCTGCCGCTCGGCACGCCGGAACAGGTGCGCCGGCACGTCCTTGACCAACTTCGCATTCTCGCGCCCGGTGGCGGTTTTGTTTTCCAACAGGTCCACAATATCCTCGCCAACATCCCGCCGCACAACATCGTCGCCATGCTCGATGCCGTTGCAGAATTCAACCACTCATGAACTACAAAGCAGTCCTTTTCGATCTCGATGGAACGTTGTTGGATACGCTGGAAGACCTGGCGGACTCCATGAATGCCGTGCTGGCCGGGTTCGGCGCCCCGCAGCATTCGGTGCCTGCGTATCGCTACTTTGTTGGCGACGGCGTGCTCGAACTCTGCCGCCGCGTGCTGCCAGCCGATCGCCGGGATGAGGCGACGGTCAAGGCCGCTGCCGCAGCCATGGGCGATGAGTACGGCAAGCGATGGGCAGAGAAAACGCGGCCATATCCCGGCATACCTGAATTGCTCGATACCCTGACCGAACGCCGCGTCAAGATGGCCATCCTGTCCAACAAGAACAACAACTTCACCAAGCTCTGCGTGGAGAAATTGCTCGGCCGCTGGCGGTTTGATGTCGTGCAGGGCCTCGACGAAACGATCCACAAGAAGCCCCACCCATCCGGCGCAGTTGCTGTCGCGCGGCGGTTGAAGATCGCGCCGGCCGACTTCCTCTACCTCGGTGATACCAACACCGATATGAAGACCGCCGTTGCCGCCGGGATGTATCCCGTCGGCGCGCTCTGGGGATTCCGCACGGCAGAGGAACTCACCGCCAATGGGGCGAAAGTGCTGATCTCAAAGCCGGCGGATTTGCTGTCACTTTGAACGCCGACTGCTTCGCGCCCGTCGCTTTGTGACGCTTTGCACGCGGACTGCCACCGGTTCGGCCAGCAGGAACTCATCAATGTGCCGCGCAGCGCGCGCGCCTTCGGCGACAGCTTGAACGACTGTGGCGCCACCGTTGACGATGTCTCCTGCGGCGAAGACTCCTTGTCGCGAGGTTTCCAGCGTGTCCTCGTGAACCCAGACCAAACCGGCGTTGGTGAAACGCACGCCGGACAGTGCGGGTTTGAGCGTTTCGTCGAGTTGCTGGCCAATGGCCTCGATGACGAGGTCAGCGGGCAACACGTGTTCCGAGCCGGGGATCGGCTTTGGCATGCGACGGCCATCCGCGTCGGGTTGCCCCAACTTGGTTCGCACAACTTTGAGACCGGTGAGTTTGCCCTTCGCGTTGGCGATGTAGTCGAGCGGTGCGGTCAACGTGAGCAGGTTGATGCCTTCCTTGACTGCTTCATCGCGCTCGTGTGGCCACGCGGGCACCTCTGCGAACGAGCGCCGGTAAACGATGGAGACCTGGTCCGCGCCGGCGTGTTTGGCGGCGAGCGCGGCATCGATGGCGGTGTTGCCGCCACCGAGCACCAGCACGTTGCCGGAAACGGTCAGGCCTTTCTTCGCTTGCGCCAACAATTCCAAGGCGCTGATCACGCCTGATTTCGGCCGCTTGGTGGCTGACAGCGGCACGGACTTGCCGAGACCGATGGCGAGCAGCGCAGCGTGGAAACCTTCGGCCATCATGTGGTCGAGGTTGTAGCTCTTATTGAGAGTGGCGTTGTAACGACGGGTGACGTTGCCGCTCGACGTGAGCACATCCTGGATTTCGCGCCGCAGAATCGGGTCGGGCAGACGGTCGGCGGGAATCGCGTCCTGCGCGGCGCCACCTGGCGCGGCGCTTCGGTCGAACAGCGTCACCGCATGGCCGAGTGACGCGAGTTTGGCGGCGGCCGCGACGC
>CAZGGF010000157.1:0-9073 GCA_964524715.1 uncultured Verrucomicrobiota bacterium | reverse complement strand
CCAGGTGGAACCGCTGCCATCCACAAGCGCGCTGTTGTTGTATTGGAAGCCGCTTGCAGCGTAGTTGCCGAGCGAAGCGTTGGCGTTGCTCACAACGGCGCCCGCGGCGATGATCAGCCGATTGCCCGAGCTTTGGTGGCCGACATAAAGATCCCCGCTGTTGTTCCATACCGTGCCAGTACCCGTCGCGATGGCAGAGTTGTTGGTGGCAGTGCTGGAGAAGCTGATGAACACTGTGCCGCGGCTGATGACCGTGCCGCCATTGCTAACGATCAGGTTGTTGCCGGAACCGGCATTGCCGACGTACAGGCTGCCGCCATTGCTCCAGAGCGAGCCAGCCCCGCTGACCAGGACGATGTTGCTGCGGGAAGTCGCGGTATTGCCAACAATCCCATTACCGGTACCGAAGATGCTGCCTCCATTGGTGATGACCAGTTGGCTTGAGGCGCCCGTACCGCCCACCGTCACTGTACCGTTGAGGACGCCGCCGCCGCTCACCGACAGCGTTCCGCCGTCGTTGATGAAGTTGGTGAGATTGGCGACGGCAGTGCCGGAGATGTTCCACGCGCCGAAGTTGGTGGCGACGCTGACATCATGTTCACCGCCACTGTGATTGACGGTGCCGGTGGCCCTGTTGAGGAACACCGTGTCTTGGTTGGTGCCGCTGAGAAGGGTAAACGTCCCTGTGTTGTCGAAAAACGCCGGGTCGAAGAGGCCGCCGTTCTGAATGAAGGTGCCGCCATTGGTCACAACGTTCACCACAGCCACGCCGCTCTTCATGAGGAATAGTCCTGAGTTGCTGATCGTCAGCGTAGGCGTGCTCAGAGTGGCGGAGTTGGTCAAAACCGAGTGGCCTGAAATAATCAGTCCGTCAGTAAATGTGTTGGTTCCCGACAGAATGCTCACCGTTGCTGAGTTGGTGGAGCTGCCGATAAAGAGTGACGCGCCGTTGGAAACACCCGAGTTATACAGGTTCAGCGTACCGCCGAAGACCACTGGGCTGAGACTGTAGAGTGTAGCATTGGTGTTCGCGATTGTGATCAGAATGTTTGTACGGATAGCGACGTTGGTGAAAGGCGCAAAACTCGCGATATTTAGAACGAGGCCGGTGCTGCCGAGGATGAGTGCGCTGCTAGTATAGGTGTAGAGGGATTCGTTATAGGCAAACAGCCCGCCGCCAGCTAAATTGATGGTTCCCGCACCGCCTTCGGACGATTGCGCGCGGGCGCTGCCACTGGGCAGAACACCGAGCAGTACGGTAGCCAGGAGAATGACGCAAGAACGCAGGCGGAGGAAGCGACGAAGATGGGACGACAGCGCTAAAGCTGACATGGTAGAGCCTTTTCTCGGATAGGATGACATGAATCGTATTCCTTGGTTTTTCATTTCTAGTCTTTTGGCAGACTGTTTGTCGATACACAAAAGGAGGCATGTGTCGCAACGCGGTTGAGGACGGTTGAGCATCCCTGGCTACGCAACTGCCCTTCTGTCGTAATTGCGTGTCGTCCGGGGAACGGCTCCAGCCAGTTCGTTCCCTGAGCGGGCTTGTTTCAGCGAAACCCGATGCGGTTGTTGCTCTTGCGCAAGACCCGGCGCAACAGTCCGGGACAATATGGGTTTCGGGCGCTGCTGCTATCGAAAACACTTCCACAGTTCTTCGGCGAACAGCCTGTGGCCGCGGTCGTCGGGGTGATTGATGGTGTTGTGCAACAGCGTCAGGTAGGGCAACCCTTCCTTCCAGAGATGCTCCCAGCGTGCGGTAGCGTCGGCCAGGGCGATATTGTGCTTGTTGGAGTACTCGCGCAGCGCCAGCACGTAGGGTCGCCGCTCCACCTCGCGCATTCCCTTGAAACCCATCATCCGCCACATCGTGAAGTGCGGCGTGATGAGGATCAGTTCCGCGCCGATGCTCTGCACTCGCTTGAGGATGTCGTTGTAAACCTCGTCCACCACCGCAGGGGTCATTCCCGCGTCGTTGACGAATTCCAGCGTCACGAGATCAGGCTTCGCGTTGGCGATGCGTTGCCATGTCACGCCGGTCTCCTGCCACGGCTTGCCGCGATACTTGAACTTGTCCGGATAGAGCCACTGCCGGCTGTTCGAACCGCCAGCGCTGATGTTTTGCATGTCGATTTTTGCCTGCGGAAACCGCTCGCGCAGCCCGGCGGCGAAAACGTCCGGGTAGCGTAGCTCAGGTTTCGACGCGTTGCCGCCGGCGGTGACCGAATCGCCCCAGCAAACGATCTTCACAGGACCGCCAGCCTTGAGCTTCGCGAGCGTTTTTGGGATGCGGCCGGACGTGCTGCCGGTGACGGCTTGTGCAGCAGTCTCAATGATCGGGTAGATCTGATCGGCCTTCACCTCGGTGTCGCGGTAGTTCACCCATACGTGGGCGATGGCGGTGCAGCCTGCGTCGGCCTCCGGAGGCACCGGCGCGCTGATATGCGGCTCGCCCGCCTTGATCGTCGCCCGGCCATCGGCTGAAACCTGGATGGTATCCATTCGCAGCAACGAGTAACGATAGCTCGCGAAGACCGTGTCCTTGATGGTGACGCAACTATTCGTCCCGATGCCGACGTGGGCCCACGCGGTATCGGTGAGGTAATCGGTGCCTTCCTTGAGTGGTGCTCCGCCCTGGGTGCGGCGGATTTCCAGCGAACCGGGCACAAACGAGCCGCAGGCGTTCACGTCGCGGGCATTGCAGGCGCGCAGCCGCGTGCCCTTGGACCAGCCGGCGGGTTTGTCGGCGGAAAGCTTCACCGGCTCGTCGGTGATGGTGAGGACAGGCGCGGGCGCGACTGCGAGCGTGGCGGTTTGCGCGACCTTCGCCACGCAATTGCCCACGCGGTATTCACCGGCCGGCACCAGCACAGCACTGCTTTGCACCGAGATTTCCGCGCCGCGAAGAAACCCGACGGGAGCGATGAACGCCACGAACACGAACCACAGAACGCGATTTTTCATGGAGATGAATCTGCCTTTCTTCCGACCGGCTCGTGCCGGGATGAAATCTGCGAACCTTTTTTATAGGACGCCGCGAGTTTGTCCACAATAATACTCGGCATCTTCGTGATGCCGCTGCTGCAAAACAGAATCCGGCCGCCGGGTCTAGATGGAGAAGAACTTGCGGATGTTGCGCAGCAGAGTGGTGGCGTAGTCCTTGCGGGTCGCCGCGGCTTCGGCTGCATGCTGCTGTTGTTTGAAGATGCCGTCGGTGGCCAGCTGGCGGTCGGCCATCAACCGGCTCAACGCTTCGGCGACAGCCGGGTTCTCCTGCAGCACCGGACCAAGCGCGTCCTTGCCGATCTCCAGCAAGCGCAGGTCGCTCTCTGCCACCACGGTCGCATTGCGTGGCGCGCCTGTCAGCAGTGACATCTCGCCAAATGTGTCACCCGTCTTCAACGTCGTGGCAACCACCTCGCCGCCGCCCTCGCTGGCGATTTTCACGGATGCCAGGCCGCTGACGATCAGGAACAGCGAGTCGCCCGCCTCGCCCTTGCTGATGACGATCTCGCCCTGGCCGAAGCGCACCAGCCGTCCGCGACCGGCCAGCGCTGCGATCTGGTTGTCGTCGAGCGGTTTGAACAGTTCCTTCCCCCGCAACGCGCGTTCGGCATCGGCCCGTCGTCGTTGATCGACACTGTCCGCCTCGGCGGGTTGGTGCATGAACACGTCGCGGATGGGGAAGGGGATGCTCATACGCGCCCGGCGCAACGCATACCAGATGTTCGTCATCACGTCGCTGAGGACGTCGTCGGAGGCGGCGCGATTGTCCCCCCAGAATTTGATCTCGTAGTTGATGGCGGAGTCGCCGAACTGTTTCAGCCGGATGCGCGGTTCCTGCGGGAGGACTCCGGGGGTGCGCTGCACCGCTTGACGCAGGACGTTTTTCACGTCGTTAGGCGCGGCGCCGTATTCGACGCCTACGGAACACTTCAGCGCATGCACGCGGTTCGGATAGTGGAAATTGGTGATGTTTTGCTTGGTGATGTTTCCGTTGGGGATGATGAGATAGTTGCCGTCCCGGGTGCGCAGGCGCGTGGCGCGCCAGTTGACTTCAATGACTTCGCCGTCTGTTTCGCCCACCCAGATCCAGTCACCGATATCGAATGGCTTCTCCATGTTCAGCGCGATGCCGGCCACCACGTCGCCCAGGAGGTTTTGCAATGCGAAGCCGAGCACGATGGCCACGACGCCCGAAGCGGTGATGAGCGTGCCGAGTTGCTGGCCATAGACAAACTTCATCGCCCAGAGGACAGCCGCCAACACCAGCAGCGTCTTGGCCAGGTCGCGCAACAGTTTGGGCACTTTGACTTTGCGTTGTTCCTCCAGTGCGAACTGCCAGACGAACCTCGCCAACACGCTGTTGAGCTGCAACGCCAGGAATACGGCCCACGCGCTGATGAGGACGTCGCGCACCGACAGCAACCACGGCGGGTCCGAGTGGGACGCGGCATGCGCCTGATGGAAGCCCCAGGCCACCAGCGTTGCCGAGAGCGCGGCGAAGATGTGAAACGAGAAGCCCAGTGGCACTTTTAGGTGCTTCTTCATCGGGTGCGCTGCGGCCAGCAACACAAGATAAGTGAGGGCGGCGACACCGATATTGATCACCGCGTTTTCGATATGACTCCAGGTTGCGTTCATACAGGGATGAAACCGGAGAACTTTTTATAGAGCGTGACGAGTTTGTCCACATAATACTCGACATTTTCGTCGCGCCGTTGCGGGTCCCACTCGCTGGCCAGCTTGCACGTCTCGTAGGCTGTCACTTTCGCCGTGTCACCAACGATGTAGAATGAGATCTGGTCACCCGGCTGATACGGCTTGCCACTGCGCAGGGCCAGTTCGTAGGCGGCGGAACGGTTGCGGCCGCCCTTGCCGGAGCCGGCGGTGATTTTCTTCTTATAAACTTCGAGCGAGTCGCTCAGTGTCTCGGTCTTCATGAACATCCCGACCGGCCACCGCCGTTGTTCGAGCGCGCTGCGGTATTCTTCGAGCTTGTCGAGGATCTCCCGGCGCCGCCGGCCCTCCAGCAGCAACTGCAGCAGGTCCTCCATGAAGTCGCGCTGGAATCGCTCCAGCCCGCGCGACTTCAGCGCCGCGCCCTTGATCGTGACGCACCCCTCGCCATCGAGCAGAGCGTAGTTCTTCATCTTGTAGCTGAACATCGCCCGGTAGCGTGCATCGAACTCGACCTCGATGCCCTTGGGCAGTGTGGCGGCGAGTTCATCGTCGAGCAGCTTCATTCCTCGCTCCGGCTCGCCCGCCACGTCTTTCGGCGGTTGGAAGTAGATGCCGTCCGTGTCGATCTCGATGATATGCGCGCCGCGTTGACGCAGCCACGTAATCATCGCCTGCAGAATCTCACGTCCCTTCGCCGTCACCGCCGATGCCGCGTCGAAATCGCCGAAGTGAGCCTGGGCGAAGCCGAGGTAACCATAGAAGCTGTTGATGACGACTTTGAACGTCTGCTGAAGCGCGTTGAAGTGATTGCGCGCCGCCTCGTCCTTTGCCTCGCGCAACAGAGCCTTCGCGCGCAGACGAAAATCGCGCAATTCCGACAGCAGTGAACTGAAGATGGCCAGTTCGTCTTTCTTCGGAGCGATCTTAAACGCGAGCATCACGCTCGGATAAAGCGAGGCGACGTCGCAGTGCCACACATCTTGCGCGACGCCTTCGTGGAAAATATCGGTGTAGCCGCCCTCGTAGGACCGTGCCGGTTCCGGTCGCGGCAGCGCCCGGCGCTGGTGCAGGTACTCACGCACAAAGAGCGTATCGATCTTTGTGGCGTTACCGCGCACCACCACGTCCTGATAGGCGTAGGGAAAAATCTGGGCCTGCACGAAATAACTGGGTGACAACAGGGCCGCCAGCGCCCGGGTCTCGCGCACGTCGTCCAGGGAGTAACGCGCCAGCTTCTCCATGCCGGCCGCGCCGGAGTCGGCGAGCTTTGGAATCTCACGCGGTTCCAGATAGGTGCGGTCCTTCGGTGCGAGGCCAAAATGCCGGGCTACGTCTTTCAGGCCAAAGCTCTCCAGCTCGCGCGTGCTCACGTCGTAGAACTGCACCAGCAGGAAAGTGTCCACGATATGCCGGCCGTAGATCTCGAACTTCGGATAATTGATCGTCCGCTCCGCGATCTGCACGCGAGACGGATACGAACTCAGGGCCGAATCGTCACGACCGAGAGCGAGCTTTACGCGGTGCCGCTTCGCACGCACGGTGAGATACGGCAGATCGAACTTGAAAAGGTTGTGCCCCTCGATCACGTCGGGATCGCGTTCGCGAATGACCTCGACGAGCTGCTGGAGCATCTGTTTCTCGTCGCCGGCAAGCGTCATTTCCCAGCCAGTGCTGTCGGCGAGCGAGATGAGGAGGATGCGATCCTCGGCGCGCTCGGCGTTGGAGAACTCGTAGCCCTCGCCGGTGTAGGTCTCGATGTCGAGCTGCAGGCGGCGGAGTTGGTCGAGGCGCATGCCCTTGAACAGTGTCTGGCCCGTGCGCATCAGGTGCTGCGCGACCGGGTCGTTCAGGAAATAGAATGGCGCTTCCGGACTGGCCGCGGTCGCGCCGGTGCTGTCGAGCAGGTGTTTTCGTGCCGATTGGAAATCCGACCACGACCGGAACGTGGCCAGCGATCGGAACTCGCCATTGCCGGTGAGCGATTCAATCTCCGCCTTGCCGGACCATGTATTCAGGAACGCTGCGTCTGTGAGCCAGAGGAATGGCTGAAAAGGTTGGGCCACGCTTTTGAGCTGGCCGGCTTCGCGCAGGAATACTCGCATTGCGCTGTCGTCGCCCGGCACCAGTTCGACTGCAACGACACTTTCTGTCCGGTCACGACCGAACAGTGTCTCGGTTTGTGCAAACGGCAGCATGGCAGCGCTCAGGGTTTCGTCTCCGGCCGGCTCAGCAGTTCGCGAAATTCCTTCACCTTGGCCGCGTCTTCGGGCGACAGCGCGTCGATCAACTTCAGCACTTTGGCGGGGTCGGCGGTGGCTGCTTCACCGACCTGCACCGGCACATCCACCACCTCGCCGAAACGGCGGTCCACCGTGGTCGTGATGAACGGCAGGAAGAACAGCGCGCAGATCCGCTGCATCCAGCTGTCAACCTTTACGAAACCATGCAGCTCGCATTCGAGGACGCCGGGCTGTGCTTTGCGGTAAAGGAACAGCACGACTGCGCTGCCCGATACCGGCTCGCCCTTCTTGTCCGCGCCCTGCGCGAAGTAAAGGCGCTCGCCTGGCGCTGCGAGGAGCGGCCAGAGAAAGCCGGCGGCGCCCTTGCGATTGTCCGCGAAGTAGGAACCGTCCGGCTTCTGCTCACTGCGATACTCGACGATCTTCAACAGTTGCGCCACGATGGAACATTGGTCGAGGTGGTTGATGAGATGCTCGAAGATGTCGTACCGGGCGCGGACGGTTGGCTTTGGCAGGCGCACCTTCCGGTAAAATGTGTAACCGGGCACAACCTGTCGCACGCGCGCTTGTGCTGCCGCGTCGAGTTTGCTGAATGGAATCACCGACTCAGGTTTTTCCGCTGCACGCGCGAAACCTGCGCCAATGGTCAACGCCACTGCCAATGGGAGGCAAATGTAGATAGATCGCATGGCCATCCCGGTCACGACAACACAGCAGCCGAAGCGCGGCAAGAAGATTTCGCGCCAGCAAATTGCGTTAATGGTGCGCCGGGGGCTGTTTGCTCAATAGCGCTCGAAGTTCTTTCAGCTTCGTCGCATCCGCCGGTGGCAACGAATCTATCAGCGCCACGACTTTGTCTGGATTCAGGGTGGCTTCCTTGCTGACCAGCACTGGAATCGAAAGCACCTCGCTGAAGCGCCGGTCCACCGTGCCGGCAACCAGTGGCAGATAAAGGCCGGCCAGAAATCGCCTGAAGAAAGTCGTTATCCTGACGAAGGCATGCACCTCGCAATGGATGAGGCCCGGTTCCGGTTCTTGATAACGCACGAACACCACCGAATAACCCTCCACCGCCTCGCCACTGCGGTCGCTGCCATGAACCAGGAACAACCGTTCGCCCGGCGCGGCATACAACGGCCACAAAAACCCCCGCGCGCCCGCGTGATTGTCCGCCCAGACGCTTCCATCTGGCAGGCGCTCGCAGCGGAATTTCACGACGTTGAGCTGTTGGCCGAGAATCGAAGTCTGATCGAGATGATCGCCCAGATACTCAAATACATCACGACGGGAGCGGAATTCGCCATATGGCGTGCGCAGTTTCCGGTAGAACGTGTAACCTGGGATCACTTTCCGGACGCGGGTCACGGCCGCCGAGTCGAGCTTGTCGAAAGGGATGAGCGACTCCGGCTTCTCGGCCGCGGCCGCCAGGCCGGCTCCCACGATCAGCCCCATTGCCAGCAAAATGCGGTTACGCATCGGTTGCATAGGCTTGTACCTCAAGACACCACAGTAGTTGCGGTGCGGCAAGTAGATTTCAAATGAATTGATTTTGTTGTGTGCGCTGCCCGTCCGTCCTATTATCCCGGCCGCTGTTGTCGCGCGAAAGAACCGCGCGGCCTATGGAAACGAATTACGAATCATAAATTACGAATCGCGAGTTATAAACGCCATGCCACAATTTGACATCACCCCCGTCGCTGTTCCAAAAGTTTCCACCCGTTTCCGCCGGATCCGGACGAAGATGCCTGTGCCGCAATCGCTTCCGGTCCTTGAAGGAATGCGCCGCTACGAGCCGCAGTCCATGCAGGGCATGCCGCCCGTGGTCTGGAAGCGCGGCGACGGCGCGCTGGTGGAGGATTGGTGGGGCAACCGTTGGATAGACTGGTCCAGTGGCGTGCTCGTCACCAACGCCGGCCATGGCCGCAAACCCATCGTGGACGCCGTTGTCAAGCAGGCCAAGAGCGGCCTGCTCCACAACTATCTCTTCCCGCACAAGCTCCGCAGCCAGCTCGCGCAGATGCTTGTCGAGCGCGCAGCGGAGAAAATGGACAAGTGTTTCCTGCTCTCCACTGGCAGCGAGGCTGTCGAGTGCGCCATTAAACTCTGCCGCACGCGCGGACGGCTCAAGGACCCGAAGAAGCTGATCATGG
>CAZGGF010000156.1:0-1749 GCA_964524715.1 uncultured Verrucomicrobiota bacterium | reverse complement strand
CCTCCGTGGCAAGCGCGAGACAAACGTCACCACGGGGAGCGCAGGTTCAAAAAGCGCCCCACACCCGCCATTTGAACGGGCCGTGTGGTGGATTCTGCGGCGGCTCGGGCGCAGGGCCGGGGCCGGGGTTCCATTCGGGCGTCGGCGGCGCGAGCGGCGTGTTCTTGGGCCGGTCCACGCCCTGCGGCCAGTATTCCGCAAGCAAACCCTTGGACGGCCGGTCCGTCCAGATATGAGCCTCGCGCACCTTGCCAATGGCCCCGGCCCAGATCATCTCGCACAACCGCCGCGTGTCCTCCGAGCCAGCGCCCTGATTGCCCATTTGCGTGGTAACCTTGGCCTTGCGCGCCGCCTCGGCAACCTGCCGCGCTTCCCACACCGAATGCGTCAACGGTTTCTCGCAATACACGTGCTTGCCGCGCCGCAGCCCCTCCATCGAGGCAAACGCGTGGTGATGGTCCGGCGTGCCGATCACGATGGCGTCGATCTCCTTCATCTCATCGAGCATCTTCCGGTAATCCTTGAACACCTTCGCCTTCGGGTATCTCTTGAATGTGTGTGCCGCATGCGCCTCGTTCACGTCGCAGAGCGCAACGATATTTTCTCCCGGGGATTGTTCGTCGATGCAACGGAGGTCCGTACTGCCCTGCCCGCCGATGCCGATACCCGCGATATTGAGTTTATTGTTGGGTGTGGTCTGCCCGCGCAAACCGAGCACCGAGCCCGGCACGATCGTGAAGCATGCGCCGGCCGTGCCCATGCGTTGGAGAAAACTACGGCGTGTGATCTGGGAAGATTCTCGTTTCATGAATTGTTCTTTCGTCTGCACAGAAAACCTTGCGTTTGTGTTGTCACGAAGGGAGTACAACTATGCAAATCATCTTTCATGATTCACACACAAAAGCCAAGAACAACATCGCTGCTCACAATGTTTCGTTGGGAAGTCGTCTACACTCGTGGCACAACAGCCTGGCGACTGCACGCGGTCCGCGCCCGTGACGCTACCGCGAAATCTCACTCCCAATCACACAAGCGCTCGACATACGCCGCTGAGCCGTCGCGCAGCCAGCCGTCCAGTTGGGCGGCTTCCTTGAGCTGCTGGCCGCGCATCCGCGGGACGACCACGAACTTGCTGTTCACTTCCGGCAGCCAGGTCATGTCGCTCCAGAGCTTCTCGAACTGCGCCACCGGGAAGACATCCTCCTGACCGTGGCCCCAGCGTTTCTTCACATCCTTCACGGTGATATAGGTCGGAATACGCGCACTGACTCTGCGGATAGCGGCCGTCACCGCAGCCTCGTCGCTCAAATCGCCGGGCGTGAGGCCAAAAACGCCGAGCAACTGCCGCACGTCTATCCACGTCGTCATGCTGTTGTAGTAAGAGAGTGCGAACTCCGCCTCTTCCCGTGGCATTGCCAGACCCTCCACGAGCCGGACATGTCCGTCCACGCGGGCGAGCCCGCCACCACGGTCGTGCACATGACGCGTAATGACTTCAAACGTGAGGCACGAACCCAGGGAGATATTCAGTCCGACCATCGCGGGATCGAGGTCAGCGCCGAGCGTGTCCACGTTGTGGAGCATCAGATACTTCAGGTTGGGGTAGTCGCGCAGCAATTGCGCCAGCAGGCCGTTGCGCAGCATGTTCGACACCTCGAACCAGTGACCGACCGGATGGAGACACTGCATCGGCAGATTGTCGGTGTAGTCGCTGCCTTCGCCGGCTTGTTGCGCCCAGCCAATGAGAGC
>CAZGGF010000155.1:0-1585 GCA_964524715.1 uncultured Verrucomicrobiota bacterium | reverse complement strand
GGCCGCGGCCGCCGCGTGCGAGAACCCGGTGCCGAGGAGACGCGGAGCCGGAGGGCCGGGGCGAGGGCCGCAAGGGGGTCCCACGGGCCTTTGCGCGACGCGGCCGAAAGCCGGCCGCAGGTCGGCGACCGCCGCACCTACCGGGTGGATTAGGGCAACGGTGGCGAGGCCCTGCGCGAAGTGGCGCTCGACATTGCCGAGGGCGCGGACATCGTGATGGTGAAACCGGCGCTGGCCTACCTCGACCTTGTGCGCCGCGTGAAGGAGCGGTTCGGCATGCCAACGGCGGTTTACAACGTCAGCGGCGAGTTCGCTATGGTGAAGGCCGCCGCCAAGAACGGCTGGCTGGACGAGCGTGCCGTGGTGATGGAAGTCATGACCGCCTTCCGTCGCGCCGGTGCTGACATCGTCATTACCTACTGGGCCAAGGATGTGGCGCGGTGGCTGGCGGCGTAGCGCGAAAATCCGGCGCAACGACATAGAGGACACGGAGAATCGCAGAGGCTTGCTGTCCTTTGCGCCTCTGCGTTGAACGTTGCCGTATCACCCGGATGGCCCCCACTTGACTTCCACGAGCCGACACTCCACCCTCGTTTCGAGAACAAAATGAAGGTTGACGATTTTAGCAAAGAGATCCGCGACGCGGTCAAAGCGTACGAGCTTTACGTTGTCTGCATCGCCAAGACGCCGGATGAGTTCATGGAGAGCGTGCGCTCACTCATGACCAAGGCCATCAAGGTCTATGAGAATCGCACTCCGGGCCTCAAGCACGGCATCGCGCTCGATTCCCATCTCACCATCATCCTGAGCGAGCCGCCCGACGCTTCGGACGACCGCCCGTTCTGCGGCATCTACTTCAACCTGCACTCGCCGTATCGCAAGAAAAGTGCGCCTGCGAAACCGAAGGCGTAACGCGAAGTTGCCGGGCCGCCAGCCCGACAGGCTCACTTGCCGCAGCAGCAACAGGCAGGTTGCATCGCCTCGGCGAACGCTTCCGCCAGCACGGCAAGGCTCTCGTCGAGTTGGGCAACACTGATAACCAGCGGCGGGGCGATCTTCACCGTCGCGCCACCGAAGCCGACCGGCGCGAACATCAGCAGGCCCTTCTTGTAGCAGAGGTCTATGACGCGGAAGGCGAGGTCGCCGTCCGGTTCTTCGCCGCCAGGCTTGACGCACTGCACGCCGGCGACGAGACCTTTGCCGTGGACGGCGCCGATACGCGCCGGATACGTCTGCTGGAGCTTGGCGAGGCCGACAAAGAGCCGATCGCCCATCTTGGCAGCGTTGCGAACAAGCTTCTCGCGGTCGATCAACTTGAGGTTGGCGATGGCGGCGGCGCAACAGATCGGGTTGGCCGAGTGCGTCGAAGTCATCGAGCCGGGGGGATAAAGGTCCATCACCTCACTGTTGCCGAGCAGACATGAGAGCGGCAGCGAGCTGCTGATGCCTTTGCCGCAGCAGATGAAGTCGGGCCGCACACCGTAGTGCTCGAACGCCCAATACTTGCCCGTGCGCCCGAAGCCCGACTGCACTTCGTCGCACACCAACAGCGCACTGTTCCGATCACACCACGCGCGAAGCTTGT
>CAZGGF010000154.1:0-4229 GCA_964524715.1 uncultured Verrucomicrobiota bacterium | reverse complement strand
ATTCCATCGAGGCGTTCGAGTTTCACGTCGTTCACAACGAGCCGGAGGCGCTGCTGCTCGAGGGCAAGCTCATCAAGGAGTTCAAGCCGCGTTACAACGTCAGCTTCCGCGACGACAAACGATTCCTGCTGATAAAAGTGGACCCGCGCGAGGAATGGCCGCGGTTCCGGTTCGCGCGCCTGAAGAAGGACGACGGCGCGCGCTACTTCGGCCCATATGTCCACGCGACGGCGCTGCGCAAGACTGTCAGCTTTATGCGGAAGAAATACGGCGTGTTGACGTTCGGTCGCGGCGCGCCGACGGAACGCGAGTTGAAATACTCCAGCTATCAGGTCCCGGCACGGCTGAGCGATTGTACGCAGGAGCAATACCGCGAGCGCGTCGAACAGGCATGCGCGTTCCTGGAAGGGCAGCACAAGGAGTATCTGGCTGAGATCGAACAGGAAATGCAGGCCGCCGCCGCCGCGTTGGAGTTCGAGAAAGCCGCCGAATTGCGCGACGTGCTGGAAGGCCTGCAGGACACCGTCGTGGTGAAAACGCGGAAGTTTGCGCGCGAGCTGCCGGGAGCGATTGAACCGGATGCCGAGATGGGGGAATTGCGCGGTGTGCTCGGCCTCCCGTCGCCGCCGCGCCTCATTGAAGGTTTTGACATCAGCCACATCAGCGGCACACACAGCGTCGGCTCGATGGTGCGTTTCAAGGACGCCCGTCCTGACAAGGACAACTATCGCCATTTCCGCATCAAGACCGTCGAGGGAACGGACGACTTCGCCAGCATCCGCGAGATCGTCGGCCGCCGCTACCGGCGCATCCTCGACGAAGGCGGCACACTGCCAGACGCAGTGTTGATCGATGGCGGCAAGGGCCAGCTCGATTACGCCCGCGCCGCGCTCATCCAGCTCGGTCTGCCGTCGTTGCCGGTGTTTGGCCTGGCAAAGGAGCATGAGGAGATTTTTCTGCCCGACCAACCCAAACCGGTCCGGCTGCCGGATAATTCGCCCGCGTTGCGGCTCGTCCGCCGCATCCGCGACGAGGCACACCGGTTTGCGCAGAAGTACCACTTCCAGCTCCGCAAACAGCGCATCGCCGAGAGCGTCCTGGACGATTTCCCCGGCATTGGCGGAAAACGAAAACAACTGTTGTTGCAAACCTTCGGCTCCGTGAAACGCCTGCGCGCCGCGACGACCGAGGAGATTGCGGCCGTGCCGGGTTTTGGCGGTAAAACGGCGGCGGAATTGAAAAAGTTCCTCGACGAACATGCGCCAGCCGCTGGTGGTGATGAGCAGGACGGCGTGTCCCCGGAGCCGCAGCAACACCTGTCCCAACCTACGGCTTTACCTGGACCTTCAGTGCCAGCTCCCAGTCGCGTTGACCGTTGAGCCAGATGGAGTATTCACCAATCGCCGCAATAAGGAACGCATAGCCAGCCACGTCGCTGAGTTCGTCGTTGGCGCGCACCGAGGACTTGCCGGTGGCGATGCTGGCTGGCACCCAGCCCTTGTCGCTGAAGACCTTCTGCCAGTAGCGCAACCCCTCGGCAACCTCCAGTGCCAGCCGGGCACGCACCGTCTCCGGCCGGCTTAGAAACAAGAGGCCGCACGGCGTCCCATCATCAAAACGCGTCACCCAGCGACTGTCCTCAAAGGCATTCAGCCATCGCTTTTGCGACTTTGCCATCGTGAAGGGAATTTCCAGTTCCACGCGCCCATCTGGCCGTGCCGCAGTGACGACGTGCAACGCAACGCGGTCTCCCGTGACAGCCGTCGCACGACCAGTGGCGCCGAGGGACACCGTCGCACTCATATCGTCGCCGGATGTGATGGAAGCGAACATCAGCCTCAAGGGCCTGGACGCGCGCACCAACAGGCTCGACGTGGTCCAAGCCATCTCAACCGGACCACTCCTGGCCAGCACCGGCAACTCGGCAAATTTCTCACTCACGCGCGCGTTGGTGGTGTGATGTTTGCGATACCAATCCTCCCACACATCGGGAAATGCCTCCAGCAGTTGCAGTGCAATGGCCGCGCCGCAAAGCAACATCGGGCCGTGACGCGGCCCGAGCGGCAGCGCAGGTTTGTCGGAACGGTAATACGCGAGCTTCTCACTCATCGTCAGCGATGCGTCATCAAACGGCGCCAGACCGGCCTGGCGCGGGTCGGTATCATGCCAGAGGTCGGCAAGCCGCAGTGCTGTGAAGATCGTCGCGATGAAATTTTTGGCGAAGTCTGCACTGAGCGGCTGCGACGGTTGCGCGAGGACGTGCACCCGATAGTTGATCATCGCCTCCTCCAGCACAGCCGATACGCTGTTGGTTCGGCTGGGGGAAAATGCGCCAACCGGGCCGTCGTAGCTCTGCCATGGCACCAGCGGCAGGCAACGCGCCTGGAGTGTCTCATCGTTGGCGAGCATCGCAACGGCAACGCCCAGCGGCAACGGCACCGTGGGATCATCGTAGCACGCCCGGTCGCCGCGAAGCAGACAGGTGGCGGCAACCGCAGTCTCAACATCGCGGCCCAACATGCCCGCGCTCATCAGCATCGCGCCGAGTTCCAGTGCCAGCGCGTTGCTGGTCATGCGCGGTGGTTTCGGGAAACCCTTGATCGCGCCACCGTCGCGCGTCACGGCATCGCCAACACTCCACCACAGCGGGCAGATGCCCTTGCCAACACCAAATAGCTGGTCGCTGCCAGTGATAACCCGCTCGTAAAACGGCAGGGGGTATTTCCGCAGGACGTTGAGCGCCCACGGCTCGCGTGTGGCGCGATAGTACAGGCAGAGTGCGTCGGCAAACCACGCGCCGTCGCCGAGCATGTTGCGCCCGGGATCCATCACCCAGCCGCCGTCGCGCGGGCGATACCATTTGCAGACCATGCCATTCTGCGGCGACTTCGGGTTGCGCTGGATGTGATGGGAAATCACGTAGTCGCCGAGGTCGTGTGCGAACCGGCGCAGTTCCGTCTGCGACCACGGCTCTGTGGCGCAGGCGGCAGGCAACGCCCCCGTCAGCAGGGCGGGACAAAATGCCATCCACAGTATTCGCCTCAGGTTCACGCGCCGGCAATCCTCATGATCATTTCCCGGACAGACCGGGTGCTTGTTGGAGTCGTTGCAGTTCCGGCAGGACCTTCATCAACCCGCCAAGATCCTGGAACTGCATGTTGGGTGGCACCCGAAACAACTCATCGGCCATTGGAACATCCAGTTCCACGTCGCTCATCTTCATCTCGGTGGCAAGGCTGCCAATCTGCAACACCGTGCGCAGCGGGAAATCGTTCTTCTTCCAGAGCCAGACTTTGCCCTTGGTGGCCTGGCCGTTGACGGTTTCGTTGATTTCGTAAATATCGCACTCGCGGCCGGCCAGCGTCTCCGAGCCTAGTTTCCGGCCGGTGGCTTTCCACCGTTGCATCTGTTGGACGAGCTCATCGCTTTCAACACCCCCGGTCATCTGGTGGGCGGAGGCGCGGTCGAGCTTCATGCCTATGAAGGAGCCCGATGGGAAGAAGAACACATCGTTGCCGTTGATGAGGCTAACCATCTCGTGGCCCCCGACGTTGATCACGGTGCGGAACCGGCCCGGCGCGCGAAACCACGTCTCGGAAGGGATCGACATGCCGTTGGCGTTGATCTGGCAGCGCCAGTGCGCGAACTTGAATGGCACCATCTGTGTGGACTGCCCCCACACCGGTGTCGCCATCGCCATCACGACCAGCCACAGATATAACCCTGTCTTCATGGAGATTTCCTCTTATGCGTCACGCTGCAATCACTTTATGCGCCCGCAACGCCAGCTGCAATGACGCAGTTCCTTCCCCATAGATGCCCTCTCAATTCTCTTGGCAAGGCGCGCCTCTTCACCTACAGTCCGCGCGCCCTATGAGTCAGCAATACAATAAGAATATCAAACGTCGTCGCCGCAAGGCTTATATCAAGCGCAAGAAAGAGACGCTCAAACAGCGCGTCGCGAAGAAACCCGGCGCGAAGGCGGTCGCCGCCGCGGACGCTGCCAAGCCTGCCGCTTGAAAAAACTCCTGGTGACGGGGGCCAGCGGGTTGCTTGGCTCGCACGTTGCCCGCCTGACAACCGGGCGATTCGACACGCTGGGCCTTTTTCAGAGTTTTCGACCGGCGAATATCCCCGGCCGGCTCGAATCGCTCGATCTGGCCGACGCTACCGTCGTACGATCGAAGCTGGATGATTTCCGGCCCGATCTCATTGTCCACTGTGCCGCG
>CAZGGF010000153.1:0-15326 GCA_964524715.1 uncultured Verrucomicrobiota bacterium | reverse complement strand
GCACCGCTGCGAGGCGGCCGCGCGGGGGGCCAAACGAGCGCTGAGCCGGTGTGGCGTTGGCCAGCAACGCAGTGGGGGCTTCCGAACCGCTGAAGGCAACGCGTTGGTTCATCGACGCGCCGAACCGCGTGGCCATGTCGCGGACGCTCAACAGTTCCGGCCCGGTCACGTTCAGCAGGCGGGGCGGTGACGCAACATGATCGAATGCCTGTAATGTCATGGCGTTCGCATCGGTCTGCCAGATGGTGTTCAAGTGGCCCATCGCGCAGTCCACGGTCTCGCCGGCCCACACACGGCGCGCCACATCCACCAGCACGCCATAGCGCAACTCGCAGGCATAGTTGAGCCGGATCATCGCCATCGGGATGCCCAACCGCCGGCTGAAGTGTTCGAAGATGCGCTCGCGGCCCAGACAGCTCATCGCATAGTCGCCGAGGGGATTGGGGGCGTCCGTTTCGGTGGAGCCGCCGCCCGACACGGGCACGAGGCCATAGATGTTGCCGGTGGAAAACGCGACGATGCGGCTGCGCGAGTATTTCTTGCTGACGATGGCGGGCAAATGACAATTCATCGCCCACGTCAACGCTTCCTGCCCGGTGGAGCCGAACTTCATGCCGGCCATGAAGACGATATTGGGCGCATCAGGCAGCGCGGCCACTGCCGCCTCGTCGAGCAAGTCGCAGCGGATTGTCTCAATGCCGTGGGTCTGGAGTTCCGTCTGTTGTCGCGCCTCCGAGAACCGCGCCACGCCGATGACGCGGCGGCGCACACCCGCCGCCTCCGACGCCCGTTGCGCCATGCGCGCCAGCGTGGGCCCCATCTTGCCGGCGACGCCGAGCACGATGATGTCACCCTTGATGCGGCCGAGTGTTTCGATGACACCCTCGGTGGGTTGGCTGAGCACGTCCTCCAGTGTTTCAACGTTGGTGATCGATTCGGGTGTAGCCATTGACGTGGGCGTTTAGCAGAAAATACCGTGGCCGTGAAGCGTTTTTGTTCCCCCGGATTTTGACGTTCCGCAAAAAAGGGCTAGAGTGCACAAACGAAATTATTGATGAGGAGAACAGGATCATGGCACGCATCGTGAAACGCACGCAGGCCGCCCCGGTGAAGATCGACATTCCCGGCGGCCAGCCTGTATGGATTTGCCAGTGTGGGCTGTCGAAGCTCCAGCCGCGCTGCGACGGCGCGCACAAAACAGCACGCACGGAGGAGTCGGAGAAACTCTACCAGTACGACAACGCCGGAAACCGCAAAGAGATTGCAGATGCTTTCGGCGACATCAAGACGTTCTGAAGTATTTTCACAGAATCCTCGTTCGATCCGGTCATTGGTGGCACTACGGGCCCGGCGATGCCGGACCTCTTGCGCCTGATGGATGGGTCGTCTAAGGTTACACGCAAGATTGTCAGAGGAGGTTGATGATGAATTATCCGTTTTGGGATGAGCCGATGGGCTACGGCGTGTTGATGGCGGTTATCGCCGTCTTCCACGTGTTCGTGTCGCATTTTGCCATCGGCGGCGGGTTGTACCTGGTGGTGAGCGAACAGCTTGCCCGCAAGGCGGGGGACACGCGGCGGCTGAAATTCCTGGAAGACCTGTCGAAGTTCTTCGTGCTGGCGACGCTGGTGGCCGGCGCGGTGACGGGCGTGGGCATCTGGTTTGTGATCGGCCTGCTGTCACCCACGGCCACGGAAGCACTCATCCACAATTACGTCTGGGGATGGGCGACGGAGTGGACGTTCTTCGTGGTGGAGATCGCTGCGGCGATGATCTACTTCTACGGCTGGAAGACGATGACGCCGCGTGCACACGTCATCGTCGGGTGGATTTACTTCGTGGCCGCGTGGATGTCGCTGCTGGTCATCAACGGCATCATTACGTTCATGCTCACGCCGGGACAATGGCTGTCGACCGGGAATTTCTGGGATGGTTTCTTCAATCCGACATTCTGGCCGTCGCTGGTGTTGCGCACAGGCGTCTGCGTGATGCTGGCGGGTCTCTACGCGTTGCTGGTGGCGGCGCGCTGCGAGGCGGGCGAGTTCAAGGAACGAATGGTGCGCTACTCGGCTGGCTGGGGCATTTCGGGCCTGGCGGTAACGGCGGTGTGCCAGTACTGGTACTGGAAGGCGATCCCGGCGGTAGTGACGGCAAAGGCGCTGCAAAGCATGCCGACGCCCATTCACTCCGTGGAGGTTTCGATCTGGCTGGCAGTGGGGATCGGTGCACTGCTGGTTGTGTTCGGCCTGTTCGCGCCGCGGAAGTTCGGGTTCGGCGCGGCAGCAGCACTGATGGTGCTGGGGTTGGCGTGGTTCGGCGCGTTTGAGTGGTTCCGCGAGTCCATCCGCAAGCCTTACATCATCACCGGCTATATCTTTGCCAACGGCGTGGAGGTGGCGCACCTGGACCGTTACAAGAAGGAGGGCTGTCTGGGGCAAATGGCTTACAAAACGGGCGACGACGGGGCGGATCTGTTCCGGCATACCTGCCGGAGCTGCCACACCCTCGACGGCTACAAAGCACTCAAGCCGGCATTCGACGGCACCGATCGCGCATTCATCGGTGCGATCGTCCTCGCGACGCATCAGTTGCGGGGCAACATGCCGCCGTTCCCCGGCACGGCTGCGGAGGCGGACAAGATCGCCGATTATCTGAGCCATCATACTGACAGACGTTCACTGGCGGAAATCTACCACCTGCAGGGCGTGGAACTCGGCCGGAAAGCCTATGAGATTCGCTGTGGCAAGTGCCACGTCATCGGCGCGGCGAGCGACAAATCGAAATCGTTCGCGGGCCAATCGGCCAACGACTTGAACAACATGCTCAACATGGCGGCCGACTTGGGCGAGGGCATGCCCGCCTACACTGGCGATGCCGCAGAGCGAAAGGCGCTGGTCTCATTTCTCCAGACGCTCGGCAAAGGAGGAGCCAAGTGAATCTCCCGGACTACCAATTCATCTCAGCGCCGCTCTGGCTGGTGACGGTGCTTCACCTGCTCACGCTGACCCTGCATTTCGTGGCGATGAACTTCCTGCTCGGCGGTGTCATCATCACGCTGCTGTCGAGCATGCGGAAACGATGGGACGATGCGACCGCGGTGAAATTCGCGCGGCTCTTTCCCGCGGCGACCGCGGCCACCGTGACGCTCGGCGTCGCGCCGCTGCTGTTCCTGCAACTGGTCTATCCGCGCCAGGTCTATGCGGCGGCCATCGTGAGCGGCTGGTTCTGGCTCGGCGTGATCGCGGCGGTGATCGTGGCCTACTACGCGCTCTATCGCGCGTCGTTCGCCGGGCAGCGGACGGGCAGGGCGGGAGAACTGGCATTGCTGCTGGCGCTGGCCGGGCTGCTCTACGTGTCGCTGGTCTATAGCTCCGTATTTTCGATGGCCGAACGGCCGGGTCTTGTTCACGATCTCTACGCCAAGGACCCGTCCGGCTGGGTTTGGAATCCGGAAGCGAATGATTACGCGCTGCGCTGGCTGCACATGGTGCTCGGCGCGTTGACGACCGGCGGTTTCTTCGTCGGATTGCTCGGGCGGGACAATTCAGTGATATTCGCGACCGGCAAGCGGTTCTTCACCGCAGGCATGGTCGCCGCCGCCATCACAGGACTGGTGTACCTGCTGTCGCTTGAACAGCATCTCACCCCATTCATGCGCTCGCCCGCCATCTGGGCGCTGACGGCATCCATCGTGCTTTCGCTCGCGTCGCTGCATTTTTTCTTCAGGAAACGCTTCTGGCCCGCAGGCGTGACGCTGTTCCTGTCACTGATGGGGATGGTTTTCATCCGGCATGTGGTGCGGCTGCTGAAGCTCTCAGAGCAGTTCGATCCGGCTTCATGGCGCGTGGCGCCGCAGTGGTCGCCATTTGTGATGTTCCTGATCTGCTTTGTGGTGATGCTGGTTGTGGTGGCCTGGATGCTGCGGATGTTCTTCGGCACGAGGAAAAACGAAGCGTAGGGGCGGAATTCTTCGTTTTTGCCAGAAAAGCTGTTGGAGTCGGCGGGGGAACTCGCTATAAACATGGCCGCCGTTCGAGGTGCAGGACGCGCCTCAGCCGGGCAACGGCCGTGCCGTTAGCATATGAATCGAAGCGAACTCGAAACCAAGTCGCGCAAGCAGTTGCTTGCAATGGTTGAGCGCGCCGGTATTTCCGCCCGGCGCGGGCTCAACAAGGCCGGGTTGATTGAGTTGCTACTGCCGATTCCGTCCGTCGTGCTGCGTCCCGAGGATCGGGCGGAATTGCCCGCCACCTACGGCGTCACGCGGTTGATGCTCGTTGAGATCGAGCCACACTGGATTCACGCCTACTGGGAGATTACCGCGCCGGACCGTGAAACCGCGCAGGCCAAGGCCGGAGACACAGAAGCGGCATGGGTGTTGCGGTTCTACGACGTCACCGGGATCGAGTTTAACGGAGCCAATGCGCGCGACAACTTTGACGTGCCGGTGGATGTTGCGGCTGGCAACTGGTATGTGAATCTCTGGTCTGGTGGAAAATCCTACTGTGCCGAAATCGGCTTGCGAGCGCCAGACGGGGTGTTCGTGCCCGTGAGCCGTTCCGGTGTTGTGCAGGTGCCGGCAGCGGCGGCAGCGCCCCGGGCGCAGGCAGAATGGATGAGAGTCGAACCTCTTACCGGTGAGGCTTCACTTGCCGAAGAGCCGGCTTATGAAGAAGTGCCTGTGCTCGCGGCAGTGGCGGCGGGCGAGATCAGCGAGCCGGCGCCGGTGATCCCCGCGATTGCTTTGCAGCCTGTTGCTGAACAAACGGCGGTGCCCGGCGATGTTGCCGGAGTCACCGTCGTTGCCGAGCCGGCGCCCGTGGCAATTCCAGAGACGTTTCCCCTGCCTCCACCTCCGCCCACCGTTGGCGGATTCGACATCAGCGCCACACCGAGCGCCGCAGAAATCAACCGGTGGTGCGAAGAGATTCATGCGCCGGATTCCAGCGTTAACGGTCACGCTGCGGTGGATGCCGCGCAGCCGGCGTCGCAGGAGCTGTCCACGGCAGAGCGAGAAAGTGCGCCTTCTTCGCACAGCGTGGAACGTTTCGGCGCGGCCAGCGACGGCCTCGGGATCGCGGGGGCCGGGCACGCGCCCTCGATCAAGCTGGAACTGAACGCCGAAATCGTCATCTATGGTCGTGCGATGCCTGGCCAGGCCGTGGAGGTTTGCGGCCGCATGGTGAAGGTGAGCCCGGACGGCACGTTCAGCGTGCGAATGGCCTTGCCGCTGGCGGACGACAACGTGACCCACGATAAGTAACGATGTCCCTCGGATACCTTGCGCTGGTTTTGCACGCGCACCTGCCGTTTGTGCGCCACCCCGAAGACGACGATTTTCTCGAAGAGGACTGGCTCTACGAAGCTGTCACTGAGAGTTACATCCCGCTGCTCTGGACGATGGAGAAGCTGGCGGCTGACGGCGTGGATTTCCGGCTGACGATGTCCTTTACGCCAACGCTGGTGGCGATGCTCAACGACGAACTGTTGCGCCAGCGTTGTGAGCGCCATCTCAACCGCCTCTGCGAACTGGCGGAAAAGGAAGTCGAGCGCACGCGGCATCTGCCGGATTTTCACGAGAACGCCGTCTTCTACCTCGACCGCTTTCGCGCGGCACGTGAGGATTATTGCAACCGCTGGAAGCGCGATCTGGTCGGGGCGTTCGCGCGTTTGCAGCAGGCCGGAAGGCTGGAAATCACCGCCGCGGCGGCCACCCACGGTTTCCTGCCACTATTGCGCGCCAACCCGGCGGCGGTGCGGGCACAGGTGTTGCTTGGGGTGATGGATTACACGGAAACGTTCGGGCGCGCCCCGCGCGGGATGTGGCTGCCGGAGTGCGGCTTCTATCCCGGCCTCGACGACACGCTGAAGGAAGCCGGGCTGCGTTATTTCTTTGTCGAGAGCGACGGCATCCAACACGCCAGCGACCGCGCCAAGTTCGGCGTGCACGCGCCGCTCTATTGTCCCAGCGGCGTGGCGGCGTTCGGGCGCGATCCGGAAGCCTCGCGACAGGTGTGGAGTTCGACCGAAGGCTATCCCGGCGACCAGGACTACCGGGAGTTCTACCGCGACATCGGGCACGACTTGGACTTCGATTACATCAAGCCCTACCTGCACCGCGATGGCCGGCGCGTGAACACCGGCATCAAGTATCATCGCGTCACCGGACGCACCGACAGCAAGGAACCGTACGTACGGCAACGGGCCCTCGACAAAGCGGCGACGCACGCGAAGCATTTTCTGGAGAGCCGCCGGCGTCAGATCGATTCCCTGCGCGCCGCGATGGGACGCAAACCGGTGATCGTCGCGCCCTACGACGCGGAGTTGTTCGGGCATTGGTGGTTCGAAGGGCCGGTCTGGTTGAATCACCTTTGCTGCCAGGCTGCCGCCGACAAAGACAGTCTACGGTTGGTCGCCGCGCCTGAGTATCTGGGCGAATATCCGATCAACCAGATGGCCATGCCCGGCGCATCGAGCTGGGGCTACAAGGGCTATAATGAGGTCTGGCTCAATGCCTCCAACGACTGGATCTATCGTCACCTGCACGCCACCGCCGATCACATGACCGAGCTGGCCGAACGTTTCCCCAATGCGGACGGGCTGGCGCGCCGCGCGCTCAATCAAGCTGCGCGCGAGCTGTTGCTGGCGCAGTCGAGCGATTGGGCGTTCATCATGACTCGCGGTTCAATGGCCCCGTACGCCGTTCGACGAACGAAAGAACATATGCTACGGTTCGGCCAATTATACGACATGCTGAAGGAAAACTGCGTCCATGAAGAGTGGCTGGCGGAGTTGGAATGCAAAAATAACATCTTCCCCCGCCTCGACTACCGTGTCTATCGCGCGGATTACCGGCTGGCCTCGACGCAAGAACAACCCGCGATGACAATTAGTCCACAAACGAAAGGCAAGTGATGAAGCTCGATCCGATTCCGGAACTCATTGACGGTCTGCCCAACCTTTGCGGCTGGGAAAAAGAAGTCAAGGCGGCCACGCGTGGCAGCGGGCCGGTGTATGCGGGGCATACACCGTTTCAGATTGATCGGCTCCAGTCCGCATTCGGGATGGCGTTGCACATGCACCAGCCGCTGATCCTGCAGGACGGCGATCTGGCGGGCGCGCCGATCATCGGCAACCTCCAATACATGATGGAGCGGCAGCACGTCCATGGCATGCATGACGCGCCGGTGTTCGCGTGGTGCTACAGCCGCATTGCCGACTTCATCCGCGAACTGGCTGACGCCGGTTGCCGTCCGCGCATCATGCTCGACTATTCCGGTGAACTGCTGTTCGGACTGCGCCAGATGGGCCGCGGCGACATCCTCGATAATCTCAAGACAATCGTCCACAACGACCGCTACTGGCCGTGTGCCGAATGGCTTGGCACGACGTGGGGCCATGCGGTGGTACCTTCGACGCCGGTGCCCGATGTCCTCCTCCACATCCGCGCGTGGCAGCACCACTTTGCCGCCATCTTCGGCTGGGAGGCGCTCAGCCGCGTGCGCGGGTTCTCGCCGCCGGAGATGCATCTGCCGAATCACCCCGACCTCGCCTACGAGTACATCTGCGCGTTGCGCGGGTGCGGCTACCAATGGCTTCTGGTGCAGGAACACACCGTCGAGGAGACCGACGGCCAGGGCTTGCGCGAGCGGTATCTGCCGCGGCGGCTCGTCGCACGCAACTCCCGCGGCGAGGAAACCTCCATCGTCGCGCTGATCAAGACACAGGGTTCCGACACCAAGCTCGTCGCGCAAATGCAGCCGTTGAGCGAAGCCCGCGGCCTGCAACCGCGCGAACTGGCCGGACGCCGCGCGCCGCCGCTGGTGGCGCAAATCGCCGATGGTGAAAACGGTGGCGTAATGATGAACGAGTTTCCGAACAACTATAAGCCGGCGTGGCACAGTCTCGGTGCCGAGGGCGTCGTTGGCATCAACGGCACCGAGTATCTCGAACTGCTCGCAGCGGCCGGCGTGACGGAGAAGGATTTCGCGCCGATCCAGCCGTTGCACCAACACACGCTCTGGCAGCGCATCGGCGGCCAGCCGACACCGGAAAGCGTTGCCAAAGCCATCGAGGAGGCGAAGCGCAGCGACCATCGCTTCCACATGGAAGGTGGCTCGTGGACGAACAACCTGAGCTGGGTGCGCGGTTACGAGAACGTGCTCGACCCGATCAACAAACTCAGTGCCGCATTCCACGCAAAACTCAACGGTCACGCCGTGGATACGCGTGGTGCTGCGTACCGTAACGTTCTCTTCCACAACCTGGTGGCACAGACCAGCTGTTACCGCTACTGGGGCCAGGGCCGCTGGACGGATTACGCCCGGGAGATTTGCCGTCGCGGCATGGTGGCGTTGGACGGCAATTTCTAACGACACCGCGCCGTGTGCGTGGATGGGACGGGTGATACAAAGACGGCGCTATAACTTCGCCGCCTCGATCAGTTCTTTCAAGCGGATGAGGAATCGCGCCCCAAAAGCACCCTCGACAACACGGCGATCACATCCGAGCGTCAGTCGCACTACGTGACGCGGCAGGATCGCGCCCGACATGACGACGGCTTCCTGACGGATCGCACCGATGGCAAGCACCGAGGTTTGCCCCGGCCAGATGACGGGATTGAAGGTCGCCACGTCATACATGCCGAGGTTGGTAATCGTAAAATTGCCGTCGGCGGTGTCGTGCGCAACGAGTTTGCCTTCACGCGCCTTGGTAGCCAGCTCGGTCAGTTCGTCTGCAATCTGCTGGAGGGACTTGGTCTGGCAATCATGCAGCACGGGCGACACCATACCGTGTGGCGTATCCATGGCCACAGCGATGTTGGCGGACGAGTTGGGCCGCCAGCTGCGGCCGAGGAACGTTGCGTTGATGCGCGGATGATCCGCCAGCACCTCGGCACTGAGTTTGACCATGATGGCGGTGATACGAGGCGCGTCCTTGCGCGCCTTGCGCCACGCGATCAAATGCGTCGCGTCAGCAACAACGGTGATGTCGTATTGCGGGATATCCCGGTGCGCTTGGGCCATGCGTTGCGCCAGCACTTGCTCCGCCGGGCTCAGGGCGACCTGTTTGGCCGTCGTCACAGCTACTTCCTTGGCCGGTGTCTCGGAACCGCCCTTCCGCTGGGCAATGGCCTCTTCGACATCCCGTACGATAATGCGTCCCCCAGGACCGGTGCCGGACAAGCCTTCCACATCCACACCACTGGCCATGGCGAGCCACCGTGCGCGGTCGGTGATGGCAGAGCGAGCCGGCGTCTGTGGCTCGGAAGCAGATTCTCCAGCCGCGGCGTCTTCAGCAACTCCCTCTTCGGAGCTTTGCTCTTCCGCGACTTCTTCTTCAACAGCTTCCTCCCCCTCCTGTCCATCCGCGGCTACAACTTCGGGTTCTGGTTGATCGTCTTCTATGATGCCGAGGACGTTGTCAGGTTCCACCTCATCGCCCGCGTCGCAAAGAATTTCACCCAACATTCCCTCCACCTGGCTTTCGATTTCGAGAATCGTCGTGGGCGTTTCGATCTCGAGGATGACATCCGTTTTCTGGATGTTGTCGCCAATCTCTTTGTGCCACCGACCAATGACCAGCCGCTCGTCGGTAGGGATCCCTTCTGGAAGTGTTATCTCGTATCTCATGCGCGCTTAGATACCGCTCGTCCTTTGCCGGTGAAACTTTACACCTGAAGTCGCTGCCTGCCCACTGAAATTTTTCCCAAACCTTGACGACGCGGCGGCGAGCATCTAGTCCGCCTTGTCCCACGCGGGACGATGATGAGGAAACTCGGCTTTGAAATCGCCCAGACTCGACCAATGGAGGCGCTTGTTGAGGTCCACCTCAGTCACGGCAACCGTGCCCCACTTGTCGGCTTGCGCAATGGTCAGACCTTCATGGTCGAAGATGGCGGAGATCATCCACTTCGTGGACACATCGGTGTAGGTGCTGCTGACGACATAGACGTGGTTCTCACAGGCGCGCGCTGCGGCCAGCAGCGGGTTGCAGCCCCAAACCGGCCACGCAATGACTTCCGCGCCGCGATTGCTCAGGCGTCGCGCCACCTCCGGGAAAAATCCGTCGTAGCAGATCATCATGGCCACCTTCCCAAAACGCGTGTCGAACACCGGATACTCGTGGCCGGGCTGGACGCCGGCTTCAATCTCGCCGCGCGGGAGCGTGACTTTCCGATACTTGCCGACGAGTTTGCCGTCGGGGCCGATCAACGCGGCGGTATTGTAGATCAGGTGCCCGTCGCGCTCGATAAGCCCCGCGACAATATAAAGGTTGTGCTGTTTCGCCAGCGTGCCGAAGTATTCGGTCGAAGGACCGGGCACTGGTTCGGCCGCGTCCGCCATTTTCAAGCCCGTGCAGGCATAGGTGAGCGTCTCACCGAGCACGACGAGGTCTGCCTTCTGTCGTGCGGCTTCCTCGATCATGGGTGCGAACAACCGGCAGTTGCCCGCCGGGGTCTTGCCGCCACGCGGTTGGAAATGCACCGTCGCCAGCCGCACGATGCGCGGCGCGGGCGCGGCGACCTCGGCGAGTGACACATTGCTCCACTCGACTTTGCCGCGAGCAGACCAGCGCAGATGCAGTTCAACGACGGCGCGCGCTGCCGCCGAGGGAGCGCGGTAGATGTCGGAGACTTCAGTCCAGCCGCGTGCGGCGGCGGCTTTGTCGGTCGGATATTCCGGCTCGGAACGCGCAGGCATACCAGCTCGAAAAACGCGCGTCTCGGGCGCATCACGCATCGCCGGCTTGCCCTTGTCGTCGAGCCAGATCAGGCGGGCCACCACGCTGCGGCGCGGCACATCGATGTGGGTCGTTTTGCGCAATACGCTGAAGCGGTAATACTGGCCGCCCTTGACTGAAAATGTCTTGGTCCACCAGCCCGCAAGACCCTCGCGCGCATCGGCTTGGATGACAAAACTACCGAGGCGGTCGGGGCCTCCTTTCAAGTCGAATGTAAATGCCGGCCGGATTTCCTCGCGCGGCGCGCCCGTGGTCCAGCCCTCAGGCGCGGATGTGGCGGCACACAGCGGAGAAGTGAGCGCGCAGATGCCGATGAGAAGGAAAGTCGAAAGAAGAGTCAGTCGCATAGTGAGACCTCAGTTGAGTTCAGCGAATCAAAACACCGAAAATCGGCTGATGTCAAATACCGAGGATGCGCCGGTCTGAACGAAACGAGCCCAGCTAGTCCGCGGTGATCAGCGTCAAGCCGGCGAACCAGACAGTGCCGGCGGCTTTTCGACGGTGCCCGTCGAGCAGCAGCGGACAATCCCATCGCAGTGTGCCGTGAATAACACCGTCGTTCGCGCCGCCCCAGTGGCCGGCATGGCGCAGGCCGCTCAAGTCGAGTGTCACCCAGCGCCAGCCAGTCCATTCGATCTTTGGCCCGTTGACTTGAAACGTCTGGCCGCTGTCGTCACGGATGCGGAGGTTCAGCGAACAGCCCGAGTTGTCGCCAAAGACCCAGGCGCCAAGCGCCTGCAGTTTGCCCGCCAGCGGGAGCGGTTTGGGAACGTCCGGCACACAGCGGACAAACCGCCAGCCTTCGCTGAAGTTGTAGTCGAGCCGGAACGCTTTCGGCGACGGCGCGGCCTTGTCGCCGGGCGCGTCGGCAAGGGCAATGTTCGCGGTGGCGGCGATCTTCGCGTCGCCGTCGAGTGCCGCGCGAAATGATGGAACCTCAATGCGGTGATAGGTTTGAGGAGGAACCTCCGCCACGATGTTCCCGGAATGATCGCGCAACTGCACGCCCATCGCGCCGCTGCTGACATTGCGCAAGACGATGTCCGCTTCGCGCTGGCCGGAAGTCAGTGAAACCTTGTTGGTGGAACCGCCTGCCTCGACCATGCCATCGAACGCGACCGCCGCCGGGTTCTGGATTTGCACCCGCAGTCCATCCACCACCGGTGCGAGCGTGATGTTCAGCGGATTGGCGATGACAAATGACACGCGTTCCGATGAGCGCGCAAAGGTCGTCCACGTGTTCGCAGTGGTTTCCTGTTGGAATTCCACCTGCACGGTGATGGTGGCAGTCACCGAGTCGCGCCGGCAGAGCGTGCCGCAGAGTTCCTGCGTCACCGTCTGCTGTGGTGGCAACGCCACGATCACCGGGCGGGACCACTGCCCCGTCCCGTTCGCCGCCAATGCCGCGCGCATCGGTTCGGGATAGGGATTGCGCAACGTCACGCACACTTGCGCGCCACGGTCTTTTCCGGCCGTGGCGAGCACGTCCGGTTTCGCCGTCGCCGACCATGCTGCTGCCATCGCCAGCGCGCGCACACGCTGGCGAAGCGTGATGTATTTCGGCAACGGGCCAAGGCCGAGTGCGAGCCGGTTGCCGCGGAGTGTCGGCTTGTAATCGCTGCCGTCGCCATTTACTGCTGTGATCTGGTCCGCGCCCGTCAGGTCGAGGTCGAGCACGATCTCGTGCGGTTCGCCGAGCGTCCACACCACGAGCTTTTGGTCTCCGGAGGCGTTCTCGCAGAGGAGGATAAAATCGTCGTCACTCGGCGCGGCCGCCGGGAAGATCCGCCGTGCGACGCGGTAACCGGCCAGTTCACGCGTCATCGTCTGCACCGCGACGTAGCTTGGCTTCGGTTTCAGGCGATTGTCCACGACGCCGAAGTTGTGTTCGTTGTAGGTCGCATCCGTGCCGTCGTTCTTCCAGTCATACCAAATCGAAAGCGGCACATCATTGAGAAGGTTGGCGAGCTGCTGCCGGGCAATGAACGCCGCCTGCGTATCGAGCGGGACGCCCTTGTCGTGCGTGGCGTAGCCCCACTCGCCGCTGATGACCGGCAGATTGCGTTTATCGGCGGGCGCGTATTTCGCGATGAGACTGCGCAACCGCAAGTAATCGGCGGCGGCCGTCTCCGGCGATTTGCTGTAGGGCCGGTATGGATGCACGCTGACGGCGTCGAGGTATTGCAGCAGACCGGAAGCGAACATCGTCTCGAAGAACTCCCATGGAAACCCGGATGAAGCGGGAGCAACGATCGTCGCCTGCGGGTCGGCTTCGCGCACCGCACGGCATGCCGCCAGCGCCAACGCGACGTATTGCGCCACGTCCGGTTTCGGTTTCCAGAAACTGATGTTCGGTTCGTTCCAGACTTCCCAGATGATGTGCCGGCCACGGTAATGCTTTGCCGCCGCGCCAGCCCAGCGCGCGAATGCCTCGACGCTTTCGGGATGCTGCGGCGAAGCGACATCCTTGTGCTCGGTCTTGGTGCGCGTGTCGGTGACAGTGATGGTTTCCTCGTGAAGCGCGTTGGAGTAATCGAGGATGTAGATCGCGCGCAAGCCGCGTTTTTCCAGGTTTGCCATCAGTTCGTCGTAGGCTGACCAATCGTATTCACCTTTCTTGCGCTCAATGCCGGACCAGGTGAAGTCCATGCGGATGAACTTGAATCCCGCTGCCGCAATGAGATCGAGATCTGTCTCGCGGCCCCTGGCAAAATGGATGTTGATGCCGACACCTGCGGGCACGACCGGCGCCGGCAACTCAGCTGCAAGCAGCAGCAAAGGCGAAAGGAGGAAAAAGACAAAGTGCTTCATTGAGGCGTCGAGCCTGACCCGTTGATAGTAATGGGATGGGCAGGCGAAATGCCTGTCCTAGCGGATGCGCTTGGCGAAGGCCAGACCTTCCATTTCCACCAGCAGATCTGAGCGGCAAACGTCCGCTACGACGTAGATGATCGGGATGTTCTTCCCGCATCGTTTTTCGCAGACCTTGCGGATGATTGGATAGTCCTGCAGGCGCTTCACGTAAACGCGCAGTTTCGCCAAGTCACGCAGTGTGGCTCCCGCGCCAGGCGCACCGTGCCGCGCCAGATTCTTCTGCGACAGCAACAACTCGATATTGGTGAGCGTCTGATCGGCTTGCTTGCCGGGATTGCCGGTGTGCAATGTCTTGGAATTCACGATGCTCGCGGTGCCGGAAATCCAAATGACGACGTAGTCGCCAATCGCCTCAGCCATGGCGCGGACGAACTTCGGGCTCTTCGGCGAATAGACCGCCTCGTATTCGTAGACGGGCGTCTGCTGCGGATTCTCCAACGGCAGGATGAAAACGTCTTTGCGATCCGTGTCGATTGCCGTGGCGCTCATCGTGATCCCTGTGCCGCACATGCCGATCCCCGTGCTCGCCGGGTAAACGGCCTGACGCACGCCGGCCATCACGTGCCCACGACCGAACTGGACGCCTTCGTAGAAATCCGTCCGGGCGCGGTTGAGTTCCATGTAGCGTTCGAGGTCGCCCTCGGGGCCGGTGATGTTGCCAAGATAAAGCCAGGTCCGGACCAGATGGTCCATCTCGACGCCGGCCTTCTTGAGCTTTTCTTTCATCTGGCGGAAGGCGTCGAGCGATTGCTCGTAGACGCTGGCGGTCGGGTTGCGCGGCGTAATGCCGCTGCAGTGAGTCCACGTGACGTTGCCCATGCTCGACTGGAGCACGTTGGGCACCGGCCGTTCCACATATGCTGGCTTGCCGCAGGTGGCCCACACTTCAATCGCCAGCGCCGCGCCGGTGCAAGGCGGCTGGTGAACGAACGTCGTGGCGGGCATCTCATCGCCGTAGCGCGCGGCCAGAATCTGTTCGCACAAGGTCTGGTCGTTGATATCCCTGAGAAAAACCGTCTGGACGGTCACGTTGGCTTTCTCGTGCTGTTTGTCGAGGACGCTGCGGAGACTGCGCAGTGCTTCTCCGAGCTGCATGTGGACCGGGCCACGGCTGACTGGCGTGACCATCAGCGCGAAACGGGTGATTTTCCCCATCTCGATCACGGCATACTGGATGCCGGGCGCGCTAAACCGTTTGACGATCCGGGTTGTGGGTCGACGAGCGGCTTTCTTGGCGACGGTTGCGGGTTTTTGTGAGGGGGCTACGCGGGCGATTTTAAGTTTTTTACTTTTCACTCTGGTTTCGCTCCTATGCAAATCGGTGCAGCTTTCTATCCGATGGGCGCCCAATACGTCAAGCGATGTTACAACACAAATTCTTCCGGTCTTCTGAAAATCGGTCCATGAGGACGCGAGTTTTCGCAAAGAACCTGCCTACAAGTCCTGCTTGCGGTCAAATGCTTTAGAAATCGGCGGAATCCAGCGTTTTCCTGACAGGGTTGGTGATGGCCACGGCAAGTCTGTGCTTTTTTTCATGCAAGGCTTGCAGGTCCGTGAGTGGAATCTAAGCGCGTGGGCATCATGAAGGTTGACGAAACTCAACACCCTCTGGTTGAAACGAGCTTGTCGATGGCAGCGCTGCCGGAGTTCTTGTGGCCTGCCCCGCGTCTGCGTCAGCTGCAGCGGCTGCAAGTGGAGATGCACTGCTT
>CAZGGF010000152.1:0-5597 GCA_964524715.1 uncultured Verrucomicrobiota bacterium | reverse complement strand
CAGAGGCTCCGTCTCACGCCCACCAAGTTCGCCGTCGCCGTCAGCAAGACCCAGAACACGCTGCTCATCAGCAACGACGGCAAGTTCTTCAAACTCTATCGCTGCGGCACGGGCCAATACAGCACCACGCCCGTTGGCACGTTCAAGATCACGGACCGCATCCCCAGTCCTCCCTGGTGGAAAGACGGCCAGACCATCCCCTTCGGTTCCAAGGAAAACGTTCTGGGCAAATACTGGCTCGCACTCGACATCCCCCACTACGGCATCCACGGCACGTGGGAACCCGAGACCATCGGCCGCCAATCCAGCCAGGGTTGCATCCGCCTTATCAACGAAGACGTCGAGGAACTTTTCATCATCCTGCCGGTCGGCACACCGGTGCAAGTGACGGAGTAATTATGCGTTCAACCGGACACAAACTCATCACCTACGACTTCGAGAAACCGATCCTCGAACTGGAACGGAAACTGGAAGAATTGCGCCGCATGGCCACCGAACAAAAGGTGGATCTCCACGACCAGATCGCGACGATGGAGAAGACCGTCGAGGAGACCAAGCAGAGCGTTTACACGAACCTCTCCGCATGGCAGCGCGTGCAGCTCGCGCGGCACCCAAGGCGCCCCTACACGCTTGATTACCTCCGGGCCATCACCACCGACTTCATCGAACTGCACGGAGACCGCCGCTTCAGCGACGACCACGCCATCGTCGGCGGCTTCGCCACCTTCGACGACGTGCGCGCAGTCGTCATAGGGCACCAGAAGGGCCGCGACACAAAGGAAAACATCATGCGCAACTTCGGCTGCGCCCATCCGGAAGGTTACCGGAAGGCAATGCGCCTGATGCTGATGGCCGAGCGGTTCAATCTCCCCATCGTTACCATTATTGACACCCCCGGCGCCTACCCCGGCGTTGGCGCCGAGGAACGCCACATCGCCGAAGCCATCGCCGCCAACCTGCGCGACATGATGGGCCTGCGGGTGCCCATTGTGGCGGTTGTCATTGGCGAAGGCGGCAGCGGCGGCGCGCTGGGCATCGGGATCGCCAACCACGTCCTCATCCTGGAAAATTCCTATTACTCTGTCATTTCCCCCGAAGGCTGCGCCGCGATCCTCTGGAAGGACCGTGCCGCCACGCCCAAGGCGGCTGAGGCCCTCAAGCTCAGCGCGAAAGACCTCCTGGAACTCAAACTCGTGGACGAAATCATCCCCGAGCCGCTCGGCGGAGCGCATCGCGATCCCGCCAAGGCCGCAACCGCGTTGAAAGCCGCGCTCCTCACCCATCTCCGCGAGTTGATGAGCATGACGACCGACCAGTTGTTGGAGCAACGCTACAACAAGTTCCGCGCGATGGGCCAATTCGACTTCGTCGTCCCCGGTGGGAACGTCTGAGCCGATATCACAGGTTTTCCACTCCCCGCACTTCGCGTCATCCCGGCATTCATCTGTCCGGGATGAAAGGCGCTATTTCGTCAAAATGGCCTTCAGCGGCTGACCGTCGGTGTTCTTCATTTCCAACCCCAATAGCGCAGCGATGGTTGGCGCCACTGAAGTATTGGTGATCGTGCCCACCTTCGCGCCCCGGCGAATCCCCACGCCCCAGGCAGCAAACATCGCGTGCATCCTGGGTTCATTCGGATCATACCCATGTGTGCCGCGTATCACTTTCCCCGGCAAGCTGACCTCCACCTCGCCCACGGCAGTATCGCCGAATGCATAACCGCTCTTCGCCGTGAGAATAACATCGCACATGTGCGATTGCCGCGCCGGATCAGACAACCCGTATTTCGGGAAATCGCGCTTCGTAAGAACTCCCGACACACCTTCCATCCCCTTGAATGCGGCCACCACCCGCTCGATCAGTTTCTCGCGATTCTGCGTATCGAGCACATAAACGAGCGACGCACCGCCCTGCGCAACTGCGCGCACCTGTCCCCCGATGATCTTCTTCCCCGTTACCTCAAGCAATCCCGCCTTGCGCAACACCACGTTGGGAAAAATCGACTGACAGACGGGGTAGAAACCATGATCGGAAACGACGATCATCGTGGCCTTGCCGGGGAAGTCCTTTTTCACCTCGTCCCACATTTCACGCACAAGACCGTCGGCAAACTTGATGCTCGCATAGGCCTCGGGCGATTGCGGCGCGTGAGCGTGTTCGACGTGGTCCACCTCCAGTATGTGCATCAGGATCAGTTGCGGACGGTGAGTGCGAACGATGTGGTTGAACATGCGCACGTGCAAACGATCCCGATCTTCACCGCGGCCGGGTTTGAAACCATCCGCTTCGTTTTCGTATGGAATGCCAGCCTGCTTGAACTCCTCCCGCAATGAAGGCGTGCTGTGGCTGACGAACAGCGCGTTGGACATCACACACGGGACCGTCCAATCGAGCGATTTGGCGGAACGGCTGCAAGGCCACGTCACAGCGGCGGTTTTTAACCCGGCTTGTTTGGCCACGTCATAGATCGTTGGCACTTTCACGATCTCGTCCTTGTCGTACACCGAATCCCAGATGGCGGTCACGATTTCGTTCTTGGAACGATCCAGCCATGTGTTGCCAATGACACCATGCTTTCCCGGTCCCGTGCCCGTGGCCAGCGACGTGTGGTTCGGCCATGTGACAGTGGGCAACACTGCCTTCATTTTCGCCGCCACCGCACCCTCTGCCGCAAGCTGTCGGATCGTGGGCATCTCCGCCTTCGGGTCGTCCATGTAATAACTCGCCAGCCCATCGACACTGATGAGGACCACAATGCGATCGCTGGCAGGATCCAGCGCGAAACAGAAAGACGTAAAGACAACCAGCAGGGAAATGAGAATGACGAAGCGTTTCATGGGTTCGATGATTTGACCAGAGGCTACAACCACGTCCCCTACTGTCAATGATTAAGCATCCCGAAGCACCGCCCTCCTCGCAACGGCGAGTCCTTGTTTCACCGGCTTTCTGACAGGCAATAAAGGAACTGTTTGCCCCGCAGGAACAACTGATTTCCCACAACAGCGGGCGAAGCATCAAATCCATCGTCCAAATGATTCCTGGCCAGCACTTCAATCTTGTTTGTCTTCCGCAGGACCACCGCACCCCCTTCGCGATCGACCATATACACGCGGCCTGCCGCCCCCACCGGTGATGCATACAGCTCTCTCAACCCTTCCACTCGCTGCGCCTCAACCGAAGTGTTGCCCGTGGCGGCATCGATGATCGACAGCACGGCATTGTTCCAAACGGTCACGAAAAGAAGGTCGTCGTAAAGCAACGGCGACGGCACGTAAGGCGTATGCTTGCGCCGCTTCCACACAACCGACGACGTGCCAGCAATGTCCCCATGGCCGCCGGGTCGTATTGCATACAAGGCGTTGCCGCGATAGCCGCTGGTGATAAAGACCAATCCCAAGCCGGCCAGCGGGGACGGAATGGCATTGAGCGTTTGTCCTCCGCATTCCCACAGCAGTTCGCCCGTGGCCAAATCGTAGCTTCGCACCTTGTACGTGCCGTTGGTCACCACCTGTTTGCGGCCTTCGTGTTCGATGACGAGAGGTGTGGCCCACGTGGTCGGTTCGTCGCGCTTCTGCCGCCATAGTTCTTTTCCGTCGCGAACATCGAGCGCCACGATGAAATCCTCGTCCTCATGGTCCCATTGAATGACCACGGTATTCCCGGACAACGCGGGCGATGTGCCTTCCCCGTAACCGTAGCGCGTCCGCTGCCGTCCCAGGTCCTTCTGCCAAAGCAAGTGGCCGCTGAGGTCGTAACAAAACAAGCCATTGGACCCAAAATATGCGACCAGATACTTCCCATCCGTAACCGGCGACCCCGAGGCGTAGCCATGGTCGCGATGGTAACCTTCGTGCGGCACTTGTTCGCGCGCCGTCTGCTGCCAACACACCTTCCCCGTCGCCCGATCCAGTGCCATCACCGTGAACCGTTGCACCTCACGAGGCGGGTCAACCATATGCGCATTGGGGCCGGGAGGAACCGCGTCGGGCTTGACCTCGACCTTCTTTCCAGTCGGGATCGCCGTCAGAATGAACACTTGGTTATCCCAAATAATCGGCGTGGAAGAACCCCGTCCAGGCAACGCCACTTTCCACTGCACGTTTTTGGATTCACTCCATTCGATCGGTGGATTGCCATGAGGGGCGACGCCATTGGCCAGCGGCCCACGCCATTGCGGCCAGTTCGAGTCACGGGTGTTGTCGGCAGCCAGGACAGTGCTGATGTGAAGAACCGTGGCCAGCCCAATACTGGCAACCCATACGAGATGTTCCCTGCGCATGGCCCGCGATCATACCACGACTTCTGAGCATTTCCCGACAAAACGACCCGTCGACGCCCATCCGCTCGTATCTCACGCGTGAGTCGGGGGAAGCTGGAAACAAGATCAGCACTCCTCCCACTCCGTCTTACGACGGCGACTTAGGACTCTACTTCTTGTCACCAGCAACCGGCGTCGAACGATTGCCCGCACGAAAACTTGGTAACGGCAGGTAGAAGATGCGCGGTTGCGGTGAATTCGTCCGCTGCACACCCCCGGCATCCTGACCGGCCGTATCGATGCTCGGTCGACGTGTTGTCTTCACGCCAATCGGACCATCCGGACCTGGCCCGGGCAGACATTCGCCATCGCCGCGCGGCTCTGTCCCGCCGGGTGGTTCGCTGGTCTGGGGTTCTGCATCGGCTTTCTGGCGTGCGTTACTAGGAGGCGGCAACTTGCCGGCTGCCTCTGCGCGTTTCAGTTCCTCGAACAGTGCCTGATTGCAGTCGTCATGGGCTTTACGCGCGGCTCCCCTGGCTTTTTCTGCCGTCTGTTTCGCTGCGGCAATCCGGTCTCGCATCTCCTTGGCCTCCTGTGTCTTGCCGGCCGCCGTCAGGTCTTCCTCGCCCTTCGCGAGCGCCCTCTCTTTCTCTTCCGCCTCTTTGGCCGCCCGCCCGGCTGCCTCAACCTCCCGACCGGCTGTCTTGACCTTCTCGGAATTGGCCGCGTTGCCGCAGGCTTCGCCAAGCACGTCGTTCCCCACTCCTGACTCCGTTATCTTCTCAGCCTTGGTGTAGTTCCACAGCCTGCCAATCACATCGTAATACTTGTCCCGCCACCACTTGACTTCCTTCTCCGCCGCCTCCAACGCCGCCTGTGACAGGAACTCTTTCCCGCGCCCGAGTTCTTCAAATCTCTTCTCGGCCTTCTGCATCAGCGCTTCCAGTTCCTTCGCGCGGGAGAAATCCTTCCAGAAACCATCCACCACAGCCGCATCGGCAACCGCTGCGGTTGTAGCCAACGCCGGCGATTTTTCACCATCCGCGAAAGTCTCAAATCCGCTCGCAACGACCACTAACACAAGAACCCATACCGGTGTTTTCATGGAGTTTCCTGTATCTCAGCATTCCTGGTGATTCGTCATCGCTTCAGCCATCCTTGACCCTGATCTCAAGATGCAGAGGCTTTCTCATCCTGCCTGCGTTGTCAACACGCCTCTCGATTGCCACGCTGCTTCTCCACGCGCTGCTGCGAACAATAATCGTAGCCCGCCACTCCGAGGCTGTGAGTATTTTTGTTTGATTGAGTAATCGCGTCTGTTGGCAGTCGCCGTCGAGGC
>CAZGGF010000151.1:0-31223 GCA_964524715.1 uncultured Verrucomicrobiota bacterium | reverse complement strand
TGAAGGCGCCTGCATCGTTGCTGGCGCGCTATCCGGCATTGCGTGGCCGGGTCTCAGCGGATGGCGACGAGCAGTTGCCGCTGGTCTGAGCGCCCGCAATCCCAGCGTTACAGGCGGGTCGGCGTTTCTTCCCAACAACGGTGCAGGCGGTCAGCGACACCTTGAAACAGCCATTGACGGTCCGCTCGATCTGCTCTTCCACCCATGTGCGACCCTGGGATGCAGAAATGAGCTGTTCTTCCACTGCCTTTTGAACCGTCGCCCGCAGGTTATACACCTTGTCCGCTGTTTCAAAATCCGTGATGACGGATGTTCCAGAATGGATGACAATATCCGTCAAACCGGCCGCGCTGAAATAGCCCGGCAGGTCGCGGCCAATCCTGCTGTTGGCGAAGGAATTGCACCAGCGATGTTCGATGACCCGCGTGGCATCCATCTCCCTGGACGCAATCGAGAATGTCGCCCAGTCATTGTCATACGCCAGACACAAACCGCCGGGTTCGAGAACGCGGACCAGTTCGGCGATGGCTTGTTGCGGCTCGCGAACGTGTTGAAGGACGCGGTCAATCCGGCAGCGCCCAAAGGAATGATCCGCAAAAGGCAGCGCCCTGACATCGCCGATCAGGAACTGGACCGGCAGTGGCGCAGCAAGCTTGCGAGCCCGGGCTTTGTTGATCATTGCGGCACTGGCGTCCACGCCGACGGCTTTGCCGCCCGGCATGATCCGCCCGGCCATGCGGAAAACGTCATCGCCCAGCCCGCAACCGGCTTCCAGCACATTCAGCCCGGGGCGGAGTTGCAGCAGATCGTAGCTTCGGGCTTTGTATTCCTGGTAATAGGGCAGCGAATCCAGCAACGTCAGGCATTCGAAATACACGTCCTGATTCTGCGTGCCGTCAACGTCCTTGAAGCCTGTCGCGAGATATTCCTTTTCCATCCAATGTTCCGGTCTTGCCGGAAGTTTATTTGACGACGATGTAACCCATGGACTTGACGACCTGCCCGTGCCAGTCAAAGTCGGACTCGGAGTAGTTAGTGATGATGCACGTCCCGTCCGAGAAGGTTGATTTGAAGACGTCCTTCGCGACCATGTCGTGGGAATCGAGAAACTCCAACTGCAGGTGGCGCAACTTCTCGAACTCCACAAACCCTTTCTTGATGCTCGCGACGGAGTTCTTCAGTTCCTCGTCCGTCCCGCAGACGAGGTCCTCCTCGCCCATGGAGCTCGACCCTGAAGAGCGGAACTTTGAGTAGTAGTAGAAATGCGGGCGGCCGCCGAATTCGATCACCTTCAAATGCGTCAGCGGGTCCTTGATCGTGTAGTTGATCGACGAACGGAAGGGACTGTTCAAGACGATGCCGTTATAAACGAGGTGCCAGAACGGAACGTATCGTTCGATCAGCGGATTCAGTTTTCCGCCCGGTTTGTAGAACGTGATGCACAGGGCGGAATCAAGGTTGCTCACAAAATAGTCGAAGCCGCCTTCAGAGCTGGCGCCGCCAAAGGCTTTTTTCGTATCGGCGAAAATCCTGTCCGCCCAATTCGCATATTCCTGTTTGGTCAGCGGATGTTCCTTCGAATAACAGGTGCGTGGATTGACGGTGGACAGAACGTCGATGTAATGGACGCCGCGAAAACCGAGGTCGCGGAGCTTCGTGAAATCATCCCGGACGAACCGCTTGTAGATTGGTTCCAGGCCGGTCTCGTACATGTTGCCGCCACCCCAGGTCGTGTATTGCCTGAAGCGTCCGTCTTTCCCGACGAGAAGATAGCGTTCATCCCAACATCCCCCAATGGCCGCGGCCCGGTAGGCGTCAGAGTTGTTCGTATGGCAGGTGATCTGGAATCCTTCCTTCTGCGCTTTTTGGATGGTCTTCCTGAGTTTGGCCTCTCCGCCAAGCCGTTCGTCAGCGGGGAAGATCTGCGGATAACGGCCGTCATGGCCGCCGATGTTCCAGCCGACCAGACAGAATTCCGCCTTGTTGATTCCCTGCCGCTTGAACTCGTCGATGATCTGGTTCATTCGCTCAAACGTAACGACTGCCTTCAACGGCGGTTCGTTCTCCGCGGTCTGCTCTGGAACGGGGGAGGGGAGCGGCTTCCATGCCATCCGGACGCGGATCTCCATCGCTTGGGCGGCGTAGGCCAATTCGGGATTGCCTTTGATGCGCTCTTTCAAGGGACGGCAGACTCCGCGGTCGAGTTGGTACTTGCGGTAGACTTTCGCCATGTCGGAATAGGTCGCTGTTTTGTCCAGCAGGTGGAACTCAATCCCGAAATCCTCATACACGTCATCGCCGTTGATGTTGTAACGCGAGAAGATGGTATAGACCCCGTCCTGATACTTCGCGTGGTGGGCAGCCTCATATCGCATCCCGGTCATGATCGCCGTCATCGCTCCCCGCGGTGTCTTGACGCCCCAGATGGGCATCACCACGTAGCTGTTCTTGTATTCGGCGTTCTTGGCGAGCTTCCTGAAGGTCCCGTACATTCCCGAACAAAAAACATAGAACCCATCCTCGCCTGCCTTTGCCGTCGCGTAAGGATGATGGACTTCAAGAGCCAGCAGCCCTTTCGGAACGGAGTTTTTCGGGATCACCAGTTTCTGGACGCTCCCTTCCTCTTTCAAGGGAAGCATCCGTGTCTCCAGCGTTTTGTCCGCCTTCTGGATGACCACTTTGACCTCAAGGGCTTCCGAAGCCAGGACAGAAACAAGAAACACGGAAAAACAAGACAGGGAGAGAATTATACGTTTCATATCAAAATGAACCGCGCCGCCTGCACTGGTGTCGGCAGGACGCGAGATGGAAATAGAGGTTCTTTCCGGACTCCGTTACTTCAACTGGAGGTCGGTAGGCTTCATGCCTTTGACGAACTTGCCGAAGCCGAAAGGCGGTTGATACCGGCCAATAAGCTCCACGCTGCTGTTGGCAGAGATCTTATCTTCGAGGCCGAGCGCCCAATAGCAGGCGTTGACGAGAAGACGGCGGAACCCCTCGCTCTGGAGGTCTGCGGCGCAGCCCATTGTCGTCGTGACGATCTTCGAGGTCTTACCCGCCTCGCCGGTGTAGTTGCGCAGCCAGACCACCGGTTGCATGGGGTTGTTCTTCTCGAATTTGTCCGTCGGCTTCTGTTTGCCGACGACCGGCGGGTCGGTGGGCTTCATGCCGGTCAACACCTGGCCGCGCATGATGATGGTGCAGTCCTCGGGCGGATTGGCGGTGTAAACGTCTGTCGGTCCAAACACCTGCGTCACGCCACGGAGGATGGGATGGTCCTTCGCCGACGGTTCAACGACGCCGAGCGTGGCTTCATGAGCGTGCCAGCCATGGTGCGCCACCCACGTTTCGCCAAGCACCTGCCGGCCGAAACCACCGGGCCACTCTTTGTTTTTCCAATCAAACTTCGCGTAGGCGCTCTTGCTGTCCTTGCTGTAGGCGAACGCGTGCGTGGAGGTTCGCAATGCGAGGATCGGCTTGCCGGCGTTCAGGTAGTCCACGAAGTGCTTCATCTGCTCGTCGGGCAGCTCGCGGAATCGGAGGGACATCACGCACATGTCAGCGGTGTCGAGCGCCTCGATACCGGGGATGTTGTTCTTGACGGTCGGGTCAATCTCTCCGGTCTTCGGATCGATGGAATAGAGAACAGTGCATTTGAAACCGTGGTGCATAGCGAGGATGCGGCCGAGAATAGTCATGGCTTCCTCGGAACGATATTCCTCGTCGCCGGAGAGCAGGACGACGTGTTTGCCCTTGCCGGGGCCGTCCTTGCCTTCGTAAACGACGCCAGCAGCCGTCGCGGTGACAGCGATGGCCAACATAGTCAACAACAGGGTCACGAGTTTCATGTTCTTTCCTTTCGTTTGAAATCAACCTGCCGTTCAGCGATTCTCTCCGCCGAGGCAGAACAGGTGCCGCTCCGTCCGCAGGAACATCCGTCCGCCGGAAATCGCCGGCGTGGCGTGGGCGGTCTCGCCCAGCGGGAAGCGGAACAGTTCCTTGAAGTGATCGGGCGATGCCTCGATCACAACCACCTCGCCGTCGCGCGATACGTTGAATACGCGGCCATCCACCCAGATGGGCGAGGCGAAAAATCCTTCCTTGGTGGCGGCATCGGGTTTTGTGCGTTGCTGCCAGCGCACGTCGCCGGTGGTGATCGTGATGCACGAGATGAGGCCTTGATCAGTCCAGAGATAGGCCACGTCGCCAACGGCCAGGCTGGTTGGCACGTACGGCGCTGCGGGCTTCTTGATGCGGTAGGCTTCCGCTGCCTTTACGCCCTTGGCTGGATCGCCGGTCCGGACCGCCGTGATATACATGCCAACACCTCCGCCGCCACAGGTGCCGAAGACCATCCCTGCCGCTTCGGAAATGAAGGGCGAACTGACGCTGCGCGCGCTGAGCACCGGGCATTCCCAAAGCACCTTGCCGTTATCGGGATCGATCCCCGATATGCCGTGAGTCCTGCTGTTGAACACCAGGAAGGGCTTGCCGTTCTTCGGGTGGAACATGCAGGGCACCGAATAGGCCGACATCTGGTCGCCGCCCTTGCGTGGCGTTTGCCAGAGCGTCTTGCCGGTCTTGGGATCCACCGCGATCAGGAAGCTCACGCCGTCCTGCTCATTGCCGAGAATGATGCGGCCATCGTAAAGAACCGGTGACACGGCCGGGCCGTGCTGGCTGATGAACGTGCCGAGGTCGCGCTCCCAGACCGTCTTGCCCGCGTGATCGAACGCTGCCAGCATGAAATGCTCCGGCGTGCCCCAACTCATATAGACCCGCTCCGCGTCCACCGCCGGCGTTGCCGAGGCGAAACTGTTGAGCGCGTTTTTCTGAAATGGCGCCAGCGGAAAGTCGCGCTGCCAGAGTTTGCTGCCGTTGGCGGCGTTGAAGCAGAGCGCATGGAACCCACCCGGCGCGGTTGGCTCGGCGCTCGTGATGAACACGCGCTCGCCCCAGACCACTGGCGATGAATGGCCCTTGCCGGGCAGTTCGATCTTCCATCGAAAATCCTTCTCTGTCCATTTCGTCGGGATTGTCTTGCAGTGGCTGATTCCCTGGCCGTTGGGTCCGCGGAATCGCGTCCATTCTTGCGCTGAACCAAGGGAGACAAGTGCGGGCAGAATCAAAAGCGACAGCAGCAAACCATGGCGAGTCTTCATAGCATTCCAGGCAAACAGTTCATTGGCGAACAACTGCGCAGTGTAGCGAACGCAGCGAAATTGAAAAGAGTTTAGAATTGGGTGAAAACGTTACGAGGTTTTCCCGGACGGCTCCTTCTCGTCCAGCGGCGTCACGGGGTCAATGAACAACCAGCACACGGCGCCGATGGCATAGACGATCGCCGCCATCCAGAACGTTAATGCCCAGTTGTTGCCGCTGTATTTCAGCACCTGTGCCACCGCCACCGGGCCGATGGCCGAGCCGATCTGGCCAACCATGTTCATGCTGCCCGACAGCGAGCCGGCGTAACGACCGCCGATGTCCATGCACGCGGCCCACGAGCCGGGCATGCTCAGATCATTGGCGAATGCCGCCAATCCAACCAGCAGCATCGCTATCAGAGCGCTGCTGGCTTGTGTGGAAAGACCCAGCATCGCCGCCGCGCCCGCAAACCCGACGCAGCCGAGCACGCGGCGCGTCCGCGCCGTGCTGCCCAACCACAACGCCAGCCGCGCCGACACCATGCCGGTGAACAGCGAGCCGAGACCACCGAAGAACAGCGGCAAACCCGCCAGTATCGCGAGCCATTCCTTGGTCAGCGTTACGCCATAGGTCTCACTCAAGAACGTCGGCAGCCAACTGATGTAGGAATACCACGCATAGTTGATGCAGAAGTATTGCAGCCACAGCAGCCACACGGAACCGCTGCCCATGAATCGCCTCCAAGGCACGTCGCCGTGGCCGACGGCGTTGTGGGTGGCGCTTTCCAGCAACGCCAGTTCGGCGCTGTTCACTGCCGGATGGGCTCTCGGGTCATCGCGGAACCAACGGTAGAAGAAAAAGGCCCAGATGATTCCCAGCATGCCGAACAACATGAAGGCCGCACGCCAACTCGCAAAATTCAATACCCACACCACCAGCAACGGCGTGAACGCTCCTCCCCAGCGCGCGCTCAGCCACATAATGCCCTGCGCCCGCACCCGCTCGGACTTCGGCAGCCAGATCGAGAAGACCTTCGTCAGGTTTGGAAAACAACCCGCCTCGCCCGCGCCGAAGAGAAACCGGCAGACCGCCATCGAAGGCCAGTTCCAAGCCCAGCCGGTGGCTGCGGTGAAAAGCGACCACATCAACACCACTCGCATCAGCGTCGTGCGCGGTCCGAACCGGTCGCCCATCCATCCGCCGGGAATCTCGAACAGCCCGTAGGCCACCGAGAACACCGCGAAGATCCAGCCCATTTGCTCTTTGTCGAAGCCCAAGTCGCGCTGGATGTCGGGCGCGGTTTGCCAGATGCACGCGCGGTCCACGTAGGTTACCACCGCCAGCGTGACCGCGAAGAAAATGACCCATTGCCGGGCGCGGGTTGGGGTGGGGGACGATGGGCTTTGCATGAAGGGCCTGGATTAGTCCTGTTTCTTCGCTGACGCCTGGTCAAGGTGCTTCAGGCAGTATTCCAAGTCGTCCTCGGCGACACGAAATTCCAGTTCCGGATCGTCCACCTCTGTCTTGCCGCAGATGGCACAGCGATGGCGCGTTTCCAACGGGCCGGCGTGGCTGGCCGCCTCGAAGCGCGCACGGCGGCGCATGTCCTCACGCTTGATTGCCGCCGACTGAAAGAACTGCGGGCCGAAGAACAACAGGTAGTTGGCCAGCGACACAACTGGCACGAGACACGCGGGATAGGGCGACAGCACGATCTCTATGACGATGAATGCGGCTGAAAGCAAACCCAACCATTTCACCTTCACCGGCAGGATGAAGAACAGCAGCACCTCGAAGTCTGGCAATACCGTTGCAAACGCGAGGAAGATCGAGAGGTTCAGAAATGTGTTGGTGACGGAATTGCGCGTGATGAAGAACGCCACCACCGTTGTGGCTATCATGCCGCAGACGTAGAAGACGTTCAGCCGGAAGGCGCCCCATTCCTGTTCGAGACCGTCGCTCATGATCCAGAGAAAGTAGAGCGCGAAAAACAGGAAGATCGGATGCATGGTCGGCGGGATGAAAAGATAGCTGATGAGCCGCCAGACCTCCCCGTGCATAACGCGGTTTGGATCAAGTTCCAGTGCGTTGCTCCAAGCCGGGTCGATGTGGAGCAGGACATATGCCACCACGTTGAACACAACGATAATACGTATCAGCCCGGGTACGGCGATGTGGCCGAAGCGTTGTTCAAGTTTGTCGAGCCAATTCATTGATAGCAACCGTCACCCTAGCGTCCCGTCCTCACGGAATCCATACCCAAAATGGCCGTTGAGCGTGGCATGGGCAGAAAGAGGTTGCGAAAAGGGGGTATCAGTGGGTAAGGTATGCCATAGTATGGGGGGATGAGAAGGCAAGAGAAGTGGCGATGACAACGCGAATGCGTAACGGGATTCGGCGACGAAGCGGTCAGGTGATGACCGAGTTCATGTTGGTCGCTGGGGTGACGTTGTTGTTTTTCGGTATCCTCGCAATCTTCCTGAATTCCTATCTGGAACACGAGTATCGCGTGCTGAGTCTCCTGTCGTCGCAGTATCCGTAGGACCCCGTGCCGGCACTGACGCCGGCCGGAATTAAAGAGAGAAAATAAATCGCATAAAAGGCGAACAAAAAATGGTGAGGGTGAACATGAACAAGACTATCAAGTGGTTACCGAGAAGGAAGTCGGGCCAGACGATGACGGAGTATATCGTGATCGTTGTGGTGGTGGCGTTGGCTGCGCTGGCGATCTTCGGCATCTTCAGCGATACACTCCGGCAGAAGCTGGCTGGCACGGTTTCGACATTCGATTCGGGGACGAACGCGAGCGATGCGCAGTCCGAGGTGGACACCAAGTCTGCTGACGTATTGAAGAACCTCTCGTCAACTGGCATTTCGTCGTCGAGTTCCAGCTCCTAGCTTGTCCCGTTTGGCTGGGTCGAGGCCTGATCAAACTGAATCAAACTCGAACGCCCTCCCGCTTTCCGGCGGGAGGGGAAAGGTGTTTGAGGTTGTAGCGGAGGAGCATGACACAACGTCGGGACCATGGGCGGTTGTTGAGGCCGGGCGTACGTCAGGCCAACGGCGGGCAGTCGATGGTCGAGTCGGTTTTTGTGATCATGCTCCTCTGCCTCATTTTCTGGGGGTTCTTGCAGGTGGCGGTGCTCTATAATCACGAGCGCGTGTTGCAGTTCGCGTCTTTCGCTTCGGCGCGATCGGCCGCGGTGGGTTTCAATCAGGAAACGTATCTGCGCGCCTACCGGGCGGCGGCGATTCCGGCGTCGGGTGCGATGCTGTCGCCGGACCAGAACCGGTCGCAGATGGAGCAGTTGGGGATTGAGACCATCGTCATTCCTCTCTATCTGAACCAAGCGGTGCGCGGGGACATGGACTACGTTTACTGGGGGCAATACAACATGGCACCGGGCATTTCGGCGAATACTGCCACGCGCATCTTGTCGGAAACCCACATCCAGGAACATCCCTTGGAGATGCCGATGGTGGGTGCTTATTACCGTCTCAACGGCGGGACCAACGCCACGATCAACATGATGCAGAACATCCGGACGGACTTGGGATTGCATTACGAGCACTATCTGCAATGAAGAACGCCACGCCAATCTCCGGCAGTCCGCGCCGGGTCCCCGGTCCCCGGGGGCAGACCCTGATCTTCATGATGATGATCATGATCATCCTGACGTTTGTGGCGTTCTCGGTGTATGACACGCAGCACGTCATTGTGCAGAGGGTTCGCACGCAGAACAGCAGCGACGCGGCGGCGCTGATGGGCGCGCGTTGGCAACTTTCATCACTGAATGCCATTGGTGAACTCAACCTGATGAAGATCACGACGCAAATCGTGATGGAAGGTCCGTCGCCGTTTGGGGATACCAGAGGCCAGCCGGAGATATGGCAATCCTTGTATTCGGCTTTGGACAAGTTGCAGGCGAGGATTTACGTCCTCGGGCCGATCATGGGTGTCTTTTATGCGCAGCAGGCAGCCAAACTCAACGGTATGCACGCGGTGCCTGCGTATGCCGATGCTTTCTATGCGATGGCACAGCTAATCGAGACCGACCCGACCTATTTCCGAAACTCCTGGCTCAATCTCTTTGACGACAATGAGCGACAACAGTTGGTAATGGATTATGCGGCGTTGTGCAGAGAAATCGGAGATATGGGTGTGGCTGCGCTGCCCGCCAGCATTTTCGGTAATGACGGTGATTTGGATTGGAGTAACGCCACAGCTTACGCGCAAGCGTATCTCGGCAACCGCGTCTTTTATGCCGCGATTGCCGCCCAAGACTGGTGTATTCTGAAACCGTTGTTGTGGATTTACTCGGATTGGACTTTCTGGGGACCTGTGGAATTATCGCTGTATAGGAGGGTGGATCCGTGCAGGTTTCTGAGCCTGCAACTGAGTCCGCGATTGGACGCGACGTTTTCGGTGGCCACCCGGGATTCGATCAACAATTACGCCCAGAGCGCACTCAGCGGCCGCGGGTTGGATCAGAACCCCAATTGGCCGAACTTCAGCACGACGAACTGGCCTCAATTCGAGTATTCAAATGTTGTCGGTTATGTGAATCTGAGGTGGGCGGTTTATAACAGGGGTTGGAGTAATCAGTGGGATGAGACACTCGTGGCACAGTTGCTGGCGGGCAGCGTAAAGCCGGCATGCAACTACAGCAGTCAAAATGCCGACTCGGTCTGGATCTCGCAGGCTTCAGCGAACGTGACGATGGCCGTGGCTAATCCGGACCGGACTTCCTGGACGACCTCCAGCCGGCGAACCGAACTGAACGAGGCCTTGAATAATCTTTCCGCACTCCGGAATGCCAATTCCATTTTGGGGGGCGGAATAGTGGCATCAGCGGCGGCCAGACCTTTCGGGCAGATAGACGAGAACACGCCGCCGACTCAATACCCGGTGGTACTGCCGGTGTTTTCCACGGTTCGGTTGATTCCGTTGGTGTTTTCTTCCTCCGGCGGCGATTTCGACCCGGCTTGGCTCATGCATAAGTACTGGCATATTCCTTCTTACACTCAGCAGGGATTGGCCGGATTGACGGATGGCTGTATTTACTGCCAACAGTTGCGCTCCTGGGAGAGCACGGCATTCCGGCAGATCGGCATCAGTTGGTGGAACAGCCAGACGAACGGCAATCCTTGCGTCATCCCTACGGGCGGCCAGACCGGCATTGTTGCACACTGACAGGACAGCATGAAGCGGCGACTTCAAACAGGACAGGCGATGTTCGAATTACTCGTGGGAATCATTGCCATGATCGTGATTCTCGTCGGCATCATCTCATTTGGTGAAGGCGGCTACCTCTGGCTCTCTTCGATGACCGAAGCCGCCGGCACGGCGTGGACACAGGCGATTTCCGATGGTTCCGCCACGCTGGCGCAGTCTTCAGCGCAACAGCAGGTCCTTCAAACCTGGGTCAACACTTCCGGCCAGACGCAGCGCATGCGCGAACTGGGGCTGGGCAATCTGAACTACACCCTCAAAGACACTGCAGTGATAACCGACCCATCTGCGTTCTATGCCACCGCGAGGCAGACGCTGAACGAGTCCATCTCTGGAGGCACCTACGCTGATTACCTCAACTACAGCCGTTCCTATCTCACGATCCAGCCGGTTTTCTCACAAGCATTCAACAACCAGACGACCAGCAGTGGCTGGCTGATCGGCGAGAGTTCGCGCACGTTCGCACTCGGCCGTATTGACCGTCAGGATGGCAACGGTACCGTGGAGTTTGGCAGCGCGCTGCAGTCCCTCATTTATGGACGCAGTTCGATTAATCTCCAAAGTCAGGTTTTTCTGCCGCCAATCACCAACGTGAAGTGAATCGCCTCCGCCAAAGAATTTGCTTTTCCGCCGCGCTCGCAGCCGCCATGCTGGCGGCCAATGCCAGCGCGCGTGTTTTCCTGAGTGGTGAGGGTGCGCCGTTGGCGGAGGTTTCCGAAGCCATTGGATTGAAACAGGTGTATCGCACCGAATACAAAATCAACGGCAGCGACGTGGTGTTGGAGGTCTACGGCGGTGATCTGCCGGTCAGCGTGGTCGCCAGCCGGCTGGAGGGCGGCTTGCGCGCGCGGCAATTCAACGTAACGATTCCTGGCAATGATGACGGTGCGATGGGCATGTTGATCACCGGGGACGAACTGACTCGCATGGTTATCTCTCCGGCTGGCATGGCCAGGACGATGGTTTTTGCCGTGCGGCAACGGTGGGAAGACGTCAAACATTTCAACGCCACTGCGGCATCCGGCCAGTCGCCAGACGTTAAGCTGCCTGACATCCCGTCGTTTCCCGGCGGACGGCTTGTTTATCACATGGAAGACCAGAAGACCAAGACGACGATTGCGGTCTATCGCGCGGCAGGCACGCCGGAAACCGCGCGCCAGTTCTACGCGCAAAGCCTGCCGTCCAACGGTTGGGAGTCGATGGGTGTCCGCGACAGTGCGCGCGGCGTGCCGGTGATGTATCGGCGCGGCGGGCTTAACTGCACGGTGAACGCCCAGTCTGATGAAAAAACCGGAGAACTGATTATCACGTTGTTGATCCGCCGCTCTTCGCTATGAAACAGAAAATCATCCTTCTCGCTGCGTTATTGGCGGGCATTGCCGCCTTCGTTTTGTCGAAACGGAACTTCGAGACCTTCAAAACCAAGTTTGAGGCCCAGTTTGCGCGCGTTCGCGTCATCGCCGCCGCTCGCAACCTCCCCGTTGGCACGGTGCTCACCAAGAATGACATTGGCGTCGCAGATGTTTTTGCCAAGGCCATCGCCGGGCGTCCTGTCCTGCCAGATGATTATACCGAGATCGTGGGCAAAAAGACGCGCGTGTTCATCAACGAGGGCTTGGCCATCCTCTGGACCGATATTGATATACCCTACGGCGGTGTCGGCGGTTTGTCAGGCATGATCAAGCCCGGCGAGCGCGCCCTGGCCATTCCCGCGGACAGCATTGCTGCCGTCAGCGGGCACGTGAAACCGAACGACCACGTGGACATCATCGGCACGTTCACCTTCCCTGCGGCTGCCAAGGGAGGGGGAGCGTCCGGCGGGCAGCTTTCGGATACGATTACGCTCACCATCCTGCAGGACGTGACCGTGCTGGCTACCGGGCATATCACAAGCCGGCGCCCGTCGGAGATGCAGTCGGGCGCGGACCGGATGGGCAGCCAGTACTCCTCCGTAACGGTGGGGGTGACACCGCGCGAGGCGGAGGTTTTGGTGTTTGCGCACCAGAAAGGCCGGCTCACCCTTTCGCTTCGCAACCGAGAGGATGTCTCCGTGGAGCAGCAACTGGAGAATGTGGACTTCCAAAAACTGGAGAAGAACTTCAATGAGTTGAACCGGGTTCGCCAGCAACGGTTGCATCCACAGTTGCTTTCGCCGTCGTCGCCCGTGCCGATGACCCCAGCACCGTCGGCAACGAGGACTGCGCCGCTGCCGGCGCCGGGTCGCTGAAACTGCAACAACATCCCGGACTCTTTCCTGACATGTCCAAGACCATCGACCAACTTGACCTCGTCCTGGAAGTGACCGAAGACGGCCAGAAGCGCCGGATTCGGCAATCGTTGCATCCAGCCGAGTATTCCATCGGCAGCGATCCAAACTGCGCCATCTGTGTCAGCCACAACGGGATTTCACGACAGCATGCGCGGTTGATTTACGAACCGGACAATATCCTGATCGAAGACCTTGGCAGCACCAATGGCACCTATGTGGATGGCGTTCGCATCAAACGCCGCGTTCGCGTTCATGTTGGCCAGCGTATCATCATCGGCGCATGCGTCATCTGGCTGGATTACCCGAAGGACGAGACTGCATCGGGCCAGCACGCCCAACCCGAACGCGCCGTGAGACCGGAGCATCCGCCCCAGGTCGTCGCGCCGCAGTCTGAGGAGCCGACGCCATCGCTTGGTGATCCCACACGCACATTGATGCGGAAGTTCAAGGCACAGATTCACACCGAGTTGTTGAAAAGGCTCGATTTGAAACGGCTGATAGGCACCAACGCTGCTGCGACGAAATCACTGCAGGAAAAGGTCCGCACCACCGTTACAGCCATCGTGGATGAAATCAAGGACCAGCTCCCGGCTTCGATTTCTCCCGCTCAACTCACGCGCGAGATCATTCAGGAAGCCATCGGCCTGGGCCCGCTCGACGACCTGCTGGAAGATAACGAAATCACGGAAATCATGGTCAACGGCCCCGACAAGATTTTTGTGGAGCGGCGCGGCAAGATCCAACTGACCGAGCGCACGTTTGTCGATGACGCACAAGTGCTGGCGATCATCGAGCGCATCGTTGCGCCGATTGGCAAGCGCATCGACGAAAGCTCGCCCTACGTGGACGCACGATTGGCCGACGGCAGCCGTGTCAATGCCATCATCGCGCCTCTTTCGCTCAAAGGTCCGACCATTACCATTCGTAAATTCGCCAAGACGCCGTTCACGGTGGCGGACCTGATCAGGTTCGGCACGATGACGGATCAAATTGCCGACTTCATGCGCATCTGCGTGCTGCTGCGCAAGAACATCATCATCTCCGGCGGCACCGGCTCAGGCAAGACCACGTTGCTGAACGTGTTGTCCAACTATCTGCCGAAGGACGAGCGCATCGTTACCATCGAAGACACCGCGGAATTGCGGCTGAACCAGCAGCACGTCGTCAGTCTGGAGGCTCGTCCGGCCAATATCGAAGGCCGTGGCGCCGTTACCATTCGCGACCTCGTTCGCAACGCGTTGCGCATGAGGCCGGATCGCATTGTCGTGGGTGAGTGTCGTGGCGGCGAATCGCTCGATATGTTGCAGGCGATGAACACCGGTCACGACGGTTCATTGACCACGGTGCACGCCAACTCGCCGCGCGATACCATCAGCCGCATGGAGACCATGGTGTTGATGGCGGGCATGGAGCTGCCCAGCCGCGCCATCCGTGAGCAAATTGCCGCCGCAGTGGACATCATCTGCCAGACGGACCGGCTCAGTGACGGCACGCGGCGCGTCACCAAGATTTCCGAGGTCACGGGCATGGAGAAGGACGTGATCGTTATGCAGGACATGTTCATTTTCAAGCAGACCGGTTTGGATCCGAAGGGCAAGGTGCTCGGTTACTTTACCGCCACTGGTTCGGTGCCGACATTCATTGACGAAGTGCGGACCCGCGGTTTGCAGCTGGACCGCAGTGTTTTCACTCAACAAGTTGAGTCGATGCCATGAGCTTCTACGATCTCAGCGTAAACTATCTGGTGCCGCTGCTCGCTTTCCTGTCGGCCGCAGGCATTGTCGCTTCGCTCGGTCACTGGATGGTCGAGATGTCGAAGACCTATCGGGAGGTCTACGTCGAGGAAACCGGCCGGCATCTGGACGACATGTTCCTGTCGCTCAACCCGGAACAGATGGTGACGTTGGCACAGATTGTCGGTGTGTCACTCGCGCTGATCATGTTTACGTTGGTGGGCAGTTTTGAAGACACACTGCACCTGGTGGGTTCGGGCGCGTTCTCACTGGCCGTTGGCGTGGTGGGTTTCATGATTCCGCGGTGGGTGATCCGGCGGATGCGTCAAAAACGGCTGGAACTGTTCAATGAGCAGTTGGTGGAAGCGATGCAGACGATGAGCAACTCGCTGCGCGCCGGTTTCAGCGTGTTGCAGGCGCTCGACATGGTGGTGAAGGAGAACCGCCGGCCGATCAGCGAGGAATTCGGCCTGTTCCTGCACCAGCACCGGCTGGGCGTCAAGTTCGAGGAAGCGATGGAGAATCTCAGCAAGCGGGTCGGCAGCCAGGACCTCGACCTGATGATTACGGCCATTGAAATTTCGCGCCAGACCGGCGGTAATCTGACGGAGGTGTTCGATCAGCTTGCCGGTGTCATCCGCGAACGGATGCGGGTGGAAGGCAAGATCCGTTCACTGACGGCGCAAGGCCGGTTGCAGGCGATGGTCGTCGGTTTCATGCCGGTGGTGCTGGCTGGAGCGATGTACTTCATCAGCCCGGCGATGATGAAGGGTTTCGTTTTTTCCACGATCGGCGTGGTGATCATTGTGCTGGCGCTGGCGTTTGAGATTTGCGGCTATCTGGTCATCCGCAAGATCGTGAGTATCGATATTTGAAAAAAGAAGACTGATGTGGCTGCCTGCCACTACATCGCAGCGAGCGATTCCTGGACGAACTTGTAGTTGTACTGAAAATTCGTGTAGTCCATGCGCGCCAATGAGTCGATGGCACTGCGAAACGTGACCAACAGCGTTTGGATGGAACGGGTGCGTGTGGTGTTGAAGAGTGTCTGGCAGCGCAGGGACAGGTTCAGCAGCATGGGCTTGTTGTTGCTGACGATATCGGCGAGTTTCTTGGCTCGCGAACTCGCATCTTTGGTGCGCATCGCGGCCGAAACCTGGTCGAGCACCCGACCGTAGTTCTTGAGGGCGATATTGGCCTCGGAGCGAAAGACAAATTTTCCTTTGAGAAATTGGAGGATTTGCTGATCGGTTCTGATGTCGTCAATCTGGAGTTGCTGCAGATAGAACTGGTAAAGTTCCGGCTTGGACTGCCTCAGATGTTCGAGGTCAACCTGCGTCCATTCGTAATGGCTCCTGCCGTACTGGGTCCGGAGGTTGAAGCCTTGCGTGTCGTTCGGTGACGTGGAAACCAAGCCTTCGAGCAGGGTGCCATCGCGGAGCTTGATCTTGACGATGTTGGCGTTGGTTGCCTTGCCGTGACTCTGTTGGACGTAGAACTGATGGAGCTCTGGATTGGATTGGCGCAGGTCATTAATGTCAACTTGGTTCCAATTGTAATGAGTTTCGCCGAACTTGGTTCTTAGCGTGAAGCCCTGGGTGTCGTTGATGCTGATGTTGACGATGCCCTCCAGTTCGGTCTTGTCTTTGAATTTGATGCGCACAGGCTTGTCAGCGGCCTGAAGGACGCTTGCAGCGAAGCAGATAATGAGAAAGAAGTATTTCATAATGCGCTCCGATTCGTTTGGCAGCACAGTCTAGGCCAGACGCAGTCAGGAGTGCAACAACGCAGAGACTGACATTTTGTTTTACGCAGGATAACGAACCATGGATCCAGAACGAATTGCGCCATACGTGATCCCGATCACGCCGCAGGAGATTGTCGCACCGCTGATGTGGATGCTGTTTGCATTCGCAGCGGCGTGGTATGTCGGGATGACGGCAAGCGAAGTGAAATATGTGCGTCTGGCTGATGGCCGCCAGCAGATGCGGACGTTGCCGTTGTTGTTCCGGCTGCTGCTGCCCTTCGTGCCCAATGTTGCGCCTTTGTTCCGGCACAAAAAGCTCAATAATTACCGTGCCAAACTCGATGCGCGGATGATCTCCGCGGGTTACGAGGGGGTGCTCAATGCCGAGGAGTTCATGTCCCTGCAGCTTTTGCTGTTTGTTGTGGCCGTTCCACTCGGCTTCGGAATGCCGCCACTGCTGGAGGGGCTGCCCGGTATTAGCCGTTTCAAGGACTTCGGAATAATCCTGGTGATCGGCTACAGCCTGATCTACCCGACGAGTTGGTTGAGAAGAGTGCGTGGTGAGCGGCACCGCAGCATGCAAAAGGCGTTGCCCTATGTGCTGGACTTGATGACGCTTTCGGTTGAGGCCGGCCTCGATTTTATGACCGCCATTCGCAAGATCATCGAACGGCGTACGATGGACCCGCTGGGCGAGGAGCTGCTGCGCGTGTTCCACGAGATTCAGGTTGGAAAAACGCGGCGGCAGGCGTTGCGCGACATGGGTTTGCGGGTGGACCAGCCTGACCTCAGTTCCGTCGTTTCCGCGTTGGTCCAGGCCGACGAACTCGGTGTCAGTCTCGGCACTATCTTGCGTATCATGGCCGACCAGATGCGAGTGAAGCGGTTCCAGCGCGCCGAGAAACTCGCCTACGAAGCGCCGGTAAAAATGCTCGGCCCGCTTTTGTTGCTGATTTTTCCGGCGGTGTTGATGTTCCTGCTGGGTCCGATCCTCGCGCAAGCGTTCCGAAGCGCGTTCTAAGCCCTTGTGTCCTTGATGCTAATGATCATCCGAAACACGACCCGGAATACACTGCTGGCCGAACGAGCGCGGCCGGCCGTCACCATCTGGAGCCGCACGCGCGGGTTGATGTTCCAGCGATTTGAGGGGTTCGACGGCATGATGTTGAGGCCGGCCAACGCCATCCACATGTGTTTCATGAAGATGCCGATTGACGTGATATTCTTTGACAAGCGACTGGCGATAGTGAAAATGGTGCCGGAGCTTGCTCCTTGGAGGCTGTTCTGCGGTGCCTTGGGCGCGGCGGGTGTGCTTGAGTTGCCTGTAGGTGCCATTGTACGCAGTCAGTCGCAACCAGGTGATCAGCTCGAGTTCGTGGCGGTTTCGTGAAAAGACAAGTGGCGGATGAAACTTCGCATCCTACAAGGCAGACGTCGTGGTCGGGAGTACTCGATTGGCAGCGAGCCGGTGATCATCGGTCGCGCGCCGCAGTGCGACATCGTCATTCCCGACGACCAGCTTGTTTCTTCTGAGCATGCAGACGTGCGCATGGACGAACACGGCCAGATGGTGATCCGTGATCTCGAATCGGTCAATGGCACGGAGGTCAACAGCGAGTCCGTGGAAGAGAGCGTCCTGAACCCCGGCGACGAGATTGCCATCGGCAGTACCGTTTTTGAAGTCATTGAGGAAGCGGCGCGTCCTGTCCGCGATATTGAACCCGCTGCGCCTCCCCGGCGTGCGCCAGCGACCGAGAGACTCCCCGTGTCTGCGACGCCCTCGGTGGAAGAAGTCGAGGATGAGGAACAAGAGGAACAAGAGGAACCGCCACGGAAGAGAAGACAGAAAATCGAGGAACCCGAGGAATCGGACAAAGAAACCCCCGCTGAGCTTGAATTCGGCGGCAAGTCCAGGCGGGTCGCAAAGAAACCTGCCGCTCCCATCGGGCGGCGGCTGATGTCACTGGCACTGACAGCGGTGATTGTGATCGTGATCATCGGGGGTGGCATTTTCATTTGGAGCCAGATTCAACCCGATTTCCAGCGCAGGGTGCCGGGTGTGAGTTCGGATGTCGACGCCCGCCGTGTGCACCTGTTTTACGAGAAAGTCGCTGCGAGCACGCGTAACATTTTCCGATTTGCGCTGCGGATCAACGGTGACAGGGTGACGTTGAATGTGGACGACATCAAGCAGCACCGCCACATCCAGCGCGAGAAAAAGGTCAGCGAGGGTCTCGTCGCGGATCTGGTCCGCCAGATTGAGAAGGGTGACTTCGACAAACTGGGGAAGGACAAATACGGTGGCTATCCCTCGGAACAGCAGGAAATGGCTGTCATTGAAATAACTCGTGGCGCGCGCGTCAAACGGGTTGAAATCGAGAACACCATGGCTCCCGATGCGTTCGTCAATGCGCAAAAAGTGTTGGAAGATTTTGCGCAGAACGAACTCAGCATTGCGGCTGTCAACCGCTCGCGGGAGGAGTTGATCAAAGAAGCGGACGAAGCCTCCCTGCGCGGCAACCTGCTGTTTGAACAACGTGATGTGGACTTTCCGAATCTCTACAACGCCATCAAAGCTTTCCAGCTTGTCCAGATTGATTTGGAGATTATCGAGCCGAAACCAGCCAATTACGCGGCGGCGGTCAAGAGTGAAGCGGCGGCCAAGGACATGCTCAAGGAGCGGATCAACAGCCTGCGTTTCAAGGCCGACCAAGCCATGAAGCTCGGCGAATGGGCCAAGGCGCAGGGGTTTTTGTCAGAAATCCTGGCGCGTATTCCCGATCGCGAGGATGAACGGTACAAGGAAGCCGACCGGAAACTGATCTCTGTGCAAGGACATTTGCCGCGCCGATGAATCACTCGATTGCCATCGCACGTTACGCGCTGAAGGCCATGTGGTTGGTGGCGTTGTTGGTTGTTTCGGGTTGCGCTGAACAGCCCGGCAGCCCTCTGGACGTGCGCACATCGCCCTCGGGCGCTCGCATCGAATTGGACGGTGTCTATCAGGGAGATTCCCCCCTCAAGCTCAAGGTGGCTCCCGGACAACATCTGATTGTGGCTACCCGTGACGGTTACATCGAGACTCGCGGCAGTGTGAATGTACAGGCGGCGGGAAATACGCGTTTCGACATGTCCCTGCGGCCGTTGTTCGGGTTGATCCTTGCAGAGTCGTTCCCGAGTGACGCTGATGTGGTTGTGGACAATGTGTTCCGCGGCAAAACGCCCGTGCTGATGACGGATGTGCCCTCCGGCCAGCATCGTATCGTCATCAAGAAGGAAGGCTACGAGCCCAAGGAAACGCTCCTGAACATCCAAACCGAGAGTGATCGCCAACCGAAGCTGATTTCGCTGGAGTTGCGCTCGCTATTGGTCGCCATCAAGGTCACCTCCACACCCGACAAGGCCAAGGTGTTCCTCGACGGCTCTTTCAAGGGCGATTCGCCGCAGAGCATTCAGGGCATTCTTGCCGGCAAACACAAGGTGCGGATCGAACTGGACGGCTACGAGCCTTACGAACAGGAGGTGGAGGTTTCCGGCCGCGACGAATACCACGTCAGCAAGAAGCTCGATGAAAAATACGCCCGCATCAAGGTGGACACCGATCCGACCGGCGGCGAGGTGTTCCTCAACAGCGAGGCGCGCGGCAAGGCGCCGGTCAGCCTTGGGCCGCTCCGCGAGGGCGAATATGCCATTCGGATCACCAAGCACGGCTTCGATCCTGTCGAAAGGAAAGTGACGCTGAAGAAAGGCACGGACCTCGACTTGAAAATACCGTTCGCGAAACTGTTCGGCATCCTCCAGGTGACAACCATCCCGGCGGGCGCGCAGGTATTTGTGGACAACGAGCCGCGGGGTATTACCCAGGCGCCACCGAACCAGGCATACTCCAGCCCGCTGATCATTCCCAATGTGCCGCAGGGCCAGCGTATCGTGAAGTTCGTCAAGCCCGGTTGTGCGGACGTTCAGATGATTGCCACCATCCAGGATGGTCAGACCACGACGATCAATAACGTCCCACTCAAGCGTCTCTTCATTCCCGACACCGTCATTGTCGTCAAAGACGGCCGCACCTTGCGCGGTTTGATCAACCGGGTTGAAAATGATGGCACTGTGCATTTTGAAACAGCTCCCGGTATTTTTGTGGATATCTCGCCTGACGACATAGTCTCGAAGAAGTCGGTCGCTTCTGCCGGCAAGTGATGGAGCGGGACAGTCGCCGCTGCCGGTTGCGCGTGTCCGCGCAATGGGTGCAAAAAGAAAGCCAAGCGGGGAGTAGCTGCTGGACCTTTGTTCTCCTAGCATTCATCATTAACGCTGGTGGTCTGGAGTCGTTTGAAGCGCTGTGGACACTGGCGCATGATTTTTTTGTCGGGCACAAATGGACTCCAAAGATAATCTCACGAAACGCAAGGGCGATGGTTCGGCACGCACGATCAAGAAACAACTGATCGAGCTCTTGATCCGCGACGAAGAACAGCTTTGTGCGGGTTGGATGCGAAGACTGAACGAAGACGCGGTGCTGGCCAGCATCAATCTCGCTGAAGCGCCCCAAGAACCGTTGAAGCTGTTACTGCGCGATGTGGTTCGAATCGTCGAAGGCAAACTACCTGCCCAACCGCCCGCCTCCCAATCGCTCTGCCGCCTCGGTCCGATGAGCGCGTGGAAGCTGACACTCTGCCAGGGTATTGAAGTGTTTCTGGTGGGGGAGAGCGTGGTGCGCCGCTGGGTGCATTCACATCTGGAGGCGGCGCCGGAGGAATGGTTCGACGTTTTTGAGCAGGTCAATCGCGCCTTCCATCAGATCGTCCGCTACTACGTTCTCCGCTACTGCGACAGTTGCGTGCCAAACGTCAAGAGCGAGGCGCAATCGCCTGTCCGGACGGCGGCCGCTCCCGTGGCGCCGCGCGAAGTCACCCGCGTCAAAGCATCGTCTGCACCACAAGTTTGACGCGTTTTCTTGCCAGCGCCGGTTCTGTCGGAAAGCCGACCTTCTGTCGCTGCGAACTCTTCATAAACGTGCTTCCCTTGCGCTGGACGACACCCTATAGTCCGCGCGCTCGTTGGTTTCTGAAGGGCTTTCCAGACACGAATGACGTGTCAGGTGGGTGGCTTTTCTTTTTCCTGCGACTGTTCTCCCCGCCGAGGGTGAGAACGGTGCCAGTTCAACTATGTCGCTTCCGATGATTATACAAGGCGGAATGGGTGTGGCAGTGTCCAGTTGGACGCTGGCACGGACCGTTTCGCGTTTGGGACAACTGGGGGTGGTTTCCGGAACCGCACCGGCCGTCATCCTGGTCCGCCGTCTTCAAATGGGCGATCCCGATGGCCAGATGCGCCACGCTCTGGAGCATTTCCCATACCCCGGCGTTGTTGAGCGCGCGCTGGCCGGTTTTTTCATCGATGGCGGGAAATCGCCCACAGCGCCGTTCAAGAACATTCCGATGCCTCAAATCCAGCCTGCGGCTGATTTGGTGGAATTGACGGTGTTGGGGAACTTCGTGGAGGTGTTTCTGGCCAAGGAAGGCCACAGTGGGTTGGTTGGCATCAATTTCCTGGAGAAGATCCAGTTCCCCACATTGCCATCGTTGTTTGGTGCGATGCTCGCGGGTGTGGACTACGTGCTGATGGGGGCAGGCATCCCGCGGACCATTCCCGGGGCGCTTGATCGTTTGGCGAACGGCGAACCGGCAGAGATGAAGATTGATGTCGAGGGTGCAATGCCCGATGAGGAGTTTCTCTCCAAGTTCGATCCGCGCGCGTTCTGCGGAGGTGTGGCACCGCGTTTGAAACGGCCGCAGTTCCTCGCCATTGTCGCGTCAGCCACGCTGGCGATGGCGCTGGCAAAAAAATCCACCGGTCGTGTTGATGGTTTCATTGTCGAGGGCGAGTCTGCCGGTGGCCACAACGCCCCTCCTCGCGGGCCGCTGCAACTCAATGCCAGCGGCGAACCCGTTTATGGCCCGCGCGACGTGCCCGACCTCGAGAAGATCCGTGCACTTGGCCTGCCGTTCTGGCTGGCCGGCTCGTACGCAAAACCGGAGAGGCTCGCCGAGGCGTTGAGGGCGGGCGCGTCCGGAATTCAGGTGGGCACCGCTTTCGCCTTTTGCGACGAGTCTGGCGTCTGCCCTGAACTCAAGAAGAAGGTTGTCCAACAATGTCTCGCCGGCAACGCCCGCGTTTTCACTGATCCGGTCGCTTCGCCGACGGGCTTCCCATTCAAAGTGCTGCAAATGGAGGAGACGGTTTCAGATGCGGCGCGCTACGCGGCACGGGAACGCATATGCGATCTGGGCTATCTTCGGCATGCCTACCGCAAGCCGGACGGGACTGTGGGATACCGTTGTCCTGCCGAACCGGTGGAGGATTACCTGCGGAAAGGTGGAAAACTCGAAGATACGATAGGCCGCAAGTGCATCTGCAACGGCCTGCTGGCCACCACGGGTCTGGGACAATTCATTTCCGAAAGTGAAAGCGAACTGGCGCTGTTGACCACCGGTGACGAGATCGCACACCTGGCCCGGCTGATCAAACCAAACCGCGATTCCTACGCGGCTGCAGACGTTGTTCGCTACTTGCTCAGCCAGACGAAGTAACCGCTGATGCTGTTGGCTCCCTCGTTGACTCTGGACACTCATTCCCGTTTGCCAGATGGGGATGGGACGGTATTCACACCTGTGCCAGAGCCAGTCACACGCCAGTTGTTTCTTGCAACTAATGGCGTGTGTAGGTTGTTATAACGACAGTGTGGGTTTTGAGACGAGATGCAAACCGAGAGTGAATCGTCGAACAAAGAGATGGCTGCGCAACCGTCATCACAACCGATGGTGCACTTACACCTGACGCGCCGGTTCTATGTCGTCTTGTTGGTGGTGATGATCGTGCCGTGGGTGTTGTTGATTGCTGCATGGCTGGCCAGGGACCTGCTTCTGAATCTCCAGCTTTCCAGAGCTTCAGCCAGCGTCAAAGCCGATGCCAAGGCCGGCAGTCGTGTCACGTATGCGGCACCGGGACCGTGGGGGACGCTTCGATGCACCCGGATCGCCATTGAACCGCCCTCGGAAGCGATATTCGTCAAGCCGGAGGATGAGGCGTCACCGCGCTGGAGTTTTGTTGGTTACACGATGGACAAGTTGCGCGAACTGTTTGCGGCGGTGGGGTTCAGCCAGGAGCAGATCGGTGCCTTGATCGAGCGGACCAAAGTGGATACGGCAACTGGAACACTGGTGGTGAGTCCCACACCGGAGTTTGTCATCAGTATGACGCCGGTGACGCGGCAGCACCTCTATAGCATTCTGGCGAGATTCCCCGAAAACCCCTTGCAACGATTTGTCAGTACGTTCCGGCCGATGTATCTGAATGAGCGCTTTGAGGACAGCGGACTGCCAGCGGCGATGGTCACGGATATCAAGCGCATGATCTATCCTCATGGAGACATCCTGTTGTTCGCAGACGTCAACATCCTGTTGGCGCGGATGCCTGATTCATACGGCAAAGTGCGTCTCCTCAAAGCACTCGCACGCAAGAATACGCTGATGGTGGAATTGGAGATCAATGCCACCAGCAACATCGAAAGCCTGCTCAATTATTGGGCTGCGGGCGGGCGCGCCAAGGATATCGAGCCGTTGCTGACTTCGCTCAGGCGCACGCCGGGGGGTGCGACCGTGGATATCTCGCATCTGCTGCCCCGCTTCGCACGCCAGCATCTTTACACATTCGCCTATGCAAGTGGTCCGGAGATCGAATTGCGCCGGGATTGTCATTGGACGAGCCTGAACTTCTTCAATCTCGTGCCGGATGATCGTTATGTTAACCCCGCTTTCGCCTACGAAGTCATCCGCAGCGGCTACTATGTCATCTCGGGGGGCACGCGGCTGGGCGACTTGGTGTTGCTGGCGAATTCAAAAGGCAAACTGGTGCACTCGGCTGTTTGCATTGCCGATGATATTGTCTTCACCAAGAACGGCGCGGGATCCACGCAGCCGTGGATGTTCATGAGGATGGCTGACTTGCTGGAACTCTACGAGGGTACGTATCAGACGGATGGCCCGCTGCAAGTGATGTACTACCGCAAGCGCGCGGATTAGCGTGTTCAAAACTTGCACTGGCGGCGGTTCCGTCTGACGGCTAACATCGCGGCATGAAGACATTTGCTTCCACGCTGACAATGTTTGCGCTTCTGACCGTTGCCACTGCGGTGGAACCTCCCAAACCGTTCGGGCCCGTGCCCAGCGAGCGGCAGCTTCGCTGGCATCAGTTGCAGTTCTATTGCTTCATCCATTTCACGGTGAACACGTTCACTGACAAGGAGTGGGGTTACGGCGACGAATCCGAAACCGTCTTTGCCCCCACGGCGTTCGATGCCAACCAGATCGCGCGCACGGCGAAGGAAGCCGGCATGCGTGGCTTGGTGCTCACCTGCAAACATCACGACGGCTTTTGCCTCTGGCCGTCGGCATTCACGGAGCACTCGGTGAAAAAGAGCCCGTGGCGCGACGGCAAGGGCGACATGGTGAAGGAGATTTCCGCCGCCTGCCGCCGCCATGGTTTGAAATTCGGCGTCTATCTCTCGCCGTGGGACCGCAACCACAAGGATTACGCGCGGCCGGAATACATCACCTATTATCGGAACCAGCTTCGTGAATTGCTGACGAACTACGGCGAAGTCTTTGAGATGTGGTTCGACGGCGCCAACGGTGGCGATGGCTACTATGGCGGTGCGCGCGAGAAGCGAAAGATCGACAACCGGACCTACTACGATTGGGACAATACATGGAAGATCGTTCGCGAACTGCAGCCCTATGCCTGCATGTTCAGTGATGGGGGGCCGGATGTGCGATGGGTGGGCAACGAGCGCGGGTTTGCCGGTGAAACTTGCTGGGGAACGATGACCCGCGAGGGCTTGCTGCCAGGGCATGCGGATCCGAAGTTGCTCAATGCCGGCCAGCGCGATGGCAGGGATTGGTTGCCCGCGGAGGTGGATGTTTCCATTCGTCCGGGTTGGTTCTATCACGAGAAAGAGGATGCGAAGGTGAAGACACCGGAGCAATTGGTGAAGATCTACTTCGAGTCGGTCGGCCGCGGCGCCAACCTCATCCTCAATCTGCCGCCGGACAGGCGCGGCATTATCCATGAAAACGACGTGAAATCACTGCGCGAAATGCGGCGCATCCTGGACAAGACTTTCGCCAAGGACCTCGCGCGCAGCGCGAAACTGACGGCGAGCAATATCCGAGGCGGCGATAAGGCGTTTGGACCGGCAAAACTGACGGATGGCAAGTCTGCGACCTATTGGAGCACTGACGACAACGTGGTGACGCCGGAGTTGACGCTGGAATGGAATAAGCCCGTGACGTTTGACGTGGTGAAGATCGCCGAAGAAATCCAGCTCGGACAACGTGTTGAGGAATTTGTGCTCGATCAGTGGAAGGACGGCGCGTGGCAGGAATTTGCCAGGGCCACGAGCATTGGCCCACAACGGCTGCTCCGTTTCGCACCGGTGACGACGGCCAAACTGCGCTTGCGTATCACGAAATCGCCGGTCTGCCCGGCAATCTCGGAGTTGGGTTTGTTCAAGCAGCCATAGCCGATGCAGTTCTCCATCATTACTCCCAGTTTTCGCAGTTCCGACTGGCTGAAGCTTTGCGTCGCCTCAGTGGCCGATCAGGGCGTAGAGGTGGAGCATATCGTTCAGGATTCCTGTTCAGACGATGGCACCCAGGATTGGCTGCCGCGCGACCCGCGCGTGAGAGCGTTCGTCGAAAAGGACAGCGGCATGTATGACGCCATCAACCGGGGGTTGCGACGCTCAACCGGTGAGATTGTGGCGTATTTGAATGCCGATGAGCAGTACTTGCCTGGCGCGTTGGCGGCGGTGGGAGATTGCTTCCGGCGATATCCGGAGGCGGAGGTGGTGTTGGGTGATGTGATGGTGGTTGATCGGAACGGCGGCTGTCTCCGGTTTCGTCAAGCCAGCGTGCCGCGCCGATACCACACATGGGTCAGCGACAATATGTCGGTTAGCAGTTGCGGAACATTTTTCCGCCGATCGCTAATCGAGAAACAAAGTTTGTTTTTTGACACGAGATTTCAGTCCATTGGCGACGTGGTCTGGATTCTGAAGCTTATTGAGCATCGAGTGCCGATGCAGTTGCTCGGCCAATACACCTCTGTGTTCACCGAGACGGGGCAAAACCTCGGGCAGGGCCCGCGCACGAAACAAGAGCGGGATGGGCTTGTCGCTGCCGCCCCCGCTTGGGCGCGTTGTGCACGCCCGCTCGTTGTTTTTCACTATCGGTTGCGCCGGCTGCTGGCGGGCCATTACTTTCAGAAACCGTTCCGCTACGCGCTTTATACGCTGGCAAGTCCGAAGGCTCGTGTCACCATGAACGCGGTTCAATCACTTCCGGCGATGAGACGCAAAACGCAGCGCGATTGACAGCAACACGTCATGCAACAGCCCGCATATCTGACCATCAGTGTGGATGACGGTTATCCTCTCGATTTGAGGGCGGCTGAACTGCTGGACCGGCATGGCCTGAAGGCAACCTTTTACGTTCCTGCCACGAACCCCGAGTACGAAGTCATGACCAAGGACCAAGTCCGGCAACTCTCTCAGAGGTTTGAGATTGGCGGACACTCCTACCACCATCTGACACTCACTTTGCTGCCAGATGACCAGGCGCGCGCCGACATCATCGACGGCAAACGATGGGTTGAGGATGTGACTGGCCTTCCGGTTCGCGCCTTCTGTTACCCTCAGGGCAAGTTTACGGCTCGTATCGTGGAATGGGTGAAGGAGGCGGGATTTATTGGTGCCAGGACATGTTTCTTCAATCGCACCGAGTTGCCGCGTGACTCCTATCGTTGCGGTGTGAGCACTCATACTCACAATCACTCTGTTCTGATTCAGGCTCGGCACGCCTTGTTGGAGGGGAACTTTAGGGGATTGGTTGATTTTTTCCGGGTGCACAAGGCTGAACGGGATTGGGAAGTCCACTTTCGGCACGCTGTCTCTGCTGTTGAACGTCACGGAGGCGTGGCACATCTGTATTTCCACACGTGGGAGATTGACCAGCAACGTGATTGGGACAAGCTGTCGAGGGTTCTTGAATACGTCGCCAGTCGAAAGCAATTCACACGGGTGACCAACGGAGAGCTGTTTGCCTTGTGCCGTTCCCGGATGGCAACTGCAGGACAGAATTCAACCGGTGGTAGCACCGCCGGTTGAAGAGTGCCCTCTCGGGATGGGCAGACGCCCGTCCTCGTGGTCGTTGTTTGACGGATTTATCGCCGGTCCTGTTTCGGCGTGTAAATGTGGGCGCTCTTGCCGTGGAAAACTTCAGCAGCTTCCATCATCGTCTCAGACATCGTCGGGTGCGCGTGGATCGTTGCCTTTAGATCGCCGACGCGCGCACCCATCTCCACAGCGAGCGTGCCTTCGGCAATCATCTCGCCCGCGCCGACGCCCACGATGCCGACGCCGAGAATGCGTTCAGTGTGCGGATCAAGGACAAGCTTGGTGAGACCTTCGTTACGCCCGAGCGTAGTGGCGCGGCCCGAAGCGACCCACGGGAATCGCGCAACGACGTGCGAGACGTTTTGATTGAGCGCCTGCGTTTCGCTCAAGCCGGTCCAGGCGATCTCCGGGTCGGTAAACACCACGGCTGGAATAGCCAGTGGCTCGAAGACGGTTGGCTTGCCGGCGATGGCGTCGGTGGCCACACGTGCCTCATGGGTCGCTTTGTGAGCGAGCATCGGTTCGCCGGCCACGTCGCCGATGGCGAAGATCGTCGGTTCAGCCGTGCGGCGCTGCGGGTCGATCTCAATGAAGCCTTTCGCGTTCACCTTCACGGCGGTGTTTTCGAGGCCGAGGTCCTTGGAATCGGGCTTGCGGCCGACGGCGACGAGTACCTTGTCAAAGACGCGCTCCGGATTTGACAGGTCGAGGCCGATCAGCTTGACGTGGACGCCGTCTTCTTTCACTTCCATCTGCGAGACACGCGTGTCCACCAGGACTTCTTCGAGAATCTGTTTGAGCCGCTTCTCCAGGGGTTCGGCCAGATCGCGATCCACGCCGGCGAGCAAGCTCTTGGCCATTTCGACAACAGTGACCTTGCTGCCGAGCGCGGCATAGACGGTGCCCAGCTCCAGGCCGATGTAACCACCGCCAACGACCAGCAGCGTCTTTGGTACGTCGCTCAACATCAGTGCGCCGGTGGAATCCATCACGCGCGGCTGGCCAACGGGAAATCCCGGGACGACCGCCGGCTGCGAGCCGGTTGCGATGATTGCATAGTCGAACTCCACTTGCTCCTGTGAGCCGTCGGTCTTCTCGACGAGGATCGTGTGATTGTTCAGAAACCGGCCATGTCCCTGGATGGAATTCACCTGCCGGCGTTTCGACAGTGAGCCGAGACCGCCGGTCAGGCGGTTCACGACGCGATCTTTCCACGCGCGCAGCTTGTCGAGATCGATCTGCGGTTCGGCAAACGTGACACCCCACTCGGCGACTTCGCGCGATTCAAACAGTATGCGCGCGATGTGCAACAGTGTCTTCGACGGGATGCAACCGCGGTAAAGGCAGACGCCGCCCGGTGAAATAGCGGGATCTATCAGCGTCACCTGCATGCCATATTCCGCCGCATGGAATGCCGCCGGATATCCACCCGGTCCCGCGCCGAGCACCACAACACGTTTGTTCTCCAAGTCGCTCATTGTTTACCCTTCCATCGCCATCAACAACGGTTTTTCCATCGCATCCACGATCCAGTGCAGGAATCGCGCCCCGTCGGCGCCGTCCACGACACGGTGATCGAACGATAACGACAGTGGCAGCATCAGCCGCGGCCTGCAAAAATTGTCGGTATAGGACGACTCCATCGTGGCGCGGCCCACACCGAGAATTGCCACTTCGGGCGCGTTAACGATCGGCGTAAAAAACGTCGTGCCGTACCCCCCAAGGTTGGTGATCGTGAATGTGCCGCCCTGCATGTCGTTGAGACCGAGCTTGCCGGCTCGGGCTTTTTCGCTGACCTGCGCCAGTTCAGCCGCAATTTGCAGAATGCTCTTCTTGTCCGCATCGCGGACGATGGGCACCACAAGACCGCGGGGTGTATCCACCGCACAGCCGATGTGATAGTACCGCTTCAGGACTGTCTCTTGCTTCGCCATGTCCACGCTGGCGTTGATGCGGGGGAACGTCTTCAACGCGGCAGCGGCCACTTTCAGGAGGATGGCCGTGAGGGTGAGCTTGCCGCCGGCGGCTTCAGCCTTGGACTTGTACTGCTTGCGAAGCTCTTCCGCGGCAGTGATGTCGGCACGCTCGAAAATCGTCACGTGCGGAATTTCCGCCCAGCAACGCGCCATATGTGCGGCGGTGGCGCGCCGGACGGCGTTCATCGGCTCACGCGTGACTTCGCCGAACTTCGTGAAGTCCGGCAACGGCGTGGCGGCGGGCCGCGCTGCGGCGGGTGCGGTAGCGGCAACCTGGCCGCCAGAGACGCTGCGCGCATGGTTCTTCACGTCATCCAACGAGATACGTCCCGCGGGGCCGGTGCCCGTTACGGTGCGGATGTCCACCCCGATCTCCCGTGCGAACTGCCTCACGGACGGAGAGGCGAACACCGGTCCCTTGTCGGAAATGGTGGCGGCCGCGGCCTTCGGCGGCTCTGACGCTGCGGCAGGCGCTTGCTTCTTCGCGTCAGCTGTCTTGACAGGGGCTGTCTGTTTGGGTGTCGCAGCCGCGGCGACCGCGCCTTCTTCAACGGTAATGATCACCTGGCCGGGTTTGATCTTGTCACCTTCCTTGACGCGGACCTCGACGACCTTGCCAGCCACGGACGACGGAACCTCGGCGCTGGCCTTTTCGCTTTCGATCTCGATGACGCCTTCGTCTTTTTTGATGATCTGGCCGGGTTTCACCAGCACCGACACCACGTCGGCGGACTTGATGCCTTCGCCCAGTTCGGGAAGTTTGAATACAGTTGCCATATCGATTCCTCGGGTCAAACGGTGACGGGATTTGCCTTGTCAGGATTGAGGCCCAGTTCCTTGATCGCCTTCTGCGGCACATCGCGCTTGATGTGGCCGTCACGAGCCAGCGCATGCAACGCCGCCAGCGTCACGAAGCGTGCGTCGACCTCGAAGAAGTCACGCAGTGCCGCGCGGTCCTCGCTGCGGCCGAAACCATCGGTGCCGAGCGCCACGAGTGGTCCCGGCAACCATCGTGCGATGGAATCGGGCAGCATCTTCACGTAATCCGACGCGGCAACGAAAACGTGCGGGCCGTCGCCAAACATGGCGGTGACATATGGCACGCGCGGTGTTTCCTGCGGATGCAGCAGATTCCAACGCTCGCAGTCCAGCGCGTCGCGATGGAGTTGCTTGTAGCTTGTGACCGACCAGACATCGGCGGCGACGCCGTATTTTTCGGCGAGCGTCTTTTTCGCCTTGACCACCTCGTTGAGAATCGAGCCGCTGCCGAGCAGGTGGAGCCTGGGTTTGCCTTTCGCAGCGCCGCTTTCGCGCAACCGGTAAGCGCCGCGCAGGATGCCTTCCTCCGCTCCAGCCGGCATCGCCGGATGCGTGTAGGCTTCGTTGCCGACGGTGATGTAGTAGAAAACGTTTTCGTTGGCTTGATACATCCGCCGGACGCCGTCCTGGACGATTACGGCGATCTCGTAGTTGTAGGCGGGGTCGTAGGCAAGCAGGTTCGGCACCGGCTCGGCCAACAAGTGACTGTGGCCATCCTGATGTTGCAGACCCTCGCCGGCGAGAGTCGTGCGGCCGGCTGTGCCGCCGATGAGAAATCCGCGGCAGCGCATGTCGCCTGCGGCCCAGATCAGGTCGCCGACCCGTTGCAGGCCGAACATCGAGTAGAAAATGAAGAATGGAATCGCCGGCACACCATAGTTCGAGTAAGCCGTTCCCGCCGCGAGGAACGAGCAGAGCGAACCGGCCTCGGTGATGCCCTCCTCAAGGATCTGTCCGTCGTGCGCCCCCTTGTAGTAGAGGAAGCTCGCCGCGTCCACCGGCTCGTAAAGCTGACCGACGTGTGAGTAGAGGCCGCACCCGCGGAACAAAGCGCCCATGCCCCAC
>CAZGGF010000150.1:0-3681 GCA_964524715.1 uncultured Verrucomicrobiota bacterium | reverse complement strand
ATTGCATCGGCATCATGAATCAAGGCAATGACCTGATCATAGTAACGCTGGAGATGGTACGCAAACTCCCGGTCTCGGCTGTCATCAGCCTGAACTTGTTGCGCTTCGTAGTGAGCCGTCGAACGAACCCCAGCAAACCGCCCGGGCTGCCTTTCTACGTTGGATTGGATGGTCTTGATTTCCAGTTTTTCATCTGAAACCACCACGATTACAGCCTTTCGGTGATCAATCCATATACCAGCTCTTTTTTTCATGAACTTCTTCCTTTCCATCTTGCCCCGCTGCAACTCCAGTGCGGGTTCAAACCAATGCCTGTGGACATGGTTCGTTACCAGTCCCTCTGAAAGCCCAATCTCGGGAGTCTTTTCCGCAATCACGGTCTGGAAAAGCTCTGCTCTTTGAAGTGTTTGCATATCCGACGGAGGAATGCTGACAATCGCAACGCGCTTCCCTTTCAAGATGGCCCTCACTATGAAAGCGAGAGACGACATCCGTTCTGTGTTTCCAATCATGCTTTGGCTCTTTCCGAATCCGTTTTGTTTGCTTCGAGCCGCGATTGCGGCTCCGGCTTCACAGCACAGTGGATAGAAGGGGAAGGACTGTCTCTGCAGAAGCAGTCGGACGCCTAGTAAGCTTATGCTCAGTTAGCGATTGAAAATTAGTCTCAGAAACCCGGGCAAGCAACACAAATTAGGATGAATCGCATCTTGCGATTCTGGTTAGGTCTCGCAGTTCATCGGGCCGTTCCAATCCACCAGCAGGGCCAAGGAATTACGCTGCAATCGGCAGGGTTTTCACGCCTTCGGCCATCTTGATTCGCGTCCCGAAGCCGACATTCCGGCATTGCTTCAGTTCTGTTCGCCCGATCCAGATGTGGAACCCGCTCCGAACCTGAAACGCGGCATAACCAGTCTGGTGGAATTGAAGGCTGGCGGTATCACTTCCGGCATCACGACAGTTCTGGCCGGATATGGCTTGCAAACAAGTAACTGCGCAACTCGCAGGAATTGCGCGGGCGAATCTGAAAGCGGGAGGGGCTGGACTGACCAAGGTATCCGACCCGATGATGCCGCGCGGCTTTCGTGGTATCGTAGTCGAAAGGGGGAGCATCAAGCGCAGTATTTGGCGCAAGCTTTAAGATTCTCTGTACGACGCCAAAAACCTCCCCGTTATGAGCAAAGTCACCGTTTTTTGATGGGGCAGCCGGCGGACTGACAGGGGCTGGGCCGTCCCCCCAAAAAACACCTCAATCAGCGGTACTGAAAAGACCCCATCGCCGCCTCCACGGTTTCCATCAAGGCGGAACGATCTTGCCCTTGAGAGTCACTCACAGTGCGTCCCTTGCCGGTGTTCGGTTTCGGGAGAGGTTGCACCATGAGCCACCGGGCGATCGCCTGTGCAAGTTGCTTCGGGTGGACGGGCTTTGAAATGTAGTCGTTCATGCCCGCGTCCAGGCACATCTTCCGGTCTTCTCGCATCGCGTGAGCCGTCATCGCGATGATGGGAATGCGGCGGTTCAGCACGGCTGATTGCCGGTCGCGAATGCGCTGCGTTGCCTCAAGCCCACCCATTTCCGGCATCTGCACGTCCATGAGCACCAGATCATAGGGCATGGCCTCAAGGGCTTTGATGGCCTCCAAACCGTTGGCGACAACGTCCGCCTGGCAACCGAGCTTCTCAAGTATTTTGAGTGCGACCTTTTGATTGGTGATGTTGTCTTCGGCCAGCAGGATACGCGGCTTGATGTGACAGGTCTGTTCCAGCGTGCGCAACTGGTGGCTTTGGGCGCGAAAGAACCCAGGTTGCGGCAGGCAATTGAGGATCGTCAGAAGACAATTCCGGAGTGACGTGCACTTGATCGGCTTGATCAGGCAGGCGACGAATCCAATTTTGTTCAGTCGCGCCACCTGGCCGCGATGGACGGAAGCCATCATCATCACCAACTTGGTGTCCTGCAGCGCGGGGTTCTGTTTGATCATCTGTCCCAGAGTCTCTCCATGGGTCCCTGGCATGATCATGTCCACAAGGGCGATGCGGAACGGATCGTTCGCCGCAGCCGCCTCGAGCAATCGTGTTAATGCCGTGTCGGCGTCCGAAACCACCTCGCACCGGCAATTCCAACTCTTCAAGAAGGTCCTCAGCACCTTGCGGTTCGTGTGATTGTCATCCACCGCCAGTATCCGCACGCCAGCCAGGCCCTTTCCACCTTCAGCCACCGGCGGAGTTTGAACCGGTTGACGCTTGAATGGGACGGTGAACCAGAATGTGGATCCCTCGCCCACTTCGCTCTCCACTCCAATCTGGCCTCCCATCATGCCGACGATACCTCTGCAAATCGAGAGTCCCAAACCAGTGCCCCCAAAACGCCGCGTCGTGGAGGCATCCACCTGGCTGAACGGTTGGAAGAGCATACTGCGCTTGTCCGCTGGAATGCCGATGCCGGTGTCCTTCACGGCAAAACGCAGAGTGATCCGGTCCCCGTCCTCCGATTCCCGTCGAACGTGGATGGCCACTTCCCCTTGGTGGGTGAACTTGACCGCATTGCCGACAAGATTGATCAGAACCTGGCGCAAGCGTCCTGAATCACCGCGCAATTCCAGCGGGATGTCACTGTCGATCAGGAACGTCATTTCCAACCCCTTTTGATGCGCGGACAAAGACAGGATGTCGCCTATTTCCTCGGCGACGGCGCGCAGATCGAAGTCGAGAGTCTCCAAATCCATCTTGCCCGATTCGATCTTTGAGAAGTCAAGAATGTCGTTGATAAGAGCCAGCAGCGTGTCTGCGCTGTTCTTGACGGTCTCCGCATACTCATGCTGCTCCGCACTCAATTCGGTGTCCAACAGGAGACCGGTCATGCCGATGATGCTGTTCATCGGCGTGCGAATCTCGTGGCTCATGTTGGCTAGAAACGCGCTCTTGGCAACGTTTGCACACTCGGCAGCCACCGCGAGTTGGTTGGCATGCTCGATGGACGTCTCCAGTCGGCGGTTGACGGACTCGACATCTTTCCTTGCCTGTTCCAGCTGAATTTCGGTGCGTCTTCGCTCGCTGATATCGCGGACAACACCCACGGCGTGCCAGCGATTGCTCAATTGTAGTGTGGACAACGACAGTTCGATGGGGAACTCCGTTCTGTTCTTGTTCATAGCTGTCAACTCCAGGCGTTTGCCCTGCGCGGTTCCTTGCCCGGTCGCATGGAATCGTGCAAACGCCTGGTGGTATCGCTCTTGATAGCGTGATGGCGCCAGCAGAGCGTGAAGGTTTTTGCCGATGACTTCCTGGTCTGTGTAGCCAAATATCCGCGTCGCCGCCTCGTTCCAAAAACAGACGTTCCCCTCATCGTCCATCATGATGATCGCATCCAACGCAAAGGCGCTGATGCTGCGGAATTTCTCTTCATTCTCGCGCAGAGACGCTTCAGTCCGCTGACGTTCGGCGGCATCCGCGATCCTCCGGCGCCAAAGCACAAACAACGCAACCGTGGACAGAACGAAGAACAGCCCACAGGCAACCACGAACAAGTACGATTGGATTAGCGTTAGAACCTGCAATGGAATCTCGCTAGCACACACGCATGATGACGGGGTTCAACGCGGTCGGGTTTGTCGGCTAGTCCCAGAACCTCCCCGCGCCGGCCTGGGTCGGCGCGGCCCAACCTTCCTCGTCCCGGGCCCACTT
>CAZGGF010000149.1:0-1723 GCA_964524715.1 uncultured Verrucomicrobiota bacterium | reverse complement strand
AACCGCCTCTGCCAGGCCCAACATTATTTTCATCCTGCTGGACAATCTCGGTTATGGCGACGTTGGCTGCTACGGCTCGAAACTCCATCGCACGCCGCATGTGGATCGCATGGCGGCGGAAGGCTTGCGGCTGACCAGCTTCTACAGCGCCAGCGGTGTCTGTACGCCGTCGCGCACGGCGTTGATGACCGGTTGTTATCCACGCCGGGTGAACATGCACGTCAGCGGCAGCGGCACACCGGTGCTGCGTGTCATGGATACGAAAGGACTGAACCCGTCCGAGATCACCATCGCCAAGGCGCTCAAAGGGTGCGGTTACACCACGATGTGCATCGGCAAATGGCACCTCGGCGACCAGCCGCCGTTCCTGCCGACGAAGCACGGCTTCGACCGTTTCTTTGGCATCCCATACAGCGACGACATGACGCCGTCGAAGAACTTTCCGAACTGGCCGCCGCTGCCGTTGATGCGCCAGGAGAAGGTTATTGAGGCGCCCGTGGATCGCGATTACCTCACGAAGCGATATACCGAGGAAACCGTCCGCTTTCTCACTGAGAATAAAGACCGCCCGTTCTTCCTCTGCCTGTCGCACGCGATGCCCGGCAGCACGGCGCGGCCGTTCGCCAGCCCGGCGTTTCAAGGCAAGTCCAGAAACGGCCCCTACGTTGACAGCGTCGAGGAACTCGACGAGTCCACCGGCGAGATTCTCGCTGCGCTCAAAAAGCTCGGCCTCGATGAAAAGACGCTCGTGGTATGGACATCCGACAACGGCGCGGTGCGCCGCAATCCGCCACAGGGCAGCAACGCGCCGCTCAAGGGCTGGGGCTACGACACCTCCGAGGGTGCGATGCGGATGCCGTGTGTCGTGCGCTGGCCCGGGAAGGTTCCTGCTGGCAGGGTGTGTGACGAGCTCTGCGCAATGATGGATTGGCTGCCGACGTTCGCAAAGCTCGCCGGCGGTGAACCGCCGAAGGACCGCATCATCGATGGCCACGACATCCGGCCACTGCTTTTCGGCGAGCCGGGCGCGAAATCGCCTTACGACGAGACCGGCTTTTTCTATTACATGATAGACCAGTTGCAGGCCGTGCGCGCAGGCCCGTGGAAACTCTACCTGCCGCTGGAGAACAAGCTCATGAGCCTGCGGCGAAACCAGGAGAAGTTTCCCGCGATGCTTTACGACGTGCGTGACGACATCAGCGAGACGAAAGAGGTGTCTGCCGGGCATCCGGACGTTGTCGCGCGGCTCATTGCGCTGGCCGAGAAAGCCCGCGAAGACCTTGGCGATCTCAATCGCCCCGGCAAGGGCCAGCGTCCCGCCGGCCATGTTGAACATCCCCAACCCCGGACGCTCGCGCCATCGGCGCATCGCTATTAACGGGGTGGCCTGTCGGGCAGGGCAGTAGTAAACTTCCCCCATGACCAACGCATCTCGGTTCTCGCTCGCCCTTGCGGCATGTCTTCTTGGCGTCGGTTCGACGGAACGCGCATTCGCCGCCGGTCAGTCGCCGCGGCCCAATGTGCTCTTCGTCCTCTGCGATGATCTGCGTTGGGATTGTCTCGGCTGTGCCGGCCATCCGTGCCTGAAGACGCCGAACATCGACCGGCTTGCCGCCGAGGGCGTGCGGTTCCAGAACGCGTTTTGCACCACGTCGCTTTGCTCGCCAAGCCGGGCTTCGATTCTCAGCGGCGTTTACGCGCACCGTCACGGCGTCGTGAACAA
>CAZGGF010000148.1:0-4928 GCA_964524715.1 uncultured Verrucomicrobiota bacterium | reverse complement strand
CGTTTGTGGCGCTGACGCGGAATCCAGCGTGCCGATGTGGCGCGCGGTGCGGTTGCGCGCAGACGAGGAGCTGCGGTTTCCGAGGATTCGCAGCGGCGTCTGGACCTATCTGGCGGTGGAAGGCGGGTTTGATGCGCCGATGTGGCTCGGCAGCGCAAGCGTCTATGCGCGTGGCCGGTTGGGCGTGCCGCTGGTTCGCGGCGACGTCTTGTTGCGCACGCCGGGCGCGCCGTTCCAACTGCCGGCAAGCGTGGTGGGACGCAGCGTAGCGTGGGAGGAACGGCGCAACTACGATGCAATACCGCTCTTGCGTGTGTGGCCCGGCCCACAGTGGAATTCGTTCAGCAAGGCTGATCGCGAGGCGTTCTTCGAGCAAACTTGGACTGTGATGCCGCAGAGTGACCGCGTCGGTTACCGGTTGTCTGGCCAGCCACTCGCGCCGGGACAATGGCAAATGATCAGCGAACCGCTCCGGGTGGGTACGGTGCAGATTCCCGAAGATGGCCAGCCCATCGTCATGATGCGTGATGGGCCGACGGTGGGTGGTTATCCGAAACTGGGTGTTGTGGATGCGCACGACATGGCCCGTTTGGCGCAATGCCGGCCAGGACGAAGCGTGAAGTTCCGATTGGCGGAGCCGACTGCCGTGAAATGACGCCGGCTGGCCGGACAAATCACTTGTAGCGACAGGTTCGCGGTAGGTATAATTTCCCCCATGGCACACGCAAAAAGAACGTTTCACGGGCGCGGCATTATGCACGTCTCGCTGGTGACCAGTGATCTGAGACGGGCACGGGCGTTCTATGAGGGCGTGCTCGGTTTCGTGCCGATCAAACGGCCTGCAGACCTGAGCTTCCCCGGCGTCTGGTATTTTCTCGGTGCGCAGGAGCTGCATCTGATCGAGGCTCGCGACACCAACGTCAACCCGCTTCAGCATGTCGCGATCGAAGTGACCGATATCCGTGCCGCAAAAGCCGTATTGATGGCGCATCGCATTCACTGTGTCGCCGAACTGACGGCTGGCGCAGGTGGGGTTCATTCTGTTTACTGCTACGATCCTGACGGCAATCGGCTGGAATTATGCCAGCCTATCGGGTTTGGGGGCATGGCTGTCCGGAGCGATCGCTAACGTATGGAACAGCTGGGTCTTATCGCAGGCAGCGGCACGTATCCCTTGTTGCTGGCGCGCGCGGCGCGGGCGCGCGGTGTGCGACAGGTGGTGGTCGTGGCGTTTGAGAATGAAACCTCGCCCGACATTGCACAGGTGGCGGACCATGTCGAGTGGGTCAAGATCGGCCAGCTCAGCCGGCTTATCAGCACGTTCACCCAGCGGGGCGTCACGGAAACCATCATGGCCGGCCAGGTCGCGCCGAAGAATTTGTACCGCGACATCCGGCCGGATCTGCGGTTGATGGCGATGATCGCGCGGCTGAAGGAACGCAATGCGGAGACGATCTTTGGCGGCATTGCGGCGGAATTGCAAAAGGATGGCGTGACGTTGCTGCCCGCGACGACATTCATGGAGGATTACCTCGCCCCCGTCGGACCGGTCACGAAACGCCGGCCGTCACATGAGCAGGAGGAGGACATTGCGTTCGGCTTGAAGATTGCCAAGAGTGTCAGTGCGTTCGACATTGGCCAGACTGTCGTGGTGAAGAAGGGCACGGTTCTCGCCGTTGAGGCGCTCGAAGGCACTGACGAGTGCATCCGCCGTGGCGGCACGCTGGCTGGCGAACAAGGCGGCGCGGTGGTGGTCAAGGTCACCAAGCCGAATCAGGACATGCGTTTTGACGTGCCGGTGGTCGGCACCCGCACCATCGAAAGCTGCGCCTCGGGCCGTATCGCCGTCCTCGCCGTCGAGGCGGGACGGTCGCTGATGCTGGACAAGGATGCTGTTCTCGCCGCCGCTGACGGTGCAAAGCTCGTTATCACGGGGGTTGCCTCGACATCATGAGTGACAGGATAAGAATCGGTGTGGTCGGCGTTGGCCATCTCGGCCAGCATCATGTGCGCGTGTATTCCGAGCTGCCCGAGGCGGAACTGGTGGGCGTGTTCGATGTCCATCGCGCGGCTGCCGAGCGTGTCGTGGCCAAGAGCGGCGCGCGTGTGTTTGACAGTGTCGAGGCGCTCGCTGACGCCTGCGATGCGCTCAGCATCGTCACGCCGACGCGGCATCATTTTGAAGTCGCCAGTGCGCTGCTCCAACGCGGCAAACACCTGCTGGTCGAGAAACCGATCACCGACAACGGCACGCAGGCGGAGCAATTGGTGCGGCTGGCACGTGCCAGCGGATTGGTGTTGCAGGTCGGCCACGTCGAGCGGTTCAACCCGGTGTTGAAATACCTGGAGCAGGTTGCCGCTGAACCGAGGTTTATTGAAGCGCACAGGCTTTCACCACACCCGGGCCGTTCGGCGGACATCGGAGTCGTGCTTGATCTGATGATCCACGATCTGGATGTCATCCTGCATCTGGTGAAATCACCGCTGGTCTCCGTCGATGCCGTTGGCGTGCCGGTGCTTTCATCCGGCGAGGATATTGCCAACGCGCGGCTGCGCTTTGCCAACGGTTGCGTCGCCAATCTTACTTGCTCTCGAGTCAGCGCCGAGCGGCTGCGGAAAATCCGCCTGTTCACGAGCACCAGTTACCTTTCGCTCGACTACATGCGACAGGAAGGGCAGATCTATCGCATCGCGCGCGCCGGCGAGGATGTGCGAGAGAGCGGCTTGCTGGCGAAGTTGCTTGCCACCGCCGGTGCTGCAGCGACAGTCGTTTCACAGTTTGCCGGCAAAACGATCATTCGCGAGCCGGTGCCCATAGAGAAAGGCGAGCCGCTGAAGCTGGAATTGGCGTCATTTGTCGCAGCCGTGCGCGACCATCGCGCGCCGGAGGTCAGCGGCGAGCAAGCCAAGCGCGCACTCGATGTGGCGCTGGCCATTACCGAACAGATTCGTTCCGGCAAATGAGCGCGCAACGTGAAGCGCCGACGATCATGATGATCGCCGGTGAAATCAGCGGCGACAACCACACCGCGCGGGTTGCGGCGGAAATCCTCCGGCAGCGTCCCGGTGCGAAATTATTCGGCGCCGGCGGCCCCGCGATGAAGGCGGCTGGTGTCGAGCTGCTGTTGGACCTCACGGAACACGCGGTGGTCGGGTTGACCGACGTTCTGGCAAATTACGCGAAATTCCGGCGGCTCTTCTGGCAATTGGTGCGCGCCGCCGAGCAGCGCAAACCGGATGCCGTCATTCTCACGGACTATCCCGGCTTCAATCTGCGTTTTGCGAAGCAGATGAAAGCGCGGGGAATTCCCGTTTTCTATTACATCAGTCCGCAGGTCTGGGCCTGGGGGCGCGGCCGGGTGAAGGAGATTCCGAAACTGGTGGACCTGATGATGGTCGTGTTCCCGTTCGAAAAGGATTTTTATCGGGAGCATGCGCCGACCTTGCGGGTTGAATTCGTCGGCCATCCCGTGGTTGAGCAACTGAGCCGGCAACGGCGCGAGGTGCAGCGTGAGGGGAATCTGGTGGCATTGTTGCCTGGCAGCCGCGAGGCAGAGGTGCAACGCATCCTGCCGCCGATGATCGAGGCTGTGCGGTTGCTGCGGCATGAGCAGCCGGGGTTGCAATTTGAGCTGGCGGCGGCCTCGGAGAAAGTTGCAGCGCTCGCGCGGACGCTGATTCAGGATGAACCAGTCGAGGTGCGCGTGGGAGGGGCGCGAGACTTGTTGCAGCGTGCAGCGGTGGGCATGGTGGCTAGTGGCACGGCGACACTGGAGTGCGCATTTTTTGGTTTGCCATACCTGCTGGTCTATCGCGTAAGCTGGCTGACCTATGCCGTGGCACGATGTTTGGTGACGGTGCGGCATCTGGGCATCGTCAACGTCATGGCAGGCCGGGAAATTGTGCCTGAATACATCCAGCAGCGCGCCCGGCCGGACTTGCTGGCGCAGGCGGTGACGGAACTGCTTGGCAACCGCGCGCGGCGCGATCAGATGCAGCGGGAATTGGCCGAAGCGATGGCAACGCTGGAAGGCAGTCACGCCGCGGAACGAGCAGCCGCAGCGGCGCTGTCGGCGTTGGATGCGGCAAACGTCGGCCCCTGTAAGTGCGGAATTTGAAGAAAGGTCGGATTGATATCTGGAGTGTCAGACATTGAGAGGACAGGACACAGCGGGACAGCCCATACGTCCCTGTGGCACCTGCTGACGGTGCTTTTCGCGCTCTGGTTGCCGACAGTTTTGTTACTGACGTTCATTCTGATCAACCAAGGCCCCAGTCCCCTGTCCGGTCCACAAGACGCCTTGGAGGCGGGTGGACAGAATTCCGAACCGAGAGGTGACTTGGTTGCAGTGCTGGCGATTCCCGCCAGCAGTCTGATGCAAATCGGCGTTATCTTGTGGGGTGGAAGATTGTTGTGGGGGGAGTACACCCGGCACAAGAGCCGCCATCGCCGCCGCCGCCGTAAGCTTCTTGACAAGGTTCTTCAACGGACGACGACGATCTTGATTGCGATCAGCCTGATTGCCACGATCCCGGCTTTTGTGTGGTGCTTGTCGCGTTTCTACAAGTTGTGCATCTTCACAACCGGCCCGAGGATATAGCGGAGCGGCGGCGCATTTCGAACTCTACAGACGGCGGTTCCCCATGCGAGGGGAGAGAACCTGTTCAGTAGGTGCGCTTCAATAGATGATCCGCCAGCGCGCGCAATGCCTCGCCGGCGTCACCGAAACGCTTGATGGCCTTCAGCGTGGACGCCGTCCAGCGGGCTGCTTCAGCGCGGGATTTCTCCAAACCGAGCAACGATGGGTAAGTGGCTTTCTTCGCCTTGGCATCCTTGCCAGCGGTCTTGCCGAGTTGCTCGGTGGTGGCGGTGCAGTCGAGGATATCGTCAATAATCTGAAAGGCAACGCCGAGGCCATGACCGTAGG
>CAZGGF010000147.1:0-5235 GCA_964524715.1 uncultured Verrucomicrobiota bacterium | reverse complement strand
TGACTGCAAATGGCCGTATGAAGTGGAAACGGTGGCGTTGTCAGGCGATTGGTATGCGCTCGCGGAGCATTATCGTGCCTGGGCGACGCGGCAGGCGTGGTGCGAAGGTGGCAAGAACCGCCGCCGCCAGGATTCGCCTGACTGGTTCCGAAAACTGGTTTGGTGGCACGAAGATGGCACGCGCGACGGCTCCAAGCTCACCACCACGTTTGACCACCTCCGCAAGACGGTGCCATTCCCGCTCGCGTTTCACTGGTACAACTGGCATTCGATCCCCTTCGACAATTTTTATCCCGACTACTTCCCGGTAAACGACTACGTGCCGGCAGTGCGCGCGAAGATGCGTGAGTGGGGTGTGCGCGTGATGCCTTACATCAATGGCCACCTTTGGGACACACAGGCAAAGAGCTACGCCGAGGAAGGCGCGGTGCGTTGGGCCATGAAGAAATTCGACGGCTCGCTCTATATTGAGCACTGGAACAAGCACGATCACTCGACGGCGTGCCCGTTCACCGACGCTTGGCGTGAAAAAATGGTGCGCGTCACCGACAAGCTCTTTCGCGACGTCGGCGTGGACGCGGTCTATCTTGACCAGATTGGCGCGGCGCAGGCGCAGCTTTGCTACGACGGCTCACACGGCCACACGCGTGGCGGTGGCGACCACTACGTCGCCGGCTACTGGAAGCTGCTGCAAGCCGTGCGCGCCAACGCCCGCAGCCTGAACCCGGACGCCGCGCTCACAACCGAGGACACCGCGGAGCCTTACATCCGTTATCTCGACGGAATGTTGATGTGCAATCGAGCGCTGCCCGACAGCATCCCGTTCTTCCCGGCGGTCTACCATGACTATGTCGCGCTGTTCGGTCTCTATATCCACGAACCAGAAATCAAGGCGGGTGTCACATTCCGTTCGAAAGAGGCGATGTTGTTCCAATTCGGCGGCCAACTCGGCTGGAATGGCACCCACTGGGCCGACACGCCGGAGCACCGGGAGAAGTTCGCATGGCTTGCCAAACTCGCAGCGTTCCGGCAGGCCGGTCTTGACTGGCTTGGCTACGGGGACATGTTGCAGCCGCCGCGCGTGGTGATGACGCGGAATGGCTCGCCGGTGCCGCGTATCGAGCAACGTTGGACGCGCTACAAGAGCGAAATCGCCACGGAACAACCGGCTGTCACAACCAGCGCGTGGCAGGCCAGCGATGGCCGCATCGCCATCTTCGTCATCAATGTCTCCGACAAGCCACTGAACGTCAGCGTGCGGATGCCAGTGGAGGCAAAGGGGAAGAAGATGAAGGAAATGGATTCGGCCGGCCAGGAATGCGGCGGCGCCGATATTTACAATCGCCAGCTCCGGCTAGAACTCGCGCCACAGAGCATCCGGATGTTTGTGGCGATGTGAGCGGGTGCCGGACCCTGCGGAATCGCCCGCGTTATTTCTTCCGCAACTGGAGCGTGATTTTCTTACGGCCCATTTCGTCGCCAGTCTCGCTGACGGTCTCAATCTCCGGATCGTTGGCGTAGAAACGATGAATGACACGCCGCTCGTAGGGGCTCATGGGTTCAAGCTGGATGGGATCACCCCAGCGGCGAACGCGGTCGGCCTGTTCCTGTGTGTGCTTGATGAGCAAGTCGCGCGCGCGTTCGCGGTAGCGGCATACGTCCACGATCACATGCGGCGCTTCCGGGTTCTGCTTGCGCAACATCCGATTCAGCAGGAACTGGAGGTGGCTGAGGGTCTGGCCTTGTTTGCCGATCAGGCGTCCGCCCTCGGCAGACTCGATGTGCAACAGAAGGCCTTCTTCAGTTTGGAACTGGTCCACCTTGCCTTCGAAATCCATCAGGCGGATCAGCTCGCTTAACATCTGCTTCGGATCGTTCGCCATAAAATCACCGTCGGGTGGAGCCGGAACTGCGGCGGGTTTCTTCGTGTCGCGCAGGGCCATCCACTGCTGGAGGATGCTCAACAGGTTCTGCACGGTCCAATAAAGCACCAAGCCGCTCGACATGCTGTAGAACATGAACACAAACATCAACGGCATCATCATCATCATCTTCTGCTGTGTCGGGTCGGCGGAAGCGTTCGGCGTCAGTTTCTGCTGCCAAAGCGTCGTGGCACACATCAACAACGGCAATGGATTGATCGGGAGCCCTGCAATGGTGCAGACCGTGTCGGGCAGGCTGAGGTCGTTGATCCAGAGAAACTTCGCGCCGCGCAGCTCGATAACGGTCCGCAACATGTTATAGAGCGCGATAAAAACGGGAATCTGCGCCAGCAGCGGCAGGCAACCACCCATGGGGTTGACCTTGTGCTCCCGGTAGAGCTTCATCATTTCCTGCTGCTGTTTCTGCGGATCGTCGGGGTATTTCTCCTTGAGCTTGGCGATCAGCGGCTGCAACTCCTGCATTCGTTTCATCGAGCGCGTGCTCATCGCCTGAATCGGCCAGAAGAGGAGTTTGATGACGATGGTAATGATGATGATGGCGATGCCGTAGTTTGGAATGGCCCCGTGGATGGTCGTGAGGCTCCAGAGCAATGCCTCGGCAATCCGGCCAAACCAGCCGAACTCCATCACTTCCTCCTGTTTGTTGCCAAGCGCTGCGAGCCGTTTGTATTCCTTCGGCCCCGCGTAGAGCTGGAACTCGCGCGCGACCGAAGCGCCCGCGTCCACCTTCGCGCTTCCCATCAACAACCACGCGTGTGTGCCTGTCGGCGCCGTCTTGGCCGAGGGCGTGAGCAGGTGCGGCAGATCCACCTTCCGCGCGTGAAATCCGCCAGCCGGGTCCTTCGGCGTCAGCACCAACGCGAAGTAACGGTTTTTCACAGCCGCCCAGTTGGCTCCGGCCGCGGTGAACACATCCTCTTTCAACATGGAACTCGCGGCCGTGTAGGTGACCTGGGCGCGACCCGTAACACTGACACCGCTTCCCCAATAGTCGGCATTGACGTAGGTGGCGTCGTCAAGTTCGTCCAGTTGCCCGGCCGTTCCAACCGCCACGCCGAACGCCGGCGTTTCGATCGCCTGTTTGCTGTTGTTTTCGATCCGCACACGGCACGTCAGCGTATAATCGTTGCCCAGCGCAAACTCCTTGACCACACGCAAACCGTTCGCCGTGTCGCTCGAGAACACCGCGCGATCCCGTGTGCTCTCTGTCAATGTGTAAACGGCATTACTGTCCACTCCCGGCCATGCGAGCACCGACACCACGCCGTTGGTGTCCTTTGTCGAGCCACCCGTCAGCGTAAACACAGGCTCCGATGCAAACCGGTTCAGCATCACCGGCGATTGATTCGTGCCACCGATTTTCCACCCCTTCAACAACACGTCGCGGACGCCGCCGCCGTACGTGGTCAATTCCGCGCGAAGCAGCCCATTTTCCAGTGCAACGGTCTTCTCCGGAGGCTTCGGCGCGAGCGGAGCAGTCGGCGTCGCAACTGCTGCCGCAGGCGCGGGTGCGGCTTTCACCTCCAGCGGGCGTGCAGGACGTGCGACAACATTGGTGGGTGTGCCCCCTTTGTGAGCACGCTCTGCTCCCGGTGGTGGCGCCGGCCAGTAATGAGTCACCATCGCCTGCCATCCAAGAACGACGGCGAAGCAGATGACGACGATAATGATTCCTCTTTTATCCATTTGACCTTGCCACAGACGACTGTGAAAACCGCGGTTCGTGATGAGCTACTGGAGATCCGTCGAGAGCCAGCACCGGATCGTAGCCATGGCCTCCCCACGGATGGCAGCGTGCCAGCCTGCGTGCCGCAAGCCACAGCCCGCGCCATGCGCCGTGCGTCCGCACCGCATCCATCGCGTATTGCGAGCAGGTGGGCGTAAAACGGCAGCCCGATGACGCCGGCAGCATGGCATGCAACGCCGGCGAGATGGCAAGCTGGTAAGCCCGCAACAGTTTGATCAAGAGCCAACTCATTTTCAGTTATGCGCTATTGCGCATGCCGTCACCCATCTGCGCTTCTTTCAACGCGCCGGCCGCTTTCAGCAGCCGCAACAACTCATCCTGCGCATCCTGCATCAAGCAACCCACCATCCCGCGTCGAACAACAACAACCACATCGCAAGGATCCACCAGTTGCTCCTGAATCAGCCGCCAAGCTTCACGCACAATACGGCGGGCACGATTCCTCACGACGGCACAGCCAAGTTTACGGCTGGTGACCACGCCAAGCCTCCGGCCTGGCAAGTCCCCTGCTTGCAGCACGTTCAGCAACATCAAGCGGCCTGTCAGCTTGCGTCCTTCTTCGCGTGCGCGACGAAAGTCCGTGCCATGCTGCAGCCGCTCCCGTTTGCGGAGCGTGCGTTTCACGCGGCTCAGACCGGGGTCAGGCGTTTACGGCCCTTGCGGCGCCGGCGATTCAAGGTCGCGCGACCGGCCTTGGTGCGCGTCTTGGCCAAAAAGCCGTGCTTGCGCACGCGGCGGCGGCGATGAGGTTGAAAGGTTCGTTTCATAAGCAAACTCCAACGTTTCCGATAAAGCCCGCGCATCATACCGGCACTTCCCGCCTTGTCAAGTTGGCTCCAAGCCTGCGGAGAGTGCTGGCGTTTGGCCGTATCGTAGCTAATATCATCGTGTTTTGATCGTTTGAACTGTGAACGTGGAACCTAAATTCAGATTTTGTGTCATCGCCGACTGCCATTTCAGCGCGAAAACAGCGCTGGCTGACCGTGTGCTGATCGACGATATCAACAAGCTGGAAGCCGATTTTACGATGGTGCTCGGCGATGTCAGCGGCCAACCAGGTGCGGGAGGCCCGGAAATGACGCACCGCGCAGTGCAACTGCTAAACGGCCTGCAAATGCCGTGGCGTAATATCATTGGCAACCACGACATCGAATACGACCCCATCGAGACTGATCGCGAAAACATTGTTATGTGGCTGCGCACCCATGGCTATCGGTTGCCATGGCATCGTGAGGATCGTGGGCCGTTGACATTCCTGTTCCTGAGCAATGAGCGGTTCCGAGAGCACACCCTCCAGCCGCACGAGGTTTATCTCACACAGCGGCAGCTTGCGTGGGTTGACGAGGAACTTAAGCGCTGCGGCGGCCGGCCGGTCGTTGTCGCCTGCCATGCGCCTGTGCTCGGTTCCAACCTCATCGTCCACCCTGAATTGCACGTTCGTGCCGGCAACGCTTACATCAATCAGAATCACGCCCCCGGCCAGATCATGGATCTTTGCTGCCGGCACAAGCACATCCTCTTCTGGTTCAGCGGTCACAGCCACCT
>CAZGGF010000146.1:0-2986 GCA_964524715.1 uncultured Verrucomicrobiota bacterium | reverse complement strand
TCGCCCGAGGAGTTCAAGTTGCGAGCGCGACGGATACCTGAGGTTCCTCAAATCGGTGGCGTTGACTTGTGTGTGCCCGTTGAACTGGCGGAAGTAAACGTCGAGCACCGTCGAGTTGAGAAACGCCGACAAGCCGCGCGCCAAATCCAGCGGCAAACCGGCTCCATGCGCGTGGAAGTAATTGAGATGGTTCTCAAACCCGACGCGCGCGGATTGAATCCTTGCCGGGTCGTAGATACACGCAACCACACGCCGCCGCTCTTCCTTCGCGGTGAACCGCTTCACCAGGACGTAAACCGCAGACGGCACCAGCAATTCCTTCGTGTCTGAAGTGTCGAGGATGGCGTTTGCCTTTCGGCTGGGCGTCTTCGGCCACTTCACATAGCCGCCATTGAAATGGCACGGGTAGATGAGCGGCACAGTGCCGCGCGCCGGCTCCGGCACGAGAAACTGAGTCGCGCGAAAATCAACGACCCGGCCGGTGGACACCTCCAATCCAAGTTCGGCCAAAGACGTGTGAAACCGCGCGAGAATCTGGCGCGCATTCCGTTCAAGATCGTCAGTCACTATATGGATGAAGCGTTCGGGATCGCCGGGCGAAACAATCTCATCATAGGCGCAGTTGCGCACCGTAATCGGCGCATGGGGTGCACCGCTGCTCTTGGAGACGACGACCGAAGATGATTTCGCGGAAGACTTCACCGCATGGACGATGATATTCTCCTGAAGCACGCCCTCGCACTCGAAGGCCACTGACCGCGACTCAAAGACATGAAGCCGCCGCAATGACATTGAACTCAAAAAGAAATCGCGGAAGGGCCGGAAATAAGGTCCGTTCGCGAAACTTCTCGGCGTGATCGCCACCATTTCCCCTCCATCGCACAGCAGTTTGGCGGCCAGAGCTACGAAGCCCGTGTAAAGATTCGTCGTCTCGATGCCGGCGGAACGCAACAGAAGCCGCGTCCGCGAATCGCTGCTAATCTTCCGATAGGGTGGATTCAGAATCGTTGCGTTGAAACCAGCATGTGATTTGCTGAAAAGGTCGCCGTTGACAAGAGGCAGCGCCGCTTCGATGAAATCGGCATTGTGGACGTTTGCCGAGAATTGAACGCCACAGTTGAGACAATGGTTGCGACAGTGTTCCAGCGTGCGATAAAGCGGACCGAGGAGCAAGGTGTCCACCTCATAAGCCACGACATGAATCGAGGCTGGCAAGGGTTTGAGCGAACATCGTGCTTCGACAAACGTCTGGATCAACAAACCAGTCCCCGCGCCAGCGTCCAAAAGCCGCACATCCTTTTCCCGGCTATCGAACATGGATGCCATCAATTGCGCTACTGGCAGGGGTGTTGGGAATTGCCCCAGTTCCCGCTGTTTGGAAGAGCGCAATTCAGCGCCGGCACGCGCGGCTCGTTTGTAAGCCACGGCGGGGGGCGATTCCTTGACGACGCGCGCTCGGTGACGAGCCGACGCTCGGGACCTTTTGTGTATCAGTCGAGCCATCACTGCGAGTGTAGGTAAAGCAGCATCCGGGGTCAACGGCGGCAATGGTAATGCAAACAAAAATCAAGCCGCTGACCGTCCAGGCGTGTGCCACCGTAGCCGTCACGCGATTGAACAACGCAAGCCGTGTTTTTAGCGCAGAAAACAAACGGGGCACATCTTTGGATTCAACATTGCAGCTTACGTCCGTGTGACTTCGTCGTTATTCGCGTCCAACGCCCCGCCGTAGTTCTACGCAACTTCGAGCAACACCTTGGGGTGTTTGGTTGCGATCTTCAGCAACACCTTGGCCGGGCCCGTGGGTTGCCTGCGACCCTGTTCCCAGTTCTGGAGCGTGTCGGCGCTGATGCCCAGGACAGTCGCAAACTTCGACTGCGACAGACCCAGTCTGCCCCGGACTTTCACGATGTCGTTCTGCGGATCAATTTTGAAGACCCGCGAGGGCTTCATCGCGCCGCGCTTGATCTTTCCTGCTTCGTGCAGACTCTGTCTCAGTTCTTCAAAAAGTTCTTTCTTCATGACGCAATTCCTTCCACCCACCGCTTCAACAGCCTGGCCTGATCGGGCGTCAGGTCATCTTGCTCACTCTTCGGATACGCCAAAAGCATCCAAATCAGACTCTCTGTGACCTGCCAGTAGTAAATGATGCGCAGTCCACCTCGTTTGCCACGACCGCTTCCTGCCCATCGCATTTTCCTGATGCCGCCGCTTCCCGGGATGATCTTCCCTGTGTCCGGCCTTTGGGCCAAAACCACTTGCAGTTGGACGTATTCATCGTCCTTCATCAGTCCCGACACCAACCTCGTGAATGTTGGCGTCTCTATGAACTCCATTGAGGTACTATACGCCATTGGCGTATGGCGTCAATCCCAAAACAATGAGACGGGTGGAAACGGTCGTGTTGGTTACCGTGCCACTTCACACTTGACGCGCAGTGGACCCCGGCGTAGTGGCTGGATGCAATAGCGAACAACAACCCGGGGGCATGCCGGCTGTGCGCCTCATCCTCGGGTTGCCGAGTGTGGTGAAGCCTGTCTCGAAGGAATACGAACCATGAGCAAGAAGACCGTCAAGAAAGCCGCATCAGTCAAGGTGGTCGCCGATGGGTCCAACTGCGTCACGTTGGTGTTCCCCGAAGGAACGGTTTTGAAGGGGAAGAAGAAGCTTTCGATCAAGGATGTGGCCAAAGTGCTCAGCGTCGTGCAAACCGATAAGGTTTCGGCACAATGCTACCTCCATTTCAAGCGTGATTTGCCCACTCCGGTCGCGATCGGTGGCGTGCGCGGTTGATCGTGAGTTGAAAAGAACGGCGTCAGAGATATGACGCCACTCTGTCAGAGATGGCGCGAAACCGGACTGGGTTCGAGCATGCCGTGCGCGACCGCCCACGAAATGGTGGTTTGTTGGCAGAGACTGCACGATGAGCAAGGGGGGGGGGCAACAGCCTCAGCGGTGCCTCGATTGTCGTCGCAGCTCCGGTATG
>CAZGGF010000145.1:0-4752 GCA_964524715.1 uncultured Verrucomicrobiota bacterium | reverse complement strand
AGCGGAACGACTCCGGCTTGAAACGCATGAAGTAGAACCAATAGACGCAGCGGTCCTCGGGATGCACGGTGTGGGGCAGGATGCCGGGGATGCCGGCGATCTTCTCGGTGAGCAGGTTGCCGAGCTTGGCGCGCTTGCTGGCGACGCCTTCGAGCCGCTCCAGTTGCGCCGCGAACACGGCAGCCGACGGCTCGTTCATGCGGTAGTTGGTGGCGAACATGTGGAACCCGCCGCCCTTGAGGCGATCCGCGCCCTTGTCGCCGCACCTCTGGAGCAGCGGGCCGAACTTCTCGTCGCTGGAGGCGACCACGCCGCCGTCGCCGGCGGTGATGTGTTTGGTGTTCTGGAGCGACCAGCAGGCGATGTGGCCGACGGAGCCAATGGGCTGGCCGCGGTATTTCGCGCCCCACGCCTGGCAACAATCCTCGATCAGGACCAGCTTGTGCTTGTCGGCGATGGCCTTCAGCGCGTTCATGTCGCAGGGGTTGCCGCAGAGATGCACCGCGATGATGGCCTTGGTCTTGGGCGTGATGCGGCGCTCGACGTCGGCGGGGTCGCGGTTGTAGGTGGTGGCGCCGAGGTCGGCGAAGACGGGCACGCCCTGCTGGTAGAGGACGCCGATGACGGTGCCAATGTCCGTGATGGGAGAGGTGATGACCTCGTCGCCCAGCCCGATGCCCGCCGCGGTGACGGCGATGTGGATCGCCGCGGTGCCAGAGGTGCAGGTCTGGGCGTATTTGAACGGATGGATTTTCCTGAACCGCTCCAGCGCCAGCGTGGTCTGCGGCCCCTTCCAATAGAAGAGCGTGTCCTGTTCGAGCATGGCGTTGAGCCGCTCGCGTTCGAGGTCGCCCCAACGCCGGACGGACGACGGCGCTTTCTTGACGGCCTTTTTGCCGCCGAGCATCGCGAGCTTCGACGCGTCGCCGGATTCGGCGGTGGATGTCGCGCCGGTGGCGCCGCTGGCGAGCAGCGCGGCGGATGTGGTCGTGATGAATTCCCGGCGGGAAACTGATGGCTGTGTGTCTTTCATGGGCGTCTCCTCGTTTGATTAACTCTTCTTCGCAAGCAGCCGCCGCGCGTTGTTGCAGCGGATGGCCTGCAGTTGTTCTTCGTTGAGTGGTGATTCCTTGAGCTTCAGCAGAGCGGACTCGAAATAGAACAGCGGCGCGTGCGAACCGAACAACACGCGGTTCAGCGGGACTTTTTCCAGCAGGCTGGCGACGCCGCCGACGCTTTCGATCATGGCGATGTCCAGATGGACGCCGCCAGCCTTCACAAGATCGAGCAACGGCGGGCCTCGCAGGATCGTTGATGAGTTCAGCAACTCCAGCCGCAGACCGGGTGTTTTGCGAACGACATCGGCCAGCGGCTTGACGACCGGCGGTTCCACCTGAAGCAGCGGATGCATCATGCGGCGGTCTTCCATGACGAACACGAGTTGCACGACTAGGCCTCGCTCGGTCGCGAGTCGCAGCAGTTTTACGAAAGCAGGATCGTCGAGTCTGTAACCGTGATAGCCCGGATGCAGCCGGATGCCCGGCATGTGATGTTCCTCCGCGCAACGGCGCAGATCCTCCTCCCAGTCGGGGAACTTTGGGTTCACCGAGCCGAACGGAACCAGCAGGCCGCCGCCGTGACGGCGGCACTCGTCCGCGAGCCGCGCGTTCACCGTGGCGATGTCGCGATGCAACAGGCCGTCGAAGCTGCCCGCCCACGCCTGTGTCACGCCATGGGCGCGAAGCTTCGCGACGAGAGCGGCGGTGTCGTCAAGCGCCAGCCGGCGCAACGGCCAGCGCGAAAGATAGACGTTGGTGTCCGTGAGACCGGGCGCCGCGGCGGCCGCAGACTCCGCGACGCTCGCGCGGCCAAGCGATGCCGCGCCGGCTGCCACCGCAACGACTTTAAGGAAATCGCGGCGGTCGAGGGAATCGGTTGATGGTGTTTGGCTCACAGTTTGATTCCCTTGTCGGCCAGGATCGGCCGCAGCAGGCGCTTGAGGTTCTCCGCAAAGATGAGCCGCCGGGTCGCGTCCGAGATTTCCGCGCCATAAACCTTCGCCAGTTGCGATGCGAAACTGCGCCCGCCCGCGTCGCTGCCGTAGAGGACGCGCTCCGCGCCCAACTCCCGCACCGCCATCTCGGTGAAACCGGCGGTCGGATCGCCGCCGTCAATGTCGGCGTAAATGTTCGTATGGGGACGAATGGCGCGCAGACCGCGTTCCCAGTCGCCGCCACAATGGGCGCAGATAAGCGTGGCCTTCGGATGCCGCGCAGCCAGCTCTGCCATGTCCATCGGCGTGGATTCGCCGGGCAGGTTGCCGGTGATCTTGTCCCAGCAGTGCTGCAGGATGGGGGCCTTCAGTTCCGCGGCGCGGGCGATGATCGGATCGAGTTTCGGATCGTTACAGTGCAGCGCGACCCAGAGTTTCACGCCCACCATCGGCCCGTCCCGGACGCAGCGGTTGAGTTCGTCGAGGCTGGCCTGCGTATGTTTCGGATTGAGATGGACGAAACCGAACGCGCGGTTGGGGAAACGCTTCACCGCCCGGAGCACGTCATCGTTCTGTTGCCGTATGTCTTCGGGAGACGCGTCGTAATTCCACTTCATCCCCAGGAACACACAGAGTCGCGCGATGCCCATGCGGTCGGCGTATTCGAGCAGACGCTCCAACTTCTCCTCCGGCGTCTGGCCCGGCACGCCGGCGAGGTGAGTATGCACGTCCCAGATTTCGTGGTTCATTTAGGCTCCGGACGCTTCGGTCCTTTTCACCACTCAGGATTCTATGCCGCGGCCGCATCGCGCGTGTCGCAGCTCTTACGGCGGAAGTCGCAATTATTACGGCTCCTCCATCCACCTACAGGCGTGCTGACAACCTGAACGGCGCACTGGCGGGACGCAACAAGCGCGTCCGCAAACATGAATTCCACTGCTTGTTCTTGAGTCGGACTACGGTGAGCGCCCTTCTACTCCCTTCCGATGGAAATGCAAGCTCGCGAACACGGCGCTGACAGGACTACGGCTGCTCGGCGATCAGCTCAACACCGCAGATCAACGGCGGCTTTGCGCTGCGCGGCACAAACTCCATCTCCAGCGCTTCGGTGGCCTTGATGCCGCGGAACTCGCGGACGATGCCGCGCCGCGCGCCGCCCGCCTGCTTGAGGACGTCGAGCGACGACAGGACTTCCCTTCCCTGAAGCTTCACGTCGAAGACACGCTGGCCTGCGCGGATTTCCTCCGGCTCCGCGAACACCAGTCGCACCGTATAAGGGCGTTCGGCAGGCGCGGCCGCCTGGCGCGATTTCCGCAGCAATGGCGGCAGTTCCTGACCCCAATTGAAGTTGATTTGCGGGTCCACTTGTACCAACCCCGGTCCGTTGGGTTTGGTGTTGGCAAAATAGACACCTGCCACGCCATTGCGCCGGCCGTCCGGCGTAAACAGGCAATTCGACGGAATCGCCGCCCGGGTGCGCGAGGGACTGCTCCAGTTCAATTCGACCAACGCGTCGTCGGCCGTGTGCGAATACTCGACCACCAGCGTGTATTTCCGCCCGGCTTCGAGGAACAACCTGCCGGCGGCTTTGCGCGGTGTGGTGGAGGATTTCAGACGGCTGGTGTCCACGATGGGAAATCCCTCGACCCAGACGCGCACAGTGCCATCGCTGAGAGTATCGAATGTATTCGTCTCGCTTTTGTCGGTTTGCACGAAACCGGTCCATCGCGCGCTGAATTTCGCAGGCGGCGCGTTGGTGGCACGGGCCGTCGTCTCGATGCGCACCGAACGCACGCCTTGGATGCCCGATGCGAAAACCCATGGCCAGCTCTCGCCTCCTTTCATCCAGAGCGCGTGCCGGTAGAACGGCTGCGCGTCGGCGGGCGTGACCTGCACGCGCATGTCCGGCGACGGTCCGCCGACGCTGGGCCAGTCAAGCCAGAGCGTGCCGTCGCGCGTCATGCGGTCACCCGGCGCGCCGAAGTTGATGCCGACGCGCTGGACGGGCCCGTCCTCAGCCACGCCGCCCCAGGCACGCCATTGCTCGAAGCGCTCCGGCATCGGAACCAGCGCGAGCGAGGTGAAGACCGGATAGTTGCAGGTGCAGTTGCCCGTCCACGACGGTACGCTGAGCACGCCGCAGGCGGGCACCATGTTGTTGCGGCAGCCGGAGCGAAGGCCGCTGATGTTGATGGTGCCGCTCTCGCTGCGCTTGTCGTAGAACGCCGCTGTGCCGGAGCGCAATGTGATGAAGTTGCCGTAGTCTGCGCCGACGAGATCGCAGCCGTAGGTTTTTACATATTCGCGCGCTTCCTCGCGGCCGGTGATCGGGTTGCGGCGTGCGAGCGGCAGCGGTTCGGCTGGCACGGTCTTGGATGTAACTTTCGGATCCTCCTTCAACATCCGGCCGGTATAAACATCGCTGAATGCTGCCGCGTGCGTCTGCTCGTTAAACTTCCTCAACATGTCCGCGTAGCTCTGCCCGGCTGGCTTGGCTCCATACGGCTCGGTGACCAGGTAGCTTGTCACGCCGTCCTCGACGGTGATGTAAGCGGGTAAACCGCGACCTGACTCCGTCGAGACGCCTTTGTAGAAAAGCTTGTGATGATGGAACGTGTCGCCGAACCACAGCAGGCCCAACGGCGCGCGCACGAGCGCGTCGAAGTTCGGCTGGCCGGTGTAGTTTGCCGCGCCGGATGTTGAAGGAGGATCCGAAAGTTACATACAAGACCGTGCCAGCCGAACCGCTGCCGCTCGCA
>CAZGGF010000144.1:0-4937 GCA_964524715.1 uncultured Verrucomicrobiota bacterium | reverse complement strand
CACCAAGCCGCTCGCCGGCTGGCTGCAGGCGTTGCGTGAGACATTCGAGGCCGACCCCGCGATCGGCATCCAGGGTGGCAAACTGCTCTATCCCAACGGCACCATCCAGCACGCCGGTATTGTCTACGGGCAAATCCATCCCCGGGTCCGGCAGCATTACCACATTTATCTCTGCCGCAAGGCCGACGACCCGTGCGTGAGCCGGGCGCGCGAGTTCCAGATGGTCACCGGCGCGATGCTGGCGATGCGGAGCGAATTGTTCAAGCGTGTCGGCGGGTTTGACGAAGGCTACGAGTTTGGTCACGAGGACATGGACCTCTGCCTGGCTGCGCGCGCGGCGGGCAGCAAAGTATGGTTCAATCCGAAAGCGGTTGCCTACCACTTCGAGTCCATGACCAAGAAGCAGATCGGGCTGGAGAAGTTCGAACTCAAGCACGACCAGCCTGACTGCATGGATTACAAGAATCGCCAGCGGTTCATGCAGAAATGGGAACGCCAACTGCGGTGCGATGCGGATGACTGCTACCAGCAGGATGGCGAGCGTTCGCCCTTCGCAGCGCGGGAGGTTGCAGTGGCGCAGCCGGCGCAACCGGCCGGCCGAAAACCGCATGTGTTGTTCACGATGTACGGCTGGGCCGATGAGGGCGGTGGCACGATTCTGCCACGTCAGATCGCCAAGGCGCTCGTCCAACGCGGCCATCGGGTGTCGGTCATCTATGCGGCGGCGCGCCCGAAACCGGGCAAGCCTGCTTACCACGTCGAGGAATCCAGCGACGATGGCGTGACTCTTTACGCGATCTACAACCGTCCCGCGTTGTTCTATGACGCCGATCATCCGGAGCGCGAGACGGATGATCCTGAAATGCGCCGTGTGTTCCGGCGGTTGGTGGATCAGTTGAAGCCGGATATTGTGCATTACCACAGTCTGCTGAATTTCTCGCTCGGCATGGTGGACGAACTCCATGGCGCGGGTGTGCCGGCGGTCTACACGTCCCACAATTACTGGCCGATCTGTCCGCGGATGTACCTGTTCAAGGAACGGCTCGAACTCTGTTCCGGACCGTCTGAAGACGGCAGCCGCTGTGCGGCGTGCGTTGGGCAGAATGGCCGGGCCGGAGATTTTGCGCGGCGATTAAAGCGCGGGCGCGAGGCGTTCAGCAAGCAAGTCGGCCGCCATCTCGCTGTTTCGCATCGTGTGCGCGAGCTGTTCATCCGCAGCGGCCACGCGGCTGACCGCATCCAGGTGTTGCAGCAGCAACCGCAGACCGTGGAAGCGCTCTGGTCGGAGGTTGGATCGAAGCGAAAGATCGTGGAGCAATTGGACCGGCCTCTGCGCGTTGGCTTCATTGGCAGCCTTTATCCGCAGAAGGGCGTGCATGTCCTGATTCAGGCTTTGCAGGTTTTCCAACCGGGCGGGATTGAAGCGCACTGTTTCGGCAACGTGCCGGTCGAGTACGGCGAGCTTCTCAAGAAACTCGACCAGAAACAACTGGCGCGGTTCCATGGCGCCTACGAACCCGGCCAGTTGCCGCGCTTGCTGGCGGACATGGACGTGATGGTGGTGCCATCGGTCTGGGAAGACTGCGCACCGCTCGTCGTGGCCGAGGCGCTGGCTGCGCGTTGCCCGGTCATCGGCAGCCGCATCGGCGGCATTCTTGATTTCATCGAGGATGGCGTTACGGGTTTCTTGTTCCGCGCGGGTGATCCGGCGGAGTTGGCGTCGGCCTTGCGGCGGTTCATTGCTGATTCGGCTCTGTTGGGCCGCATGCAGACGAATATCCGCCAGCCAAAAGGTTTTGGGCGTTACCTGGACGAATTGGAACAACACTACCGTGAGGTGATTGCGGCCAGTAGCAAGAAGACTTCGGTCGCCGTCGCGTGGGAAGGTTCACAGTTCGTGCATCATTCGCTGGCATTGGTCAATCGCGAGCTGTGCCTGAATCTGATCGAGGCGGGCCACGAAGTTTCCATCCTGCCCTATGAGCCGGACCAGTTCAGTCCGGAGGCGGATAGCCGCTTTGCACCGCTGGCCCAACGTGTCCGCAAGCCGTTGTCACGCGGGCCGGAGGTGCATGTGCGCCATCAGTGGCCCTTCAATCCGCAGCGTCCGCCCAAAGGCAAGTGGGTCGTCATCCAGCCGTGGGAATTCGGTTGCGTGCCGAAGGCGTGGGTGCCGGTGTTGCGCGATCAGGTGGACGAACTGTGGGTGCCGAGCGAATTTGCCCGCGGCTGCTACGTGAAGAGCGGCGTGCCCGCAAACAAAGTCGTGGTGGTGCCGAATGGCATCGCCGAGGACAAGTTCCGTCCCGATTTGACGCCGCTGCCATTGCAGACGCGCAAGACTTTCAAGTTCCTCTTCGTGGGCGGCACGATTCACCGCAAAGGACCTGATGTGCTGCTGAACGCGTATCTGGACGCATTCCGCGCATCGGACGATGTCTGTCTTGTCATCAAGGATTTCGGCGGCAAGTCGGTCTATTCTGGACAAACCATCGAGACGCAGATCAAACAGGCACAGGCACGGCCTGACGCGCCCGAGATCCTCTACCTGAACTCGGAGTTGCCACCCGAAGACCTGCCGCGGCTCTATGCGGCGTGTGATTGCCTGGTGCACCCATATCGTGGCGAAGGCTTCGGCCTGCCAGTGTTGGAGGCAATGGCGTGTGGCCTGCCGGTCATTGTCACCGCCGGTGGTTCGACGGACGGGTTTGTGACGGGTGGCCATGGCTACACGATTCCTGCGCAACGACGCTCCATCGGCCGCAAGGTGGGCGACATCGAGTTGGCGGGCGAAGGTTGGCTGCTCGAACCGGACGGTCACGCGCTCGCCGAACGGATGAAGTGGGTTGTTTCGCATCGTGACGAGGCCAGGCAAGTGGGCCGCAAAGCCAGCGACCACGTCCGCCGCGAATGGACATGGGCCCGGGCTGCCGCCGTCGCAGGCGAGCGGTTGGCGAAGCTGGCGGCTGAAAAACCGCAAGCGACAACCACGCTGACCCAACCGTTGCCAGCTGTTGCGAAGCTGGGTGATCTTGCCGAAGCGAAGGAGCTTCTGCGGCAGAAACAGCATTTGCCCGCATGGAATGCGGCGCTGGCCGCCATTCAAACCCGGCCATTCCATCCGGAAGCGTTCCTGCTGTTGGCGGAGATCGCAAAGGCTGCGGGCGATGTGAACCAAGCCCGGCGTTGCGCCCAACGGGCTCACGACATGGCGCCAGACTGGAAACCGGCGCGGAAACTTTTGAAGTCGCTCACGGGCGCCAGCCGGGCTGCGACATCTGCATGGCCGGCGGTGCCTGATACGTCGTCATCGCCCCGGCTCAGTGTTTGCGTCATTGCGAGGAACGAAGAGAAATTCCTGGCGCAATGCCTCGCCTCTGTGCGTGACATCGCACATCAAATCGTCGTTGTGGACACCGGTTCCACCGACCGCACCGTCGACATCGCCCGTGAACATGGCGCGGAGGTGCACCACTTCACGTGGTGTGATGATTTCAGCGCCGCGCGCAACGCTGCGCACGAACACGCCACGGGCGACTGGGTTTTGATTCTCGACGCCGATGAAGTGCTGGCACCGGACAGCCGCGAGCAACTGTTGAAGGAAATGCGTTTCCCGGACGCCATCGCCTATCGCATCCCCATCGTGAACGTGGGCGAGGAGCAGGAAGGTTGTTGTTACGTGCCGCGGTTGTTCCGAAACGCGCCAGGCCTGTTCTTTGTCGGACGCGTCCACGAACAGATCTTCACCAGTGTCGAGGCTCGCCGCAAGGATTGGGGTCTGGAGAATGCCCTTGGCAAGACCACCATCATCCATCACGGCTACACCAAGGCGGTCATCAAGGACCGCCGCAAGGTCGAGCGCAACCTGCGCCTGCTCGACCAGGCCATTGCCGAGATGCCCAACGAGCCGAGCCTGCTGATGAACTACGGTCTGGATTTGGTCAACGATGGCCAACTCGATGCCGGTCTGGAAAAGTATGCCGAGGCGCTGCGATTGATGGCGACTCTACCGCCGCAGGCAACAACGCCGGAGGTGCGGGAGCGCTTGCTTGCGTTGTATTCCTCGCACCTGATTCGCGCGAAGCGGTTCGCTGATGTCGCGATGGTGCTGCAATCGCCCGTTGCGCGGGCACATGGTCTGACAGCGACACTGCATTTCAATCTGGGTCTCAGTTGCATCGAGCTGGGACGCTTTGACGAAGCCGCCGAAAACATGCGCCAGTGCCTCGCGAAGCGCGACAAGCCGACGCTGACGCCCGCCGCGAAGGAAGTGCGCCGGGGCGGACCGCAACATTGTCTGGCGATTTGTTTCGTCAACCAAAAGCAGCCCGCGGCGGCGGAAGAACAGTTCCTCGCAGCACTGGCCGAGAACCCGGAATCGCAGCCGATTCGGTTCGATTTTGCGCGCTTCCTGGCGGGCACCAACAGGCGGCTTGAAGCGCTCAAACAGTTGCACGCACTGGTGGAAGACCACGCCGATGATGTCGCACTCTGGCATTTTGGCGGACAGATCGCGCTCAGCCAGCCGGAGTTTGCCGAGTTCGCCGCCGACTGGACCGGGGAAGCGGTCAAACATTTGCCGCAGGATCCCAGGATCCTTCTGCAAAGAGCCGAGGCGTTATTGGTCAACAACAATGCGTCAGAGGCGTTGGCGGCGCTTGAACCCGTGAACGGCGCAGCCACGCCCTCGCACGAAGCCGTTCGGATTCTCTGTGGTGTGTTGTGTGACCGGCCGTGCCGTCCGTTGTTTGCCGCTGATGAATCTCAAGACAGGTCTGTGAGATAGGGTGACATATTACCTCCCGGCAGCGAGGCCGGCTTCCTCCACGACCGACCCCAGGACCTTGGCAACGCCGGGCAAAACGTCACGCAACCTGGCGATGCGCTCGTTGAGTTGGAATACCACGCTGGAAGCGCCCATGGCCACCAGCCAGCGA
>CAZGGF010000143.1:0-1536 GCA_964524715.1 uncultured Verrucomicrobiota bacterium | reverse complement strand
TGTCCTTCGCCAGCACATCGCGAAAATTCGACAGCAAGGCCTACATCGCGCAAATTAGCGCGTTGTAGAAAGGACTTTTTCGATGAACATCCTGCTGACAGGCGCGGGAGGTCTGGTTGGCTCGGCGCTCGTGCCGCGGCTGATGTCGGGAAACCATAGCATCACGCGGCTTTCCCATTCGCAGCCGTGGCCGGAGTTGGCGGTCCACGACGCGGTGGTGCATCTGGCCGGCGAGAACATTTCGACGGGGCGCTGGACGCCGGAGAAGAAGGCGCGAATTCGCGACAGCCGCGTGCAGGTGACACGGCGGCTTTGCGAAACCGTCGCGAAGCTTGCGCAGCCGCCGCGCGTCGTCATTTGCGCTTCGGCAGTCGGTTACTACGGCCACCGCGGCGATGAAGTGCTGCGCGAGGAGAGCGCGCCGGGCGCCGGGTTTCTGGCGGAGGTGTGCCGCGACTGGGAAGCAGCGACGAAACCGGCGGTGGACGCGGGCATCCGCGTCGTCAACCTCCGCTTTGGCGTCATCCTCTGCGCAACCGGTGGCGCGCTGGCGAAGATGCTGACACCGTTCAGGCTCGGCCTCGGCGGTGTCCTGGGCAACGGGCAGCAATGGATGAGTTGGGTCGCGCTTGACGATGTAGTCGGTGTGATCACCAGCGCGCTCGCCAACGAAACACTGCGGGGTCCGGTCAATGTTGTTGCGCCGCAGCCGGTGACGAACCGCGAGTTCACGAAGACGCTCGGTCACGTGCTGCACCGTCCGGCGGTGTGCCCAGCACCGGCATTTGCGTTGAGGCTGGCGTTAGGCGAAATGGCCGATGCGCTGTTGTTGGCGAGCCAGCGCGCGGAACCCGCGAAACTGCTGGCAAGCGGTTTCCCGTTTCGCTTTCCAAAGCTCGGCGACGCGCTGCAACACGCGCTCGGCTAACCCTTCATCGCGAGTGCGATCTGGAAGAAACCTCGCAGCGCCGCGGGCTCCCGGTGGATGACACGAAGACCGGAACCAGCCAGCAGCGGGCCGAGGCGGCGATTGACATGGGTGGCAAGAACGCTGGCGAGCGGATTCAGCAGGCGGAGCCACAACGGCAACGGGCCGTCGTCCGGGGAGAACTTGCCGAGGATGACGGCGCGGCCGCCGGGACGCAGGACGCGTGCCGCTTCACGCATGCAACGAACCGGATCGGGGATGACGGCAACGATGAAATGGAGAATGACAGCGTCGAACGACTCGTCGGCAAACTCCAGCGCCTGACCGTCCATCACGCGAGCATCCACGGCGAGGCCGAGCCGGGCGGCACGGCGGCGAAGTCTTTCCAGCATGGCCGGTGTAAGATCCGTCGCGGTGACGATCGGGCCGGGCGCGATGAGATCAAGATCAAGGCCGGTGCCGGCGCCGACGATCAAGACGCGCTCACCGGGTTGGAGGTTGAGCTGCGCCAGGGAACGGCACCGCATCGGACGGGTGTGATGGGCGATGAGGTCATAGAACGGCGCCCAACTGCTGTAGCGGACACGGTTCCAGAAATTGGCGAGGGC
>CAZGGF010000142.1:0-21832 GCA_964524715.1 uncultured Verrucomicrobiota bacterium | reverse complement strand
TCCAGACCGCAAACAGCGTCCCGTCCGGCTTGTCGAACACCTGAAAATGGTCGTTGTATTTGTCGCCAACGATCTCCCGTTTCAGCTTCGGCGTGAAAACAACGTAGTCGGGCTTGCCAACGAGGATGTCCTTGGCATAGGCGTCATGTTCGGTGCCAGCAAATGCGGCAGCGATCTTCCGCGCATGCTCGCTCTGGGCGGTTGCGTGCCCGGCAAACATGCCGAGGACGATCAACATGATGGTACATCTCGAAATACATTGGTTCATAAAGCAAGGGTTCCTTCTGTCGTTGCGGTCGAAGATGATTACTGCTCATCCCGGAAGCAAGAAAAAGGTCCAACCTGACGGCTTCCGCGATGGACAACGTTGTGACCGTCTGTTGAATCCCTGTCCAGATTCGCGTGACGATCTACCGCCAAGGCATTCTCAAAATGGACGCGTGACGACACAGGCTTGGCACCCCAACTTCGAAGGTAGTTCGGTTAGCTGGGAGATGCTCTTGTCCAGCGCCACCTTGGAGGTGTCTATCGGTTCGGGTTTGTAAGACATTGGTCTTCGGTCCCGAGCTGGGTTGGTCCAGCCCGCTGTGCCGAGTATAGGACAGCCAGGGCTCTGCCGCCATTTCAAACGAGCGGGATGCCTCGCGACGTTTCAACCGTATGGCGGTCATTGCCTTCGTATCGACCAATGAGGGAGTGCTTCTGACTGACACAACCCGCAGGTTTGATGGAATCTCTCCACGAAAGAAGTCGTCTTGGCAATTACCGGGGACGCACCTCATGTGCGCCTCCGTTGAGAACGGAAGTGAACGATGCTAACTTGCGCCGCCAGAAACAAGCACAGGGAACCATGAGAACAACAACGGTCGCATGGTGGATAGCGGGAGGATTGCTCTTTGCCGGATGCAAAGGTGTGCCAACACCGGAGGAAAGTGTCGCACGGCAAGAGGTTGCGGCAGTGGCGAGTGTCTATCGCCCGGAAGGCCAGCGTCCCCATCTGCCGGAGCTGTCTGCTCACTCAACGCTGACCGACTTCCTGCGTTACGCGATGCTGAGCCAACCGCAGATTGAGGCAGCATATTTCAACTGGCTGGCATCGGTGGAACGCATCACGACTGAACGCTCGCTGCCGGACCCGCGGCTGACGTTCGAGTCGGATATCGCCGACATCGTCAAGACCGTGATGCCCGGTTTGATGCAAGAGTTGCCCGGACCAGGCAAGCTCAGGGCGCGCGCCAACATCGCAAGCGCCGGGAGCCAGACCCGATATTTTGCATTCGAGACTGCCGTGCTGCAGACCGCTTTCGCTTTGAAGCGCGCGTATTACAACCTCTGGTTCCTCGACGAGAAGATCCGCATCAGTCAAGAGACCCTCGTGTTGCTGGGCGACTTGGAGCGCTCTGCCCGCGCGCAGAGCGAAGTGGGCAAATCCACTCTGCAAGATGTCTACCGCGCCCAGATCGAACAGGACCGGCTCAACACGGAAATCGCCAACCTCGTTGACTCGCGCAATCCGCTGCGTGCGCAGTTCAAAGCGGCGCTGGGGCTCGCACACGATCAGCACGACCCGCCGTTTCCGGCACGCTTCGAGTCCACGCCGCTGGACTTGAAAAATGACGGTCTGCTGGAAATCGCGTTCGCGCGCAACCCGCGACTCAAGGCGATGGAGGCTGAAGTCCGCATGGCGCAGGCGTCGCTGGAACTGGCTTACAAAGCTGGAGTGCCTGACTTCACTCTCGGAGTGATGACCGACGCCCGGGCTGTTCCGATCATGGCGCGGCCACAGGCGAGCATGACCCTGCCTATCTGGCGGGACAAGATTGCCGCGGAGATTGCCGCTACGCAGGCAGGCAAGCGCGCGGCCGAGGCGCGTCTCACGAACGAGCAAATCATGCTGACGGTGGATTTTGCGGAGAAGACCTACATCTATCGAGAAACCACGCGCAACATAACCATGCTCGAAGAGCAGCTCATCCCCAAGGCGCGGCAGTTGCTCAAAGTCGCCCGCGCGGGCTACTTGTCCGCCCGGACAGATTTCCTCAACCTCATCGACGCGGAACGGACGCTGCTGAACTTCCAGTTGTCGAACACTGAGGAGCGCACGCGCCGCGAGATCACACTGGCGGAAATTTCGTTGCTGATACAAGGCGTGGCGCCGGCCGGCGCGCCGATATCAACCGCGCCCCGGCAGGCTCCGCTCGCCCCCGCGCCGCCGATGAAGAAGGAATAATCTTTCACACTCAATTCCATTTGGACTGAACCATGCGACATCGAATCTTCCCTCTTCTCATGAGTGCGCTGCTGACTGTTGGTGGCGCAGGGCTGGCCGGATGCAGCCACTCCGGCGATCGACATGAAGGCAATGGCAGTGCTCAAACTGCGCAAAAATACCACTGCCCAATGCACCCGACCTACGTGAGCAACAAGCCGGGCGACTGCCCTATCTGCGGCATGAAGTTGGTTCCCATCAAGGATGACAAAGCCGCAAGCGACACCGCCGGCGGACACGAAAGCAACTCTGTCGCGGGGCGGGTCGGCATCCGACTCTCAGCCGACAAACGCCAGATGATTGGCCTATCCCTCTCCAAGGTCGAGAAGCGCGACCTCACGCGATCTGTTCGCAGCACGGTCGTGGTAGTGCACGATGAAACCCGCTACGCGCGAATCGCCCCGCGCTTCAGCGGCTGGGTGCGCAAACTGCACGTCAACTTCACCGGCGCGCCCGTCGAGAAAGGCCAGCCGCTGTTCACAGTGTACAGCCCCGAGTTGTTTTCGACGGAGAACGAGTATCTGATTGCCTGGCGCGGTCTCCAGCAATTGAAGGCGGACACGCCCGCGGAACAACGCAACTCCGCCGCGAGTCTTTTGAACTCCGCGCGGCGACGCATCGAGCTTTGGGAAATCGGCGACGGCGAAATTCGCGCCCTGGAGCAACGGGGCACGCCCAGCGATGGGATGTTGTTTCGTGCCCCGTTCGCCGGCCATGTCGTGGCCAAGACGGCCGTCGAGGGCAAGTCCTTCACCGCGGGCGAGTCGCTTTATGAAGTGGCCGACCTTGCCCATCTCTGGCTCGACGCGTGGATATTCGAACCCGACATGCCCCTGATGAAACCGGGTCTGCAAGCCACCATTACGTTTCCCTCCTTGGGCAACAGGACGTTCACTGCGCCGATCACATTCCTTTACCCCCATATTGATCCACAAACGCGGCGCGGTCGCGTCCGTCTGGAACTCGACAACCCCGATCACCTGCTTCGACCGGATATGTGGGCCAATGCCGAGATTCAAATCCCGCTCGGTCCCAAGGTGCTCATCCCGGCCAGCGCGGTGATTGATACCGGCCAGAGGTTCGTCGCATTTGTCGATGGGGATGATCAACACTTGCAGCCGCGCGAAGTGAAGGTCGGCGTAAAAACGGACGACTATTACGAAGTGATCGACGGCGTGTCAGTCGGCGAGAATGTCGTAACCCGAGCCTTGTTCCTCGTGGATTCGGAAAGCCAGCTCAAGGCCGCCATTGCGAGCATGGGTGACGGCCAGCCCGGCGCCGTTGTCTCCCAACAACCCAAGGAGCCAATTCCGGGTGTGCTGGCCCACTATGTGAAAATCCAAACTGCACTGGCTGGTGACAACCTCATGGGCGTGGCCAAAGCCGCCCAAGCCATTGCAAAGCTCGTCCACGATGATCCAAAGAAAATGCTGCCCGCCGCAGTCGCGTCGCAGGCCGCAGCTTTGGGCGAAGCCAGGGATATTGCGACTGCCCGTGATCAATTCAAACTACTCAGCAGCTCGTTGATTCGGTTTCTGGAGCAAGAGAACGTCCACACCGGCCAGTACATTGAGGTCTACTGCGACATGGCCAAGGCTGGCTGGCTGCAAACGGACCGGGTTGTGAAGAACCCTTATTATGGCAAAGAGATGCTGAGTTGCGGCGAAATCAGGAAGGCGCGCTGAGGATACCATGACGTCAACGCCTCACAAGGACTCCCTCATCGAACGCATTATCGACTGGAGTGGCCGCAATAAATTCATGGTCTTCATGCTCGTGGGCGCGCTCACGCTCGGTGGGGTTTACTGCCTGCGCAACGCCCCGCTGGACGCAATTCCCGACCTGACTGATGTGCAGGTCATCGTCTTCAGCCAATGGGAGGGCCGCAGTCCGGGCTTGGTCGAGGACCAGGTTACATATCCGATTGTCACCAAGCTCATCAGCGCGCCCAATGTTCACACCGTGCGTGGTTATTCCTTCTTCGGCTACTCGTTCGTATACGTGATCTTCAAGGACGGCACGGACATCTACTGGGCGCGGTCCCGCGTGCTGGAATACATGCAAGGTCTGGCTGGCAACCTGCCGACGGGCGTCACCCCGACGCTCGGGCCGGACGCCACCGGGGTCGGCTGGGGCTTCCAATACGCGCTGGTAGACAGGAGTGGCAAACGCGACCTGGCTGACCTGCGGTCCTTTCAGCACTGGCATTTGCGCTACTGGATCCAGAGCATTGAAGGCGTCGCCGAGGTCGCCACCATCGGCGGCTTCGAGAAACAATACCAGGTCGAACTCGATCCGAACAAGCTCCTTGCCTACAATGTGCCGATTACCAAAATCGTGTCCGCCATCCGCAGCGCCAACAACGACGTGGGCGGACGCGAACTCGAACAGAACGGCGCCACCTACCTCGTACGCGGCAGAGGCTACATCAAATCCCTCGACGACCTCCGGCTCGTGGCGGTTGCCGCCGACGGGAATGGCACGCCGGTGTTGTTGCGCGACGTGGCCCGAAACATCGCCTTCGGTCCGGAGATGAGGCGCGGAGCGGGCGACTTCAACGGCGACGGTGAAACCACGGGCGGCATCGTCGTGGTGCGCTTCGGTCAAAATGTCTTGCAGGTGATTGACCGCATCAAGGAGAAGCTCGCCGAAATCAAGCCGTCGTTGCCGGAAGGCGTGGAAATCGTCACCACGTATGATCGTTCCGATCTCATCAGGCGCTCCATCAAAACGCTGACCCGGACAATCGTTGAGGAGTCCATCATCGTCTCGTTCATCGTCATCGTGTTCCTGCTCGATTTCGGCGGTGCGGCGCGGGCCATTATCACATTGCCCATTGCGGTCGTGCTGGCGTTCATCCCGATGTATTTCATGGGACTGACGGCCAATATCATGTCGCTGGCCGGCATCGCCATTGCGATCGGTGCTCTCTGCGACGAGGCGGTGGTCATGGTGGAGAATGTTCACAAGCGTCTCGAACACGCACCGCCCGGCTTGAACAGGAGACAGAGGCAGGAAATCATCATCGCGGCCTGCAAACAGCTCGGCCGACCACTCTTTTTCGCGCTGCTGGTCATCACAGTCAGCTTCATGCCAGTGTTCACGCTCGAGTCGCAGGAGGGCCGCCTGTTCAAGCCCCTGGCGTTTACCAAGACCTTTACGATGGCGTGGGCGGCGTTTCTCTCCCTGACCATCGGTCCGGCACTGATCGTGTTGATGACCGGCGTGAAGGTGATCCCGGAACACCGCCATCCTGTCAGCCGCTTCCTGCAACGTCTCTACTACCCGTGGGTCAGTGCGCTCATGAGTCGGCGGATGTTGTCCATCGCCATTGCCGTCGCCGCAGTCGTGTCTGCCGTCCCGATTTATCAGAAGCTCGGTTCGGAGTTCATGCCGCCGCTCAACGAGGGCACCATCTTGTACATGCCGGCCTCGCTGCCTACGATGTCCGTCACCGAGGCCACGCGAGTGATGCAGATACAGGACCGCATCATCAAACAATTTCCTGAAGTGCTCACGGTGCATGGCAAGGCGGGCCGATCCGAAACCGCCACTGACCCGGCGCCGATGGAAATGTTCGAGACCGTGGTGCAACTCAAGCCGGAGAACGAATGGCGGCGTGTGGCCCAACCGCGTTGGTATTCAGGATGGACGCCAGAGTGGCTCCGGCAGGTCTTGCGCACGGTCTGGCCTGACGCGCGGCCGATGTCTTGGAATGAGTTGATCACCGAAATGGACGAGGCCCTGCAAATTCCCGGCCAGGTCAACGCCTGGACCATGCCGATCAAAGGCCGCATTGACATGCTCACCACCGGCATTCGCACACCGGTTGGCATCAAGGTTTTCGGCCCCGACCTTGACCAGATTCGCAAGCTGGGCGAGCAACTCGAATCCGTCTTGCGTCAGGTTCCCGGCACCCGCAACGTCTTTGCCGAGCGCACCACTGGCGGACTTTACCTCGACATCATTCCGAGGCGCGCGGAAATCGCCCGGCACGGCATCAACGTCGAGGACGTCCTGATGCAGGTGGAGACCTCGATTGGTGGCATGGCTGTCGCGCGCACCATCGAGGGCCGCGAGCGCTACACCATTAACGTCCGCTACAGTCGCGAACTGCGCGACGATGTGGACAAACTCAAACGCGTGCTTGTTCCCATCATGGCCGCGCCTTTGGGCGAGAGCATGCCCGGCGGCGGAATGCCGGGGGCTGGGTCTGCGGCTGGCGCAAACGCGATCCGGCAGATCCCGCTGGGTGAACTGGCGGATTTCCGCATCAGCAACGGTCCCCCGGTCATCCGCAACGAGAACGGCGCCCTGACCGGTTGGGTCTACGTGGACACGGCAGAACACGACATCGGCGGCTATGTCAACGAAGCCAGGAAAGCCGTGTCGGAGAAGATCGAGAAGGCAGGTCTGTTGCCTGCGGGTTGCCGCCTTGAGTGGTCCGGCCAATACGAACATATGCTCCGCGTGCGCGAACGCCTCAAGATCGTCGTGCCGGTGACGCTGGCATTGATTTTCGTGCTGCTCTTCATGAATTTCAAAAGCGTGGCAGAGACATTCATCATCCTGTTGTCGGTACCGTTCGCAATCACCGGCAGCATCTGGATTCTCTGGCTGCTGGACTACAACCTCAGCATCGCGGTGTGGGTGGGTATCATCGCGCTGGCTGGTTTGGCCGCCCAAACAGGCACCGTGATGATCATCTACCTTGATGAGGCATTCCATGCGTACCAAAAGGCGGGCCGCATGAAAACCCAATACGATCTGTTTGAGTCTATCACTTACGGCGCGGTTCAGCGCGTCCGCCCCAAGTTGATGACGGTCTGCATGATCACCCTCGGTCTCGTGCCCGCGCTCTGGGCGCACGGGGCCGGCGCAGAAGCCCTCCAACGCATCGCCGCGCCGATGATCGGCGGCCTGATCACCTCCAGTGTGCTGACGCTGGAGATCGTTCCCGCCATCTATTCGCTCTGGCGTGGTCGTCAGGTCGAGTGGGTCAAGGGCCCGCGCCCCCCGCGCAAGACATGGGATGAACTCAGTGAACAGTTCCACAAAGCTGAGGCCGCGACAGCGTGCAAAGAGCGCGCCTGAGCCCGACGAAGCAGATAGCCGGGCATCGAAAAAGTCCGCGGGACGTTTCTGAAAAGTCTGTCTGGCCGGCGGCAGTGCTTGACTTCGCAGCACGCTCCGAAAATTATGCGTGCATGATCTTCCAACGCCCATCCGCCACTACCCCACGCCGCGCTGCCGGTGTGATCACCGTCGCTGCCACGTTCCTCCTCCTCGCGGCACTCGCACCCATCGCGAGCCACAGCGGCGACGCCAGCCCCAGCGTCATCTTCCTCGGCACGGGCGCGGCCGACATCACCCGACCCAAGACGGGAAAGAATGAGAATTGCCGGTACATCAGGGAACACGGCGGCAAAAATGAGCGCCGCTACGCTGCACTCTTTGTTTCCCCCAATGTGGTGATCGACTACTCCGCAACGGGACGCGCGGGGCTGCAGGCGGCAGGCATCCCTCCCACGGCCGTGGACTATCTGTTCATCACGCATTCCCACGGCGATCATTGCGACCCTCAGGCCATCGTCGGATTGGCGCAGGAGAAGAAGGGGCGGCTCGTTGTCCATGGCGATGCGGACGCCCTGCGAAAAATCAGGGTTCATCTGGACAGCCTCAGCGCGAAGCCGGATATGGTGTTGCAGGAACTCAAACCTTATCAGGAGTTTGTGGCCGGCGAATGGCAATGCAAGGCCCTGCCCGCCAACCACGTCCCCAAGGAACAGGCCCTTCTTTACCTGATGAAGCGCGGGGACAAATCCTTGTTCTACGCCACCGACACCGCATGGCTCCCGATGGGGACGTTCAACGCGTTGAAGACGGAAAAACTGGATTGCGCCATCATCGAGGCGACTTTCGGCGAAATGGAGTGTTCCGATGAGGTTCCAGATTCCCAGACTGCTCACTTGAACCTGCCACAAGTGCGCCAAGTGAAGCAGATTCTCACCAAGAGGAAAATCCTCAAGCCGGGCGCGACCTTTTGCGTCACGCACATGAGTCTCAATTGGTGCGAACCCCATGATCTTCTGGCGCCAAAGCTGGCACGCGAAGGCATCATCCTGCCCTACGATGGGATGCGGCTGGAGTTGCGGCAACCCCAGCAAATCCGCCGCTGACAGCAGGACGAAAAACACCGGGGGAACACTGGCCACAAAAAAGTAGCACAGCATTCGAGTTTTGGTTGTGGCTTTCAGACCTTCAACCAGTCTCTTAACGCTGTGCTACTTGGAATATGCCACCGATCGACACTTTCGCAAGCGCTGGCTGTACGATTGCGGGAGGCAGAACAATTGTAACCAATTCGTCACTTGCAAACCCCAACGCATCGTGTAGTGTAGCGGCAACTTAAGGACAGTTTTCGGACGTGGACTTGAAATTAGAGGTCCGAGGGCCAAAGGGCAGCTCGGGAATTTCAATCCGCGTTTTGTCTTTATAGGGGCGGATGCAATCGGGAGCGACCTTCTGTGGTTTGTATTTCCACCCTCATTTCCGTGCCGTCCCGTTGATCTTGATGGCAAGGGCAGTCGCCTCCTGTGCAGTAAAGTCGCCTGCGATGACCACCACGCCATCGCGTATTTCCGCCTGTATCCGAGGCGCCATCAGAACCTCGCCATCAACGAGTATGGCCAGCCGCTTACCCACGTGCTTGCGAGTGACCTCTGCAAATTGGTCGCGTCCCACATCCGTAAACGTTACCCGCACCTGGAAATTGGGAACAGATGGAGGGACTTCGGCCACGGCTGAAAACACAGCTTTTCGATCCAAGAGTGAAGTCTTTTGAACATGCAGAACTTCGTGCTCCGGGCGTCCTCCAGTCCGTTTGGAGTTTTTCAACATCTTGTCCACCGTGTCAGCCGTGGCGGCATCGTCAACCAAGCGCAATTCAAAGATGGAAGGCACGACTGATGCTGCGACCGCCAGTTTCCTGCAATACGTCTGTTCCGTCCCCAAAGACGTCCAGCATTTGTATTGGTCATCGGATATGGAAGATAACAACTCTCGACTCTTATTCCCTGCCGAGACAGGCGTGAATACAGAGTCCCGAGTTTCTGTGCACAAGTATCCATCAGAAACACGCCACGTCCCAACGGAGCTGAAGTTTCGTATCCCCGATTTGTCGGTGGCCGTGCCACTCCAACTCACAGTGCCATCCGGTTTGTAGGTGACATCCATGACCAGATTCATGGCGTCTTTGCCCTTGGACATGTAGTGCCATGTGCCAATCAACTTCTTCACGAGTTGGTCATCGGATGATGAACGCGCCAGTGGAAGTGCGACTGCCGGCCCCTGTCCTGCGCGATTGTCCAGGACACTGTTAAAAGCACCGATGGATGCTGACCTCATCATACCCTCGAGCACTTCAGGTTTCGACGTTCCTCGGGGTGCCGTCTGGTTACTGCGCCTGACGAAATCAGGCCATTCGTTGACGTCCACCTTGATGGTTAGCCCATCCTCGACTTTCAAGTATTCGACAGGGCGGCCCTTCTCATACGTGATCGCAGACGTTGGATTGCCTTGTCGGTCATAGAACTGCCACATGCCATTCAAGTAGCCGTTCACCCAATCCCCCTCTTCCATCTTCCTGCCCCCCAACAAGTGCCAGGCCGTCGAATGACCATGGAACAAGCCCTGGTCGTCAAGCTCGGTCTCGGATTGTTTCTCGGCGCCCACGTATTTCACTTCGACGAATCGAGTGCCGCCTTGGGCGGAGACTCGTCGTTCGATTTCCACTTTTCCTGTGGCCTTGAACGCCATCGCCCCCACGCCGAGCGCGGCCGCGATTCCTGCGCAGAGAAAGACCAGATACACCGCCATCAGTCCGATGCCCGCTCCCATGGACGTTGATTTCTCACATACCTTTCGCCACACGGTTTGGGCGTGAACGGCTGCATTTCTAGGCATTGATCCCAAACCGGTACTCAGCGCGCGCACGTCTGGAATAATGGCCTCGAGCACCGGGGGCGGAATCCGTTCCGGATCCCGTGCCTCGTCAGGGAAATCACGTTTCACACGGCGAACAATCTTGGTGTATGCATAGGCAACCCGCAGCGACCCCAGCATTAGAGCCGCGAAAATAAGGATCCCGATGGATGACAAGGTGTATGCAAGAGCCAGCAGCGCCACCACACCGGCCCCCTTGAAGATCAGCTCCGCAGCAGGGTGACGGCCAAACAACACCAATTCCAAAACCCTGCCGCCGTCGAACGGATGAATAGGCAGCAAGTTCAAGACGTTGATGAACAGGAATGCCCAAGCCAGTGTGATGAATATTTCCTGTCTGGTAATAAAAAACACCGCGCCACTGATGATCCCGAACACAATGCCTGGAATCGGTCCCAATAGCGCTACGATCGCTTTGCGGCTGGCGCTGACATTGGTTTCCTTGCCAGAAACGGCGGCCCCAAAAAAGGGTATGAAGAACATGCGAAGGTCGCGATAGCCAAACATCCTCATGCCCACATAATGACCAACCTCATGAATCAAAATGACGAGCACCAGGGCCACGATTCCATTCCATGAACTGCTGAACAGACCCGCACCGATGAACAGGAGCAGCGACACCAGCAAGAGCACCATGTTCTGAATGGCGGTCGATTTTTTCGCTGCAAGTTGTGCAAGAGCCGCCCGTACCTCTATAACGAAACCCTCGTCCTTATCTTGCGCTGCTTGATTGCTGTCAGCTTGTTCTTCTATCGCTTGTTGAGGGGAAGTATCATTTGGCGTTGTCATGAAACAGTCCTCGGCTCCCTTTTTGGATTTTGCTCCAGATCTTCCTTGGCATCCGGCTTCCGCACTTGCGGAATAATATAGACACCATTCGGACTTCCAAATGAATAATCAATGTCGACTGGAGATTCTAGACACGTTTCATTGCCACGGGCAGATGCAATGAAAACCGACTCGCTGGGGGCCATGTTCCCGCTCGTATCAAAACCCAAGAAGCGACGGTCTCCTTTAAAGCCCCCCCAACTCATCTGTTATCACACACCGGTTAAAGGAGATTGATTTCATATCGCGGCCGCACTCACTGTCGGAAATAATCACACTGTCAAGTAATCCGAATGCTGCTCGGGTCGTTGTGTGCAGCCACCTTTAACACAACCTCCGTCCACTCCTTCAGATTACCGTTGCAGAAACCTCATTCTTGCCGTTGATCGAACACACAGACCTGCAATGGTCCAGCCAGGCGGTTTCTACGATCCAGATGGTAGCGCCGTCGACGCCGGATTGCTGGGCCTTTGTCTTGACCAGGGCGTCGAAATCAGGGCCGCGGCGGGCCACCTCCGCGGCGTAGCGGGCTCCCAGCCAGACCTTGGGCGTGGCAGGACGGAAGACGGCGGGATTCGTCTGGCGGGGTTTGTCGTTGCAGCCGGCGCAGGGCATGGTCAGGACTCCGGAACAAGTGTGACGGAAACGGTGACGCTCACGCCGGGCATTCCAGTATCTCCTTCTGTACAAGCTGTGCCCGGTTCGATCAGCACATAGACTTCCTTTGGACAACATGGTTCGTATACAGAGGTCGTGAAATCACTGCCCCAATCTGAACCGGTGTCACAGCAATCATTCGGATCACCGGATTCGACAATCTGTAATCCGAATCCTGCATAGCTGACATATGTGGATCCACCTCCATAGTTTTCGCCGCCGTTGCGACCCGTACCGCTAGCCGAGTAATTCACGGCAGACGGGACCGATGGGCATACATAGCCATTCCAGCTTTTGCCACCAAGATCGCCCCCGCTACCGCTGGCGCCACCACATTCTTCGTTCGCATCCCACGTGCCTGACAGGTTCAACGTGGAGCCGCTCACGATGTTGCCGTCATTGTCTCGGAGATAGAAAATGTCCGGATTGGTCGCGGCGAGGCAATAGAGTGCCCTGCTCTCTTCATTATCCGGAACGGTGCCTGAGTCGCCGATGAGTCTCATGATCAGGCTGCATCGCTGCGCAGGAATTGGACGGTGGTGCTGCCATTGTTGGTGCACATGGTGGTGGATTGGAAGGTGGCGTCGCCGGTGAGAGCGCTCGGGTCGAGTGTGTAGCTGGAGTCGCCAGCGTGGCCGGCGCAGACGCCTTTGTTGTTGAAGGAAAACTTTCTGGATCCCATTGATACGATGGAAAGACCCGTAGCGGTAAATTCCTGGTAGATGGTAGCGTCGCAGTAGACGCCGCAACGGCTGCTGGAGAACTCGGCCGTCTTCCTCATGTAGTTGCCGACATAGACGATGGTCCCATTCGCGGTCTCCTGGTGATTGAGTGTGGTGCCGTCGGAGTCATACCACTTTGTGTACTCGAGGGTTTCTTCCGCCCTGAGTTTGTTGGAGTCGTCGTAGTATTGGATGGCTTCGCCGGTGTGAATGACTTTCATGTTTCGTTTTTCCGTTGCGTCGGTGACAGTAAGTGGGCGCGGGTCTCCGCGTCATTGGGAATGAGGTCTGGGGGCGCTGTGTCTTGTGATCAGAACCCGTCGCTACGCAAGAAGGTCGCGGTTTCGCCACCGTCGTCGCACAAGTCGGTGGCTTGGAATCTGATGCTGCTGTTGGGAGATGTCGGTTCGAGTTTGTAAGTGTGCGTGCCATCGGTGCCGATGCAGCTGCCCGCGATGTCACAGTAGAATTTCTGGGTTCCGTTTGAGAAGAGATGGAGGTTGTTGGTGATGAACTCCACGTAGTCGCCTGCGTTGGCAAAGACACCGCAACAGCGGGCGCTGAACTCGGCGATTCTCTTGCCGGTGGTGTCATAGATGATGGTCCCATTCCAGTCATCGCGGCGAAGGACGGTGACGCCGTCGGTGTGATACCAGTCTTTGCCGTAGGGGGTTTTCTCGATGCGGAGCACGTTGCTGTCGTCGTAGTATTGGATTTTGTCGCCGGTGTTGATGACTTTCATGATGCGGCTCCTGTGAGGTCCGGGTGAATGAAGTCGGAGGCAGCGCCACCGGGGTGGGCAGTGTGTTGGACGCTGTGGCGGCATGAGGCGCGGGTCCCGGCGACGGCGATGGCTGGGGCGTGGCGGGCGACGCCGGCGGCTCGATGCCTGGCGATGGGATTCTCTCCGTTCTGGTGGAATCGTTTCCGGCCAGGGTGGTCCTCGGGGAGGGTCTTTTGGCGATCGTCATACCATTGGAGGCGACGGCCTATGATCTTGGCTGTGGCCATGTCAGAACTCCGTTTGCAGCACGATCTGGTAGAGAAGGTTCGGGGCGATGCCGCCGAAGTTGTTGATGGGCGTGGCAGAAATCTGTGACGCGCTGCTGGCGGACTTGCCGGTGACACGCTCGAAGGTGTAGATGGTGGTACGGTTGCGCGATTTGCGCTGAAGCTCGACGAGATCCTGGATGGAGAGATGGTTCGGGAGGCCGACGGTGAGTCGGGTGACGCCGTTGTCGGCGTCAAGCTCGACGGTTTGGGGGATGGCGCCCATCGATTCCCATTCGCCGCGACCGCCGGCGACGTTGATTTTGCAGCCGGCGAAATCCGTGGAGCATTCGCGCTCGATGATGTCGATCTCCCCTTCCCAGCCGGGGGTGTGCGTGGCGTTGTAGAACGCCTGCGGAAGGCCGACGGGGGTCGGCTCGGCGAGTGTGACGGATTCGGGAGTGCCGGATTCGTAGAAGTTGGAGCCGCAGCCGCTGCCGCCGTCGACGACGGTGAGTTCGTTGGTGGCGAGGTGGATGCGGCCGTCGAAGATGAGCGTGGTCTCGTCGTGGGTGGTGTCGTCGTTGTAGAGTTTGCAGCGGACGGTGCAGCGAAAGACCTGTTTGGCGGAGTGAAGGCCGCTGGATTCGGGGACGCTGCCGCCGGTGAGTTCGTTATAGTACTTGGAGGGACCGGCGTCGAGGTAGTCCCAACTGACGTCCTGGAGGTCGCTGATTTCAATGCGTTTGTTGTAGTCTTCGTTGAACTGCGGGAGTTTGCTTTTCCACCAGGAGATGTCGTCCTGGTTCAGCGCGGTTGTGACCATTTCGATTTCGACGCTGTTGTAGCCGCCGCCACTGCCGGCGGCAAGGTCGATGGTCTGCCACACGCGTTTGTAGCCGTAGACGCTGGCGCCGGTGGGATACTTCTGGACTTCGTATTGGGAGACCTGGATGGCGCCGACGGTGACGACGCGTTTGTAAGAGATGATGACGGCCTCAACGGCGAGATCGTCGCGCTTGACGAGCCGGACGGCGTGGCGCTGGGCGGCGGTCGGGATGGTGAGGGTCCTGGAGGAGAGGTTGGTGACGGTGCGGATGTGGAGCATGGGCGGCGAAGCGCTGTGATCAAGGTAGCCGCAGACGTTGGGCGAGTAACCGAGCACCTCGTTGATGACTTGCAGACATTTTTTGTCGTGTTCCTGGCGCCAGGGGATGTCGACGTCGGGGTCGATGATGCCGATCTGGAACGGCACGGGCAGGCCGGCATAGGCCCGGTCCTTGAGGACGCAGTTGAGGGCCTCGGTGATGACTTCGCCGTTGTTGAGTTTGTTGCCGTAGGGATCCTGGCCGTAGAGGTATTCTGACACGTCGGTGTAGCTGCTGTTTCCCTGCGAATCGAACACGAGGCGTTGTTGGAGGAAGGTGACATCGAGCACGTCCCACCAGGCGTCCACGAGGATGTAGTCGAGCGCTTCGCGGCTGGCGTCGCCAACGTGGCCGACCTGCAGGAGTTTTCCCTGAAACCAATTCTCGCCGTCCTTCTTGATCGTGAGCGGCGTGAGGTGCGCCCAGAGGGGGTCGGAATCGAAGTCCACGGCATCGGCGGAGAAGGTGCATTGGCCGACGGCGAGGCTCTGCCAGGTACGCCGCAGTTGGGAGAGATGCGTGGTCTTGAACGCATACTCGGTGGAGCTGTCGCAAATAGTCCAAGTGGACATGGAGGAGAAAAGTTAAGAGTGAAAGGTAAAACGCGAAGAGTCGAGGAAGTGGCAAGCGGGAAGCGGCCAGAGGGAAGGTGGAACGCGGTCTTCGTTCTGCCGTGCCCGGGTCTTTTGTGTTGGATGAATCTCACTCATCGGCTCGTGTCGTTGCTGTTCTGCGATTTGATTTGGTTGAGGTCCTTTTCCATTTGTTTGATCTGCGCGACCAGTCCGGTAAGGATCGTGACCACTTGCTGGTTGGTGGTGGTCAGCGCGTCGCGAAGCGCTTGCATGTGCTTGGCGACGGGGTTTTCCTTGATTGCACTGACGGCCTGCGTTATCGCCTCCTGCCCCTGATCCTGGGATCCAGACTGGGATTGCTGCGAAGGTGCGCCGGGCATGCCGGGGGCGTCCCGGCCAGGGCTTTGCGAAGCGTTAAAAGGTTGCAGGGGCGACTTGGCGAGACCGTCTTTGCCTATTGCAACCTGTCCCGCAGCGAGGTTCGGGTCGGTAGAGGTTTGATTCGTGCGGCGCGCGGTCGCGATGTTTTTCTCCTGCGTGAGCGCCTTCTCCCTGTTCTTCAACTCGATCCCTGAGGCCTTGCTTGTGGTCAACGAGGTCTCGTAAAGCTGCCGCGCGATCTTGGTCTGGTCGACCAACAGCGGCTGCATGGCCTTGAGTTTTTTTTCCTGCGCTTCCAGCGGGGCCACGCCTTCTCTGTATGCTTCGGTCGCGTCCTTGACCGCTTCCCGCAGGACAGGCACCTTGTCGAGCGCCCTGATCTTAGACTTCGATTGCTCCACTTCAGGTTCGTTTGAGTTTCTCGATCTGAGCGTATCCTCAGCTTCTTGCCGAGCTTTGGTATAGGTGGGCGGACGTCCTTGAGCTTTCTTGATTTCTCCTTCGAGTTTTCTTGCGAGAGCCCTTTGCTTCACGTTTTCGATGCTTTGTACTTCCTGTGCGTCCGAACCCGAGTTCTCGAAATTGTTCAACCATCTTTGAGTCTCCGCCAGTTCCTCTCGCGCCTTCTGCTCATCGGATTTGATGCCAAGTCGACTTATCTCCTGGTTGGCCTCTTCGAGTCTCTGCCCGGCAGCAACCATCGGCGCCCGCAGGACGTCTTTCTGCTTTTCAATGACTCCGATGTGTTCGGTGTTTTCCCTTTCTGCATCGGCTGCACGGCTCCAATCCCTGGCCGCCTTGTCCACAGCACCCGCGGATTCGATCCCCGCTTCGTCCTTGTCACCTTCGAGATTGATGCGCGCCTGCTCGTCCGGGTTGCCAATGGCGTTCCCCAGCTCTTGCTGCCGTTTGAGTTTCGACTGGGCAACGCGCGACGCCACCTCGGAGTCGCTAAGTTGGTCCTGAACGTATTGCGACGCCTTGGCTTCGTCGCGTTTCGCCGCGTAGTCGTCCCCGAGCTTCTTGGACTGGGCGGTGGCCTTTTCCAAATCCGCCTGACTGCGTTCTTCAATACCGCTGGCGTCCTTCCTCGACAATTCCTTCACTTCATCAAGCTTCGCTTGATCGTGAAGCACGTAATCGTTGAACTCCCCAAATGCTTCGCCGATCATCGACATAGCGCCCTTGGCCACCGAACCAGCCCCGCCGCTTATGACACCCCATCCAAGCTTACCTAAGAGCTCCCTCCCGGAACTGAGGCCGAGAACTTCAAAAATAGTTTTCCACATGTTAGGACTCGGTTAGCGGTTGGAGACCGACGATTGGCTGGCCAACTGGGAATAGGCGTCGCGAATGACGCCCTTTGGTGCGGCGCTGCTTCTCTTCGGTGTCGGCCTTTTTCTGTTCAAATTCAGACTCAGTGCGGCGCTCGGCATCCTTGCCACCGCGAACGCGGTTCATCGCAACTTCTCTTGCCGATTCGAATTTGATGACAGGCGAAGCGCTGTTTTTCGCTTTCATCTCAAATTCGACGGAGTTCATGGAGCAGTGAGTGGGGAATCGTGATTCGTGATGGGTGAATCGTAATTCGGGAGGCGTTACGGAAGCGCGTAGATAAAGAACTCGCTGCCGTTGGTCATTGGTGAAGCGTAGCGAGCTCGAATGGTCACGTTGCTGATTGCCTGAAAAGCGGCATTAGTCCACACACCAATGTCGTGAAAGTTAAAAACTTTCGCATCGTAGTGAACACCACCGAAACTTGAAATTGTTGTGTGAACTACAGCTTGCGTGTAATAATGTATTCGACACTCCCCATCCGAAAACAATGGTTGCGAACGGTATCCAGCAATGCAGCCGCAGTAAACTCCGTTAGTGCTATGCTGGGTATCCGCCGATGCAACCGAACCGTTGTAGTAAACCGCGCTGTGTGTATAGTTCGCGCTGGTATCGCCGTTGAATGAAATCACAAGAGGGTCATTGCCGCCAGAAGTGATTCCTTGGGAAGCCTTACACACGATAAGCAAGTGTCGATTCGTCTGCGGCAGTGTAAGAGTCACTGAGTCTGCAGTGTTCGTGATGTATCGGTATGCGATCAGCGCGTTTGTCGCCGGCATCGATTGCAGCGCGGTCAGAGGGACGTTGGTGAGTGACGCGCCGTTTGTCACGGAGTTGTATCTTCCGTCGGTGTAGTTCTTGCCCGCGGTCAAAGCGGAGTTGGTGGCGTTATCGACGTAGAAGATCGACGCGAGGCCATTTGTTACGCTCACGCCGGCGAGCCCCTGCGTGGCGATATCGGTGTACGATCTGGCCGTGATGATGATTTGATTGGTAGCGCCATCGACATAGGAGATCGAGGCAAGGCCGTTGGTGGCGAGCCAGTTGGTCCAGGTGATGGTTGGGAGAAATGAGTTCGAAGCCGCAGTGAGTATCGTGCCGAAATTTGTGGCAAGCGCGTCGACGATGTTGGTTGTGTAAATCGGGTCGACCGTGGCCGTGTAGAGGAAGCCGTCTCCAGTGTACCAGCCGGACCCCGCCGGCGCGGCCAGCGTGATCTCAGTCGTGGTGTTAAGGGTGTTGTAGATGTAAAACTCCTTCACGTCGCCGATGTTATTGCAGCGCGCGAAGATGTTTGTCGAATTGAGCGGAACCTTGAACGCCGAGATAACATTGGTCATCACAGTTGCTCCGGCGTCGGAGTTGATGACCTCGGCGGGTGTGGAATCATCGGCAAACAATATCGCCTCGCCACGCTGGGTCAGAGTCAATCCGCTGTCGACAATGTTGGTTATTTTATACCGCGAAACATATGGAATCAGCGCCGGGCCCTCGAACACACTAACTCCAGTAAAACGATTACTGCCGGTGAACGTATTGCTGTTAACAAGTCTGGCGCAACCACTGAGCAGCGATCCGACTTGCGCAAGCGACGCGAGTTGATTGGTGGCGATCCAGTTCGTAAATGTCGCCGTCGACAGGAATGAATCGTTAACCCAGTTCGACGCGGCAAAATTTCCGGCCACCCAATTTGACGACGCGGCGATGGTGAAGATGGAGTTGGAAATTTGTAACACCATGTTCGTCGCGGAACTCCAAAACCGATTCGTCGCGTTGTCGACGTAGAACAGCGACGCGAGGCCGTTGGTGGAATTGCCGAACACAATGCCCGCGTTGGTCATCGAGTTGTAGAGATTCGTCGCGCCACCGGTGGTGATGACGGTATTGCTGTCGACGCGCGTCCGGGTTGTCCCGGGACTGAACGTCAGGTTCGTGCCGATCGCGGGAAAACTTGTCGTGTCGGCCCGCATGACGAAGGATGGCAGATCGAAGAGGAGAATGAGAAGCCCGAGGGCGAAGGCCCTTACGCCTCCCAGCCTTGGTCTATCGTGATAAAGTCTGTGGATATTCATGTTATTGCCTGACGGTGACGATCATCTGGAGGTTCTGCCCGGGGCAGTCGGCGCTGCCAACCGAAGCGAGTACGGGGACAATGGAAGTGTCGGCGGCAATGGACACCTCCGGGTCAAGTTCAATGCGCGCCATGCGTTGGCCGGCAGCGAGCGTGAAGCCCACGCCGAGCGCAACGCCGTTGCCATTATAGAGCGCGCCAACAACGTCAGCGTCAGCAGGCGCGTCGATACAGAGGTCCATCGACAGCAGTGCCGTGGCCACGTCAAAGGTAGCCATGCCTCCAAACTGGCCGGCGCGAAGCTGTCCGGGGAATAAGAACGTTGTCATGTTTCTCCTGATACCGATGGCGGCGGACGGGTCACTGAGCGCGAAGATCCTCTCCCCCACGAGTTCGTAGCCGACCAGCAACGAACGGCCCGTAATGACGCGGCTGCAGCTTTTGATCACCACGTTGTCGAACTCGCAAATCACCTGGGTTTCTCCCGGCGCGCCGAGATAGAGATAGGCCGTGCCGCCGTCCGGCAACGTCTCTGTCCATCGGGTCATGCCCGCCGCGTAGCAACCCGCCGCCGTGGTGAACAACTCCCGCACGTGGAAACCCAAGACGTTGGTCTTGTTGCCACGAGCGATCGTCAACAGCGTGTCCGCGCGCAATCCCTGGGCCTGCTGGATCATCGCCTCGCCGTTGAGCGTGACCGGCGGCTCCTGCAGTGCGTCGGTCAATGACGACGTGCTCGTCCAGTCCGGTCGTGTCAACCAGATATCGGCCGGCGGCGTATCGTCAGTGGTAATCTTGACAAGCATGACGCAAAGTCAGAGTTTGAGGGTTAAGGGCGAATCAAGAGAATGGACGCACCGCAGAGACGCAGAGAGCGCAGAGAGGAAAACGGAGAACGACAAACGCGAATCGCGAATCACAGAGGTTTTGAATCTCTGCGTTCTCTGCGCCTCTGCGGTGAACTCCCCTGTTCATGGGTCTCAGCTCGGCGCTGAAGTTCCGACCGTTGCCATCGGGCGCATGATGCCGCTGCTTTCGATCTTGCGGAACGCCTCGAAGGAGAGCTTGCCGACGCGCTCCTTTTTGAGCGACCAATTGATGAGGGCATCGCGATCGATGCCAGCCTTCCAGAACCGGATGTAGATCGAGTCGTTGATGAGGTTGAGCGGCTGCGCATCGTCGCCGTGTTCGGCACCCAATTCAGCAGAATCATCCCCCTGCAATGCGCTGGCTGCCAGCGCGTCCGCCGCAAGCATCGCGTCCGGTTCCATCTCGATCTTTGGCTGCGGCGGCTCGGCCAGGATGTAGTTCTCGTTGCCGAGCAATGGCGACAGGACCGCCTCCACCTTCTCATCCCATTTCACCTTGACGGGGGTTCGCGAGGCGAACGACGCCCAAGGCGAGAGTTTCAAGCGCGACACACCCGCGACGCTGCTCGTGCCCGTCGTGCTGATGTTTTCCTTTACGGAGGTGCCCGGAGGCGCGTTGGTAACAGTGCCAGAGATGGCCGTGTGTGCGCCTGCGTTGGTCCATGTCACCACGAAATCATTCTCGATGCTGCCCGTAATCGTCGCGCCACCGGCCGAGACGACCGAGGAAAGCGCGCCGAACGCCGCGTTGAGCGCAGCCGCATCACTGGCAGCCACGCCGGTGAGCGCGACGGCGGCAGTGGAGTTGGCGCCGTATGTCAGAGACACGGACGGCGTGCTGAGCCAGTTGCACTTGACGGCCAGCTTCGGGATTGGCGAAAGCGCGGCTGTGTAACCAGTCATGTAGGGCGTGATCTTGATGAGCCGGACCTCGCGTGCCGTCGACGTGCCGGCGGTGACCACTGTCTGGCTGAACGCCGCTCCGCTCGGGAACCCCGTGAGCGCGCCGGCGAACGCTGTCGAGCGAACACCCGCGAGATTCCAGGTGACGAGGTAACCGCCCTTGTCGTGGCCGCCAGTAACGACGACGCCGAGGTTGGCAGGCGTCACGACCTGTGTGTCCGTGCCGCCGCCGGTGATGGTGACGTTGCTCGCGCTGCCCGCGATGGTGCCGGTAATGTCGCCGATGGTTTCCGCGCTGATGCCGGAGATCGTCCAGCCGCTGGTGAAATCGCCCGTCACGGCGACCTCCGACAAATCCGTGTGAAGCGCGCGCAGCGCTGTCTGGATGTTCGCGGCGCTGGTGGCGGTCGTGAGACCGCTGCTGCTGCTGCCGCCGTAGCTCAGTACCATATCCTCGGTGCAAACGCCCGCGAGCGTGTTCAAGGCGGCCTGCACGGCAGTGGCGGCAGAGTTGAACGCGAGCGCACTCGTGGCCGTGCCGTGAGTAATCGTGTAGTAGGTCGTCGCCGAGTCGCCCAGATTGTAGAGCTGGTAGAGACTGTTGGCGGCCGAGCGCGCACAGCCCGCGCGGCGGACGAAGCCGAACTTAATCGTGTCCATCAGATCCTCGGCGGGACCCAGCGAGAGGTCCGGCATGCTGATGACCGCGCCCCGCCAGAAACGGTAAAGCAGCAGGTCATTGACGCCGAGCACGTCTACGATCTTGTCCGACGCGGTAAACAGAGCTTCACCCTTGGCCGTATCGAGCATCGCGAACCAGAAAGAGAGGTCGCCCCAATAGCCAACGGGCTTCGTTTCCATTTCCGGCTGGTCGCTCTCGGTTTGCGCACCCAGGACGCCCGCGACCGTGGAAACAGTTTCCTTCTTCTTGGCGTTGATCTTCAGCGTGAGATCATCGCGCGTATGGAGGATGGACGCGCCGGAGTTGGCGAACAGCAACGCGGGACCGCGCGTAATGCGAATGGTTCCGTCGGCGTTGTAGCGATCATTCAAAAGAGAGGTGATGTTCATGGGGCCTTT
>CAZGGF010000141.1:0-5708 GCA_964524715.1 uncultured Verrucomicrobiota bacterium | reverse complement strand
CTCGAAGTCCTGAAATCAAATTCCTTCGCATCCTTTGGGCGTTTGGATTTCAGGACTTCGAGCACCTCGGGAATCACCATACCGGCCTTGCGGATGACAACGGTATCACCGATACGGATGTCTTTGCGTCGAATCTCGTCCTCGTTGTGCAGCGTGGCTCGCGAAATGGTCGAGCCTTGGACGAAGACCGGATCGAGTTCGGCGACCGGCGTGAGCACTCCCGTGCGGCCGACCTGGATGGTGATGCCGCGCAACACCGTCTCGGCAGGTGTGATCCATGGAACGGGCTTGTGAACGATGGCATAGCCAGGGGCGCGCGTCTTGGAGGGTATGCGCGTCCAATCCGCGAGACGGTTCACCTTGAGCACGATTCCGTCAATATCGTAGGGCAACTGGCGCCGAAGATCGTGGGACTCGTCATAGTGCGCAACGACCTCTTTGTCGTAAGTGCGCAGGACCTCGTCCATGTCCCGGCAGAGCCACCAGCGACGCTGCGTGGGCAGGCCGAGTTTGGCCAGCGCCTCCAACATCTCTGCATGCGTCTCCCATGCGATACCGTCGCACGCGCCAACGGCGTAAAACACAACGCTGATCGGGCGCTGGGCGACGAGGCGCGGGTCGAGTTGCTTGAGAGTGCCGGCGGTGGCGTTGCGTGCATTGGGGAAGGTTTTCTCCCCGGCGGCCTCCAGCCTGGCATTGAGTGCGTCAAAATCTTTCGTTGCGATGTAGGCTTCGCCACGCACCTCGAGCAGCGCCGGAGGGGACTTCAACTCCAGTTCCAGCGGGATGGCGCGAACAGTGCGGAGGTTGGCAGTGATATCGTCACCGAACTGCCCGTCGCCTCGAGTGACCCCGAGGGCGAGCTTCCCGTGGCGGTATTGGATGCCAATGGAAACACCATCCACCTTCGGCTCCATGACGTATTCGACACGGTCCCGCCCGAGGTGTTTGCGGATGGTTCTGTCGAACTCCAACAGACGGGGCAGGGTGTTCTGGTCCTGAAGGACGTTGCGTTTTTCCCGATCAGGTTCCTCGGCTGTGTCGGGGTGTTCCGATGCGTCGACTTTTTCCAGCGAGAGCATCGGCTGAACGTGCTTTACGCGGACGAAACCTTCGGTGGGTGCTCCGCCAACACGTTGCGTGGGCGAACTGGGTGTAACGAGATCCGGAAACTGTTTCTCGAGCTCCTGCAACTCGTGAAAGAGCCTGTCGTATTCGAAATCGGTGACGGATGGCTGCGCGAGCACGTAATACCGATGGTCGTGCTCGCGGATTTGCTCGCGCAATTCGCGGATTCGTTGATCGGCTTGGGCGCGCGTCATGTCAACGAACAGAGTATGCAGACGGGCGCAGTTGAAAAGCTCTTTTTGAACGGTACAGAATGATACGTGCAGCTCAGAGCGAGCCGCAGAATGCGCCAGTGATGATGAACAGCAGGAACATCACAACGCCGATGACCACGGTGAACGGGATGACCTTGTCAGGAGGCGTGTTCAGCAGCTTGGGGAGACCGAGGTGAAGGATGTAGATGCCGTAGAAAAGGGCGAGCACCAGAAGCTGTCTCAACATCGGCACGACCAGAAGAAGGCCGACTGCCCACACGGCGGCCCACGAAAAACCAGCCAGCTTGAGGGCGCTGGGGAAGTCCGTCGACGACTGAAAAATCCTTGCCATCTGGTTGATAAAGAAAGCGGTCGCATACGCGCTGCCAAGCCACAACACGTAATAGAGGGCAATAACGGCAACCGCCTTGGAGATGCCGATGGACATCTGGCTCATGGGGAGGGCGGAGTACATGGAAACGACCAGCCCGACAAAATGCGCGAGTGCGGGGATGGCGGCCGCGCCGAGCAGGTAGCGCAGGTAAACCTCCTTGACCGTCAGTTCCTCCCGTTTGATGGCGTCCCATTCCTGATTGGGTTCCATCAGGATGTTCTTGATCCGGGGAACGATCACATTGAGGTCTATAGCCATGGTTGGTTTCTTTGGGGGTAAATTCTGCCTCACAGGACGGGCAGACGCAAATCCGAAAACGCCTGATACCGCGGACTTGCGCGGTTGGCTTGCTTCCACATCCGTTTTCTGTTGCTGCGGGGCAGGGCTTTACGCATAGTCCCACGGCGAAAATTATGCCCAAGCGCACTGATATTCATAAGATTCTGATCATTGGCTCCGGCCCGATTGTCATCGGGCAGGCTTGCGAATTTGACTATAGCGGCACGCAGGCATGCAAAGCCCTTCGCGAGGAGGGCATCGAAGTCGTGCTCGTGAACTCCAATCCGGCCACGATCATGACGGACCCGGAGTTTGCCAATCGGACCTACGTCGAGCCGATCACTCCCGAAGCCATTGAGAAGATCATCGAGCGCGAGCGTCCGGACGCATTGCTGCCGACACTGGGCGGGCAGACGGGGCTGAACACCTCGATGGAGCTTTGGCGGCGCGGCATCCTCGACAAATACGGCGTCGAGATGATCGGCGCGAAAGCCGAGGCGATTGCCAAGGGTGAGGACCGCGACCTGTTCAAGAAGGCCATGCAGCGCATCGGCCTCGACGTGCCGATCAGCGGCGTTGCGCACAACCTTGAAGAGGCACGTGCCGTGGCGCGGGACATTGGCCGGTTCCCGCTCATCATCCGGCCGGCTTACACGCTCGGCGGCAGCGGTGGCGGCATCGCTTACAACCGCGAGGAGTTCGAAGTGATGGCCGCGCGCGGCATGGATTTGTCGCCCATCTCGGAGATCCTGATCGAGGAATCGCTCGTCGGCTGGAAAGAGTTTGAGATGGAGGTCATGCGTGACCGCGCCGACAACTGCGTCGTCATCTGTTCCATCGAGAACTTCGACCCGATGGGCGTCCACACGGGCGACTCCATCACCGTTGCTCCGATCCAGACGCTCACCGACAAGGAGTATCAGGTGATGCGCGACGCGAGCTTCGCCTGCATCCGCGAGATCGGCGTCGAGACCGGCGGCTCGAACATTCAATTCGCCGTCAACCCCGACAACGGCCGCATGACGATCATCGAGATGAACCCTCGCGTCAGCCGCAGCTCGGCGCTGGCATCGAAGGCCACGGGGTTTCCCATCGCGAAGATCGCCGCCAAGCTCGCCATCGGTTACACGCTCGACGAGATTCCCAACGATATCACGAAGTCCACGCCGGCAAGTTTCGAGCCGACCATCGACTACGTCGTCGTGAAGATACCGCGTTTCACGTTTGAAAAATTCCCGAAGGCCGATCCGACGCTGACAACGCAGATGAAGAGCGTGGGCGAGGCAATGGCCATCGGCCGCACGTTCAAGGAGTCGCTGCAGAAGGCGCTGCGCTCGCTGGAGACGGGGCGCTTCGGTCTCGGCGGCGATGGCAAGGCCGTTCGCATCGACGGCCAACTCATCAAGGACGACGAAATTTTGCCGGTGGAGGCGATCACCAAGAAGCTCGTCACGCCCAACGGCGACCGTATTTTCTTCCTGAGACACGCCATGCGCGCCGGCATGACCATCGATCAGATTTTTGACCTGACGAAGATCGACCGCTGGTTCTTGAGCCACATGAAGGAGATCGTGGACTTCGAGGCGGAGCTGGCGAAGGCGAAGAAGCTGGATGGCCGGCTGCTCAAAGCCAAGCAGATGGGCTTCTCCGACCGGCAACTCGCGAACCTGACCGGCTCCACCGAGGACGTGGCGCGTGCAGCGCGCGAGAAGGCTGGCATCGTGCCAACCTACCGGCTCGTGGACACCTGCGCGGCAGAGTTCGAGGCCTACACGCCTTACTACTACTCGACCTACGGCGACGAGGACGAGACGCGCCAGAACGACAAGCGCAAGGTCATGATCCTCGGCGGCGGCCCGAACCGGATAGGGCAGGGCATTGAGTTCGATTATTGCTGCGTCCATGCCGCGTTCGCGCTGAAGGAACTCGGCTTCGAGACGATCATGGTCAACTCCAACCCGGAGACCGTCTCGACCGACTACGACACCAGCGACAAACTTTATTTCGAGCCGCTCACGCTTGAGGACGTGCTGAACATCTACGAGCGTGAAAAATGCTGGGGTGCCATCGCGCAATTTGGCGGGCAGACGCCGCTCAATCTCGCCCTCGGCCTCCAGCGGCACGGCGTCAACATTATTGGGACTTCGCCGCAGAGCATCGAGATTGCCGAGGACCGGAAGTTGTTTGCGGCAATGCTCGACAAACTGAAGATTCCGCAACCGCCGAACGGCCTCGCCACCAACGAAGCCGAGGCGATTGCTGCCGCCACCAAGCTGGGCTACCCCGTGCTCGTGCGGCCGTCGTTCGTGCTCGGTGGCCGCGCCATGCAGATCGTCTATAACGAAGGCGACCTCCGCCATTATATGCGCTTCGCCGTTGAGGCATCACCGGAACGGCCGGTGCTCGTGGATAAGTTCCTCGATGACGCCATCGAGGTGGACGTGGATTGCATCGCCGACATCGGCCTGCCCAACGGCGGCCATGTCGTCATCGGCGGCATCCTGCAACATATCGAGTTTGCCGGCGTCCACAGCGGCGACGCGGCGATGGTCCTGCCGGCGCACACGCTATCCAAGAAGATCCTCCAAACTATTCGCGACTACACCGATGCGATGGCGCGCGAGCTGAAGGTTGTCGGCCTCATGAACGTGCAATATGCCGTCAAGGACGACATCGTCTATGTCCTCGAGGTCAACCCCCGCGCCTCGCGCACGGTGCCGTTTGTCAGCAAAGCCATCGGCGCGCCCCTGGCCAAGCTCGCCTCCAAGGTCATGACCGGCAAGACCCTGAAGGAACTGAAATTCACGAAGGAGATCACGCCCAAGTACTACTCCGTCAAGGAGAGCGTCTTCCCCTTCAACCGATTCTTCGGCGTGGACATCATCCTCGGCCCGGAGATGAGGAGCACCGGCGAGGTCATGGGCATTGACGCCGACCTCGGCCTGGCTTATGCGAAGAGCCAGATGGCTGCGGGCGTCGCGTTGCCGACCTCCGGCAACGTCTTCATCAGCGTCCACGACGCCGAGAAGACTGCCGTTGCCAAGATCGCGAAGAGCTTCGTCGCCCTCGGCTTCCGTCTCTTTGCCACCGAAGGCACGGCCAAGGCACTCACGGCTGCCGGCGTGCCCGTCACCGCGCTCTTCAAGCTTACCGAAGGCCGCCCCAACGTTCTCGACATGCTCAAGAATGGCGAAGTCGCCCTTATCATCAACACCCCCTCCGGCAGCAAGGCCCCGCGCGAGGACGAGGTGAGAATCCGCTCGTACGCCGTCCAATGCCGCGTGCCGATTATGACGACCCTTACCGGCGCCACCGCAGCCGCCAAGGGCATCGCCGCCCTCAAGAAACACGGCATCACGGTCTGCAGTCTGCAGGAGTATCACAAGAAGTGAGGTCTGTAGCGACGGTCTCTGACCGTCGAAATCAGTGACGCAGGCCGGCAGCCGGAGACCGCCGCAGGAAAAGGTGGAGCGCGACTTCCAGGCGCGCTTGGTATTGGGGAAGAAGAATGATCGCGTCCGGAGGCCGCGATCCACCTTGGCTTCATGCCCGGTTCCATGCATTCGATCATTTGCAGCCCGGCACTCCGTGACGGGAATGATTGATGATGTCCCGCCACGGAAAGTCTGTGATTTTTTTCATGCAAGGCTTGCAGGTCCGTGAGCGGAATCTAAGCTCGTGGGCATCATGAAGGTTCCCGAAACCCAACACCC
>CAZGGF010000140.1:0-6416 GCA_964524715.1 uncultured Verrucomicrobiota bacterium | reverse complement strand
AAAGCCGTTGCCATGCCAAGCCGCTTGGCATAAAGTGTCGGTGTGAAAGCGATCATCTCCAAACACCATGCGCATATCGGTCGGCGTGGCGGCCGTGTCAGTTCCGAGGCGAAGCGGCTGGCAGCACGACGGAACGCGCTCCTGCGTTGGGGCCGGAAGCCCGAAGAAGCCGTTATTCCCATCATCGAGTTGAAAGACGGCCAGTGGTATCGCGGGATCGGGCGCAACAGTGACATTGGCCGGTGGGACGAAGAAGCGCGTTGCTTTTGGGTGATCTCGTTCGCAAATTTGCCCGACGCGCAGCATTACCCGAAAGGCTCGAAGCGCATCGTCCGACTCAAACAGGAAGGTTACTATGAGCCGGAAGGGGGCACGTTCAAGCCGCTGGAGCGCGCCTGATGTTCAGGGACAAACAACAGATTCTTACCGCGCTTGAAGCATTGGGGCGGCAGTTGGCGCTGGAGCATGCGGAGCCGGTGTCTTTACTGGTGTGCGGCGCCGCGGCGTTGACTTGTCAGGACTTGCTCGTTCGCGGCACACAGGACGTGGATGTGTTGGGTTTGACCAGCCGTCGGGCACCGCTGCGGATTGTTGGAGGCGAGTTCAGTGGCGAGTTGTATGGGGCTGTAGCACGTGTCGCGACTGATTTGCGCCTCCCATCAGACTGGCTCAACGACAAAGCCAATCTGGTTCATGCCAATTGGGGCTTGCCACCGGGCGCAATTGAACGGGCACGGCGGATGGAGTTTGGGCCATGTCTGCGGGCGCTGTGGCTTCATCGCCGTGACTTGGCTGCGCTCAAGTTGCTGGGTGCGCTCGATAAGGATCCGGCAGAAGCGTTGCGTCACTTCCGCGATTTGGTGGAGATTGACCCGACTCCGGCGGAAGTGAAAGCTGCGGTTGCTTGGCTTTTGAACCGCCCGACTTCCAAAGAGTTCCGACGAAAAGTGTGTGACGTTGCTGAGCGTTTGGGTGTTGAGAATTTGACAGAAGGCGATGAAGAACTTGCCTCCAGCAGGCGGTCGCGCCAGCGTGTCCGTCGCCGCGGTTGTTCGAGATAAACGGGAAAACAGATTGACCTCTGCCGCTGGAACCTTCACAAGAAACCTGACGACTATGAAAACGAAATTCTTTCTCATCCTGACTGCGCTCGTATTTGTTTTTGCACCGGTTTGTCCAGCAGCGCCGGTCAAGGCCGGCCTGACGCCTGGCCTGCTTCGTTGCGAGTACCGCGTCAACCCCGTGGGCATCGGCGAGACGGCGCCGCGGTTGAGCTGGATCGTTGAGGCAAGTGGCAAGGGAGAAGCGGCAAGGGGACAGCGGCAGGTGGCTTATCGCGTGTTTGTAGCCAGCAGTGAGGCGGCGCTGGCGGAGAAGACGGGCGACCTGTGGGATAGCGGCAAGGTGGCAAGCGACCAGACGGCCTGCGTGGTCTATGCAGGCACGCCGCTCGCGTCGGGACAGCGTTGTTTCTGGAAGGTGAAGGTGTGGGATCGTCACGGCGTGCCGTCGGAGTGGAGCGCGCCGGCGACGTGGACGGTGGGGCTGCTGAAGCCTGAGGATTGGAAGGCGGAGTGGATCGGCTACGACAAGGCTCGCTTGAACACCGAGTTGCCGGACGCGCCGCTGGAGGGCGCGAAGTGGATCTGGCATGCTGCCGATAAGCCGTTGGACGCTCCCCCGAGCCATCGGCTCTTTGTTACCACGCTTGCGTTGCCCGCCGATATCAAGATTGCCAAGGCCGAACTGCTCGCCTTGTCCGACGACAACTACAAGTTCGTGGTCAACTCGAACTTGGTCGCCAGCGGCGCCGGATGGCAGCGCGCCAAGGCTGCCGACGTGACCCTGCGCCTCCGCGCAGGCGACAACAGTCTGCGCGCGGAAGTCTGGAATGCCACCGAAGGTCCGGCGGGACTAATTGCCAGGATCGTGATCACCACCGCCGACGGGAAGAAGATCACGCATGTCACGGACAGTTCATGGAAGACCGCGGCTTCGCCCGGCGCGAACTGGCACAAACGTGACCTGGATATCGCGACGTGGCCTGCCGCGCGTGTGTTGGGCGACTATGGAATGCAGCCTTGGGGGAAGGCGAAGCTGCTGTCGGTGACCTTGCCGCCGCCACCATTCTTGCGGACGACCTTCCGCGCCGACAAGCCGGTGAAGTGCGCGACGCTCTACGCGACGGGACTTGGCATCTTCGACGTGCATCTCAACGGCAAGCGCGTCAACGACTCCTGGTTCAACCCCGGTTGGACTGATTACACGAAGCGTGTTTATTACCGCGCCTACGACGTGACGAAACTCGTGCGCGCCGGCGACAACGCGCTCGGCACGGTGCTGTCCGACGGCTGGTTCAGCGGCTATGTCGGCTACGGCAACAATCGCGACCACTACGGCAAGCTGCCCCGCGTGCGCGCGCAACTGAATATTGAGTTTGCCGACGGCTCGTCTGCGGTCGTTGGCACGGGGCCGAACTGGAAGGCGGCGACCGGCCCGTTGCTTGAAAGCGATTTCCTGATGGGTGAGACCTACGATGCGCGGCTCGCGATGAACGGCTGGGACGCGCCCGGTTTCGACGACAGCAAGTGGGAGCCGGTCGTCGTCGGCAGCAGCGAGGTGCAGCCGAAGGTTGAGGCGCATCCAGGGCCGCCAGTGGTCGCGTTCGCGGAGTTGAAGGCAAGGAAGATCACCGAGCCGAAGAAAGGCGTCTATGTGCTCAACATGGGCCAGAACTTCGCCGGCGTCGCGCGCTTGAAGGTAAAGGGCGCGCCCGGCCAGAAGATCGTGCTGCGGTTTGCCGAGCGGCTCAATCCTGACGGCACCATCTACACGACCAATCTCCGCAGCGCGCGCTGCACCGACACCTACATTTGCCGCGGTGGCGGCGTCGAGGTCTGGATGCCGCGGTTCACGTTTCACGGTTTTCAATACGTCGAAATCACCGGCCTGAAGCAGAAGCCCGCGCCTGATACGGTCGTGGGCATTGCGCTCAGCAGCGATACGCCGGTGACGGGCAAGTTCGTTTGTTCCGACAAGATGTTGAACCAGCTTCACAGCAACATCTACTGGACGCAGCGGATGAACTTCATAGACATCCCGACCGATTGTCCGCAGCGTGACGAGCGGCTCGGCTGGACCGGCGACGCGCAGGTTTATGTCCGCACCGCCACGCTCAACACCGACGTGCAGGCGTTCTTCAACAAGTGGCTCGTGGACCTCTGCCAGGACAGCCAGCGCGAGGACGGCCAGTTCCCGATGGTCGCGCCGGTGAAAGTCGCCGGCCCCGACGGCGGTCCCGCATGGCAGGAAGCAGGCGTCATTTGCCCGTGGACCATCTACGAGGTTTATGGTGACCGGCGCGTGTTGGAGCGGAACTACGCGGCGATGTGTAAGTTCGTCGAGTTCTGCAAGAAGCGCAGCACGCCAGAGCTGTTGCCGCCGGCGAAGTATCATTGCTTTGGCGACTGGCTGAGCATCAACGCCGACACGCCAAAGGACATCATCTATACCGCCTACTTCGCCTACAGCGCGAAGCTGCTGTCACGCGCCGCCGAGGTGCTCGGCAAGACCAACGACGCCGGCAAATACCGCGACTTGTTCACCCAGATCAAAGCCGCGTTCAACAAAGCCTACGTCGCCGGGGACGGTTGCATCAAAGGTGACACGCAGACCTGCTACGTGCTCGCGATCGTCGTCGGCCTTGTGGACGGCGAGAAGGCGAAGCTGGCCGCGAAGTATCTCGTTGAGAACATTGAGGCGCGTGAATGCCATCTCAGCACCGGCTTCATCGGCACCAAGGACTTGATGCTCGCGTTGGCGAAGATCGGCCGCAACGACGTCGCTTACCGGCTCATTCACAACGACACGTTCCCGTCGTGGGGCTTCTCCATCAAACACGGCGCCACCAGCATCTGGGAGCGTTGGAACGGCTGGACGCCCGAGACCGGCTTCGGTGATCCCGGCATGAACAGCTTTGCCCACTATAGCTTCGGCGCGGTCTATCAGTGGATGGTTGAGAACATCGGCGGCATCCGTAACGACGCCCCCGCCTACAAGAAGATTGTCATCGCCCCGACGCCGGGCGGAAAGCTCACCAGTGCCGACGTCCGCTACGACAGCATTCGCGGCCGCATCGAGACCGCGTGGAAGAAGAGCGGCGACAAACTCACCCTCAACGTCACCATTCCCGCGAACACCACCGCCACCGTTCTCGTCCCCGCCAAGAGCGCCGACGCGATCACCGAAAGCGGCAAGCCGCTGGCGAAAGCCCCCGGCGTGAAGTTCCTGCGCATGGAAGGCGACCACGCCATGCTGGAGGTGGAGGCGGGGAGCTACAAGTTTGGAACGACGGCGAAATAGTGACATGGAGAGCTGACGATTGGAAACCGGACCGGAAACTGCTACAAGTAATTGCAGACCTCGAACACGAGGGCAGGATATGAAGCTGTTGGGCAATCTGAAGAAGCCGTTCGGCACCGCCAAGATGGTGCGCATCAAAGCTGTGCGTTATCTGGCATGGGAGGACGCGTTCGACGTGGAGTTTGAGGATGGCCTCAGCTTCCTTGAACCCCACGCTTCAGTCCGCAAGGCGAATCGGATTCTACCGAAGGCTCATATCGAGCGCGTGGAACTCGACGAGGAATGTCGGATTGGCTTCTACGTTCACTACGACAACGGCCAGACCGCCGAAGTCTCATGGTCCTTCGTGCGCGAGTTTCCGCCGAAAGAGCGCAACGCCTCGCGGGACACCGCCAAGGCTCCGCAGGTTATTGCGGAAGCGGCCGGCAAATACATCACGCGGCGCAAGAAGTAGCCATGCGCGTCAGCGTCCTCGTGCCCGCCAAGAGCGCCGACGCCATCACCGAGAGCGGCAAGCCGCTGGCGAAAGCGTCCGGCGTGAAGTTCCTGCGCATGGAAGGCGACCGCGCAGTGCTGGAGGTGGAGGCGGGGAGATATCTTTTCAGTGCGAGAGGAACAAAATGAATGCTGACTCTGGTTCTGCAGTTGAGAAGATGCGGACGTATTTTTTCGTTCCGCCCGATGTAGGTTCATTCATGGCTGAAGTCAACCAGCTCGCCAGTGGCGCAGAGTTACCGATGGCTGAGATCGCCAGAGCATTTGCACACAATGTTTCAGCAGTGATATCAACAGTATCTATTCCTTTCACGTTGGCATCAACGAGCGTTCACCGGCAGCACTACTGGAGATTTGGCACCGCGGAACGTATCCGAGCACGCATGATAGAGCAGGAGGAAAATGAAACTGAGGAAGCTCTGGAGCGGCGACGCGACGCACACGCCGGCAAGCGGGCAGATGAGCGGATGCAGGAGTTTCTTGCCACGTCTGATGGCACAAACACTGTTACTGAAGACATCTGTCACTTCCTCCTGAGTGGGTTCAAGGAGCAGGGAGGCGCCGATGCTGCCTCGGAATTGCTTCACCAAGGAGTTGTTCTCCTGTGGGGTGCTTTTGAAGTCTTGGCACGCGACATCTTTCAACAATACGTAAACGTCAATCCAAAGGCGTTACAAAGGCTCCTCAGCGATGCTTCAACACGCAAACGATTTGAACAACAAAAATTCTCTGTAGAGTTTCTCGCTGAACATGGTTTTGACGTGTCGGCGAAAATGGGCACAATTTTGGCGAACCAACAGGATTTGAGCGACCTCCTGACAATCAAGGCCGTTTACTTGGCGCTGTTTCCGAATAACGAGGCTATTCGGCAAAGCTTGAACGAACGAGGCCTCTGGATGCTTAGCCAGCAAAGGCATTTGATAGTGCATCGGCGTGCCGTTGTGGATCAGCGTTATGTTGAGGCTACAAACACAACGTGTTTGGTTGGAACTAGGCTCATGATTACCCCACGTGATCTTGTTGATTATCTGAAGTTGGTATGTCAAGCGGGCACGACCCTCATCTCCGCGACATCGGAGAACTTGAAGGGCTAAGACTCGCTGGGGTTAGACTCGCCGGCGTCAACTCGCGACTCATGACGAATTGATGTCATAGATGCTCACGCTGCCTCAGATCGGCCGCAATGCCGTCGCCTGCCGGCTCATCCACAACGACACGTTCCTGTCGTGGGGCTTCTCCATCAAGCACGGCGCCACCAGCATCTGAGAGCGATGGAACATGGAAGCCGCAGTTGTCTTGCCCGCTAAACACGCTAAACACACGAAAAAGATGTGTGCCACGCTAGCGCAGGAATTGTCCACCGTTCATCAGGTTGGGTGAGGACCGTCTCTGAACTGACTTGAGAGCTTTAGCATGTTTCGCGTGTTTAGCGGGCAGCACACCCGCGACAAACTCACCCTCGATGTCACCCTTCCTGCAAACGCGACCGCAACCGTACTCGTCCCTGCCCAGAACGCCCACGCCATCACCGAAAGCGGCAAGCCGCTTACGAAAGCCCC
>CAZGGF010000139.1:0-6341 GCA_964524715.1 uncultured Verrucomicrobiota bacterium | reverse complement strand
TTGCATGAAAAAAATCACAGACTTTCCGTGGCGGGACATGTGATTGTTCAATCCCGCGACGGAGTCGCGGGCTACGATGCCGAGGTCAAAGATAAACAGTTGGCGGGTTCGCCACCAACTTACGAGACCGGCCCTATCTGGTCGCGGTTGACCACGATCCGGGCACGGTACGCCAGCGTCGTCAGCAACAGGGCAACCCGTTGTTGGTCGCTCATGTCTCGCTCGACGATCGCCTTGAGACCTCGAAACGCGCCGTCAGTAATCTCCACCACTTCGCCCGGCTTCGGGTTCGAGTGGATGGTCACAACGTCCACGGCTTCGCCCGCCCAAGTCTTGAGCTGGTCGATGACCGACGCGTCGACGACTGCCGGCCGTTCACCGAAGCTGACAATGCCGATCACCTCGCGCGCGTAGCGCACCGTCCGGTAGTGCTCGGCCAGTTCAAACCGGCAAAACAGATACCGCGGAAACAGCGGGCTCACGACCCAGCGTTTGACCCTGCGGATGGTTTTCCGCCGCTTCAACCGCGGGTAGTAAACGTCCAAACCCAGTTTCTCGCGAAAATAGGTTTCGGCCGCCAATTCCTTCTTCGGCTTTGTATGTATGCAATACCAGTCCGGCATGTTCTTTTTTCGTGTCCTTCGTTTGCCGCGGGAATCTGTCTAGCACAGTTCTCCCATGAGTTCGAGCGCGCAAGCACATGCGTGAGGCAAGACCATCAAGGCAGGTTCGCTGCGGCAACCCACTGGATTTCCAGAAGACCAAAAAAAATCCCCCTCCCTTCTGATGAAGGAAGAGGGATAAGACCCGCGACCCTGCTGTTGTTCAGTTCTTTGGAGCGGCCGATTGGGCGGCCTCGTGAATACCGCTGATTTTCTGAAGGCTGACCCGGAATCGGCGCAGGGTGATTTCATTCCGGGCGCAGTACTGTCCCAGTTGCGCGAGGCGATCATTGCTCATATCACTGACAGCCACGATCAACTCCCGAACTGCGGTTTTTCGAATCACTTCTTCAGCATCCGCGCCCGTTCCCAGGATGGGATGTCCGTAGAATCGCTTCCCCTGCTTGTTCAGATCGTCATCGATGAACCCTACAACGATCAGCGCATGTTCCTTGTTCGCTTGAATCTCGCGGAGCAACATCCCACCCGCGCGACCCGCCCCGTAAATAAGCGCCCGCTTCACGCCCACAACATCCCTTTGGGCGTAGTAGTCGAGCAACCGCAAAGAGAACCTCGCGCCCAATATGAATGCGCTCATGACGAAGAAGTGGATGATCAGGACCGACAGGCTGAAGCTGCCCGGCAGAAAATAGTAAATGGCCGTCAGTCCAACCACGAAACCCAGGACCACCGAACGAATGACGTGCAGCAGGTCCGGGATGCTGGCATGCTGCCATTTGATTCGATACAAGCCGGTCACGTAAAACACGCCAAGCTGGATCAACAGAAGCCACGGGACACTCTTGATGAAACTCGCCTTGCAGGCCGGCTCGAAGGAACCCTCCCCGCGAATCAACCATGCCAGGTAATAGGCTCCGGACACGATGATCATGTCCACCAGTATCTGAAACGACTCATATCCAAGAACCCGCTGCTTCATCGCCGGCAGAAACACGCCCCGGCGCAACAGTTGCAGCTCATGGTAACGCAGCTTCTGGATCGCAACACATGCCGCCCCGCCACCCACCAGCAGCACCAACGCTGTATTCACGTCGCGCACGGCCGATACGAGCAAGGCAGCGCATCCCGCGGCCGCGCTGACGCCGTAGAGCGTCAAGACTGCGTTACGGTGGTTGATCCCGAGTTTCAAAAGGCGATGATGCACATGATCGCGATCCGCCTCGAACACGCTCCGTCCCCGCATGTAGAAGAAACGCAGTTTTCCCTGCTCGCTCGTGTCCACCACGTGCGTCACGCGCAGGAACCTCCGTATCATCGACAGCGCCGTGTCCATGATCGGAAGCCCGAAAGCCAGCAGAGGGATCAGGATGGACGCCGTTGTGGGGGCCTTGTAGGCCGTCGAGATGCTCATGACCGCCAATGTGAACCCCAGAAACAAACTGGCCGAATCGCCCAGGAAGATCGAGGCCGGGCGGAAATTGTAACGCATGAAACCCAGCACGCTCCCGGCAAGCGCCGAGGAAATCAGCGCCAGATCGATATGCTGATTCAGCAAGGCTATCCCCCCAAGCGTAAGAGTGGATATCAGCGCCACGCCACTGGCCAGACCATCCAACCCGTCAATCAGGTTGAAGGCGTTCGTAATCCCGACGATCCACAGGACCGTTATGGGAACACTCCACACCCCCAGCTGCCACATGTAACCTCCCGGCAGGCCGATCTGATCGATCTTGTATCCGTGATACACCGCCACCAACGCCGCCACCACCTGCAAGAGGAATTTCAGCCCGACACCCAAAGGACGCAGATCGTCTATGATCCCCACGGCGATGACGATCGCCGATGCCGCCAGAAAGCCGACCCACCAATGACTCGCCCCGTGCACGAACCCGCCATACAGCACGCCATACGGCGAAACGAGCAACAGCATCGTCAGATTGAATGCGGCAAAAATCGCAACACCACCGAGCCGCGGGATCGGGTGTTCATGGACCTTCCGCCCGTTGGGGATGTCCACGGCGCCGAATCGAACCGCGATCTTCTTCACCAGCGGTGTCAACGCAAGTGAAAGGCCGCAACTGACAGCCAGCAATAGCAGGTATTTCAGCATCTATGACAGTCCATCAATCTTGAAACGACCCAACGTCACGATTCCGTTGTCTCCAGTTCAATCATCCATCCTAGCCAGATGTCCCGTAATGACAAGACTGCGCTCCATCCCAGCCAACTAACATCCCATTTTGCAACATATTGCGTCGTTTCCAATCCGCCGTCCTGTCAATCAGAAGAGGTTGACCCATGGGCAACTTCAGCCAGGAGTGCGCGAAACTTGCCAACGGAAACCTGCCGATCAAAGCATGTGACGGCTGCTTCCCGCCCTTGCTGTCCCATTTTCGCAAGCATCCCGGGATTCTCCGCCGCCCTCAAAATCGCCGCCTTCAGTTGCTCTGTGGACTCAGGATCCACGCGAATACCACACCCGTGTTGCTCAATGACTGAGGCGACATGGGTATGCTCCTCGACCGCCGCAATAAAGGGGCGGCCTGCCGCCATGATTCCATAGACCTTGCTGGGCACAATCAGCCCAGCAACCCCGCGTCTCAGCGTCACCAAGTGGACATCGGCCGCGCTGAGTGATTCACTGAGCGCCTCTTTGGGCTCGTAGGGGAGGAACCGGACATTCGTGAGCTGTGAAGCCGCGGCCTGATTCATCAACATGGCCTTTGCAGCACCCTCGCCAATGAACACGAACTGTATCCTGTCATGACTGGCCAGGCTGGCTGCAATTTCCACAACGCGTCCCAAGTCCTGAGAGAGGCCAAGGTTGCCGGAAAACATCACAACGAACTTGCCTTCCAAGTGATGCTTCTGCCGAAACGAGTTCACGCCAGCCAGTGGCTGGAGCTTGGTTGTGTCAACCCAGTTCGGGATCACCCGAATCCGGCTGTCGTCACAACACGCTTTCGCGTGGATCCTCGCCGCCATATCCTCCGCCAGAACGACGACCCTGTCTGCTCCTCGCAGCGTCCACCGGGTGCAGGCCGCCAGGAGTCTGACGAGCCATGGATGCTTCAGCGACCCGAGCGCCACACCCACATCCGGGAAAAGATCCTGGACGTAGAAGATGAACTTCGCCCGATACAAGCGCGCATAAAACAACCCGACCAACCCGAGCACCGGCGGGTCCGTTTCGACGATCACAACATCCGGCCTGCCGGCAAACAAACCCGCCACAAAACCGAAACAGTAATACGAGAGCAGGTTCACAATCCGGCTGAGGAATCGTTTCTTGTTCAGGCGCGGATTGTACGCCCGCAGGATCCGAATCTTGTCCAACTGCTCTCGCTTGATCGGCAGCCATGACCCAAACCGCGCGGTGTTGTAACCCCGTCCCGCGACCACCACCACTCCATGGTCTCTGCTCAAATCCTGGCAGAGTTCGGTCAACAGTTGTCCCGTCGCTTCAATATCGGGATGAAATGAGCGATTGAAAAATAGCAGGCGCATGTGAGATGAGCGCTTCTGTTCTTCCATGGACGGGACCCTTGATGGAGCTTTCGTGCGCCGCGCTGCGCGCGGACCGCATCGTGAACGCTCAACGGGGCTGCGGCCGGTTCTTGAGCACCTTGGCGGGCGTTCCACCCACCACCAGCCATGGCTCCACGTCCTTGAAAACACTGGATCGGGCCCCAACCACAACCCCCTCCCCTATGTTGACTCCCGGGCCCACGTAAACATCCACCGCAATCCAGCTTTTCCCGCCGATTCGAATCGGGGCCACAACCAGCGGGAATTCGGCCTTCTCGTAGTCATGAGTCGCTGTGCAGAGAAAAGAGTACTGGCTGACCACAACGTGGCTTCCAATATCCACCAACCCCACGCAGTAGCAGTTCACGAAATCCCCGAGGATGCTGAATTCTCCCATCCGCAGATTCCATGGCGCGTAAATCCGGGCCGAAGGATACACACGGACACCCCGTCCGATTTTTGCTCCAAATGCGCGCAGAAGCATCACCCGCCAGCCGTGCAGAAGACGAGGAGTGGGACGAAATAACAGCAACCACACCATCCCCCACAGGGCACGCCCTGCGCGATTCCAAAACGACAACTCGCTCCTAAAATTGGTCAGGTTCATTCCGGTCCTTTGGTCTGACAACATGCCCGACTTCACACATTTACACCATTCTCGTCCGCACCTGAAGGGTGGATTTCGGCAATCAGTCCAGTCGAACACATGCAGGGGGAGAAGCCCCCCGGTCAAGCAGCCAGCGATAAACTTGAACGAGGCGATTGGCAGCCTGCTGCGGGTGATATGCCGCTGCGAGCCTTGTCGCATTCCCTCCCATCGCCTTCCTGCGGTCCTGCGCCATTTTAAGCGCCTCCTGAAGGGCTCCTGCCAACGCGTCTGGTGTGGGGTCAACCCACCAGCCTGCGTTCTCCGCTGGGAGCTGCTTCCATGGAGTGCCTTTGGTTGTGACAACCGGCAATCCAGCGACCATGGCTTCCACGATCGAGTTCCCAAAGTTCTCAAAATCACTCGGCATCACGAAAAGCCCGGCTGCCGCATACGCTCCCCATTTTTTGAAATCGTCCAGTTCGCCTGTAAAAGTCACGCCCTCCCCGCAACCCAATCTCGAGACAGCCGTTTCGAGTTCGTGCCTGAAGCCTTGTTCATCCGGCCCGGCAATGACCAGGCTCCAATCCGCATGGAACTGGCGCAGCTTCGCCCACGCTTGGATGAGCCGCGGCAGGCCTTTGACCGCGTGGAGGCGTCCCAGATACAGGAGAATGCCTTTGTCAGCAGGCAGGCGGAAGGCGCGACGGAATTCCTCAGCCGGCATCCTGGCGCTCTGTGGCGGCATCAGAATGGGGTTCGCAATGACTGCCACCGGGTTCCGAAGGCCAAAACGGCGTATATCCTCGAATTCCTTCTCCGATTTTGCGTGCAAACAACCTGCCTCGCGCAAAACCCTCGTCTGAAACCAGAGTCTCACAGGGAGTTTTTTCCACCAATGATAGCGCAAAGCATCCGGGGTCAGCATGCCACATGGAGCAAGGATGTGAGGGATGCGTTGCTCGCGTGCCAACGCGCCAGCCAGACGGCTGACATCCGTCCAGAGGCCATGCGAGTGGATCACAGAGAAGCCCGCCGTCTGCGAAATGCGCCAGAGTTCTTCGCATCGGCGAAAAGAACCCCACCCGGAATGCTGACTGATGATGGTTCGCACACGCGGATCGAGCCGGATTTGTTCACCATCGGCTTCCCGGTGTGCGCTGAGGACTTCAACCTCGCAGCCCGTTTCCGCCAATCCGGCGGTGTAGGCAGCCATTCCAAAAACAGGTCCGCCCTGCCCGCGTCCCAGATAGGGTATCAGATGTGCAATCTTCATCTACCGGCCCCAACACCCGCCCAACAACAACACCACAGGAGGATTCCATCCATGGCACACCCTGTCCAACTTCCCCTCCCCGATCTGCTTCATCTGGCTCGCCGTCCGACCGCCAACGGCATCCGACCCAAGGGCCTGTCTTCATTCACCTGAGACTGCCTTGGTTTTCTGCGGCGCGCTGTTGAGAGCGCGGCGCGAAGGGCTGGACATGCGTAAATCACTACGGCCGTGATGATTGCAGCCTTGGTCACCCAGTTGACCACATCCTCGATCCCCTCTTCCGCCTTGATCCCCAACACAAGGATGTACGCTGCGAATCCCCACCAAA